>JAUWNG010000006.1 GCA_030612765.1 Planctomycetota bacterium
GGGCCCACGGCGGATCGGAGCCCGCGCGTTACCGCGCTGGGAGTTCTAACCGGCCGTGGAAAACGGGGGCCCCTGCGGGGTTGGCCAGCAGGGCGGGGAGAACCACCCGGGAAAACACGCGTGCACAAGCCAGCCGGGGCGCCCGAACTCTCGGAAACTGACTTGTTCAACGGGCTGCTAACATCCGACCGACAAGCGCGAGGAATCGCCATGACATCTTCGGTGGAGCACCGCGGCGGCAGCATGGTTTATGTATTCCTGCTGACCTTGGTGGCGGCGCTGGGCGGACTCTTGTTCGGTTACGATACCGCGGTCATCTCCGGGGCCATCGGTTTTCTCTCCGAACACTTCGAGCTCGATCCCCAATTGTGGAAGGGGTGGGCGGCGGCCTGCGCGTTGCTCGGCTGCGCGCTGGGGGCCGCAATGGCCGGCGCGTTGAGCGACCGCTTCGGACGCCGTGGTGTGCTGATTGCCTCGGCCGTGCTGTTCTTTGTCTCCGCGGTCGGCACGGCGCTGCCGCGGACCTTCACCGAGTTCATTTTTTTCCGCGTTATCGGCGGGCTGGGCGTCGGCGCCGCTTCGATGACCTCGCCGATGTATATTGCCGAAATCTCCCCCGCGCGTATCCGCGGGCGGATGGTTTCCATCAACCAGTTCGCCATCGTTGCGGGAATGCTGGTGGTCTATTTCGCCAATTATTTCATTGCCCAACACGGCGCCTGCGTGGATCAAAGCGGCGGCGGCGTGGACGGTTCGTGGAACGTCTTGTACGGATGGCGGTGGATGTTTGCTTCCGAAACATTGCCGGCCACGTTGTTTTTGGTCTTGTTGTTTTTTGTGCCGGAAAGCCCGCGATGGCTGGTCAAACAGGGCCGCGAACGCCAAGCCTTGACGGTCCTTGCCCGCGTGGGCGGCCCGCGGCACGCCCGCGGCGAAATGGCCGAAATCAAGGACGCACTAGCGCGGGAAACCGGCTCGATAGCCCAGCTTTTTCATCCCGGCATGAGAATCGTGTTGTTGATCGGCGTTATTCTGGCGGTTTTGCAGCAGGTCACGGGCATCAATGTGTTTTTGTACTTCGCACCGGAAATTTTCAAGAAACTAGGCTTGGGAACCAGTGCCGCCCTGATGCAAACCGTGCTGGTCGGCGCGGTGATGATGGTATTCACCGTTCTCGCCATCTGGACGGTCGACAGAATCGGCCGCAAACCGTTGATGCTGGTGGGCAACACGGGCATGGGCGTCTGCCTGCTGGCGATGGGATTGGCGGCCTATTGGCAACACGCCGAGGCCTGGACACTCGTATTTATTCTGGGCTACATCGCTTGCTTCGCTCTTTCCGTGGGACCGGTCACCTGGGTGATTTTGTCGGAGATATTTCCCACCGGCATCCGCGGCCGGGCAATGGCAATCGCCACGGTTTGCCTTTGGGTGGCCAATTACCTTGTGACCCAAACGTTCACCCTCATGGACGAAAGCCAGTGGCTGATCGAGCGGTTCCACCACGGGTTCCCGTTCTGGATATACGCCGCCTTCTGTGCCGTCAGCGTGGTCTTCATCTGGCGCTGGGTGCCGGAGACCAAGGGCAGAACGCTTGAAGAGATCGAGCGGAGCTGGCTGGGCAGCAAGCGGTGAGGAATCTCGGCACACATTGTCCACCATTCCGCATTTCTCACCACCGTGTGCCACTGCTTTCTTGCAAGCAGTGTATTGACAACAGGTTACAAATAAAACATCTTGCAAGCAAGCAGTGGCACACTGCGAGCGGCGAGGGGCGCGGCGTCTCTATTTTTTCACGACCACCACCGTCTGATTCAGCGCCGGGGCCGTCGGCGGAAACAGCAACGGCCGGCCGCCGACCACGGCCCGAACGTAATACTCGAAGTCGTCCTTGACCGCCTCGGGCGGCAGCGTGACCGTGTACACGCCGCGAGCAACGTGCCTCAGCGGGGCTTTGGCATATTCACCCGTCCCCAGCGATCGCCAACACAGTTCCGCCGCTTGCGGCTTGCCTCCCAGCACGATTACCGTCAGCTTCAGCGGCTCCCCGGCAACGAGGCTGGTGCGGACCTCGGGCACGAACAACCGCGGCGGGCCGGCATATTGCTTCGACGGCATCGCATCGGCCGGCAGATCCTCGCCCAGCAGCTTGGCCAACTCCCGGCCGGGGTTCGTGAGCAACACCGGCAGTGTCTGTTGCTGCCAATTGCACACGTTGCCCATCTCTCCGGGGTTAGTGACCGTGGTCAACAGATGCCGATGAAGCTCGGCAAACGCCGCCACCAGTTCCTTCCGGGCCGGCAAGGCCAACTCCCGGGCAAGCTTCTTCTGTATCTCTGGATTCTTCTCCGCCTTGGCCTTGTCGAGAGCGGCGTTGAACCGGCCCCAAACGCACCGAACCTCGGCGATCGAGCGGAGGCAGCGGAAGTTGTTCAGCCAGTAGTCGAAACGTTCGAGGTTGCCCGGCCCTTCGATCCGTGGCCGTAGGATTGCCAACTCGTCGATAAAGGCATACTCTTTTTGCACCTGCTCCCAAGGCCGAGAATCAGGTTTGATGCTGCCCGGGCCAGTGATCCAATCCGCCGGGCGCGGCAAGCGGCCGTCCAGGCGGGTGAAGATCGCGGCAATCGGTTCGGCCGCCTCCGGGCCAAACTCCGCACGTACCCAGTCGGCGTAGAAGTCGGCCGCCGGCGCGAACCTCGGCTTTCCGTCGGCGTCCGGCCTTGGCTGGCCCGTCCAGCCCGTCTGGTCCCATGCGGCTTTGGCCAGCGCGGAGACGTTTGGTGCGAGTATTCGTGTGCGCCAGTGGATTCCCAATAGCCCCGTGCAGTCGTATTTCAAGGCGTCGGCGGCGTCGCGGCGCATGCGTCCGGCCCAAAGCTGCGGTGTGGTCATCGCGGGATCGTCTTCGAGCCAGGGAACGGCCCACTTCGGCCGCCCCTTGACCTTGGCGAACCCCGGCTCGACCGGCGTGTTGCCTACCTTGCGGTTGATGCAACTCATCGGCATGTCCTTCGGCAGTAATTCGTCGAACAGCGCCGGGTTCTGTGGCGGGCCGAGCACCCAGCCGCAGGTGGCCAGCTTGAACGGCGGCTTGACTTTCTTCGCCGCCGCGATCGCCGCGCGGAAATCGGCCGCTACGGCGTCGATCTGCTGCTGTTCCACCGTCTTCAGCAGCCCGCCCGCCCCCCATGTCCAGCCCTCCGGCGTCCAGAGCCAGTAGTAGTCCAGCGGATGAATTTTGGCGATTCGCCGGAACATCCCCTCGTAAACCTCTTGCACCACGGCCGGATCCGTCGGATCCTTGCCCGACGCCTGCAACCGCCGTTTCACCGACGTGGGAATCGTCAACGGCGTTTCCGTGCCGATGCAAGTCTTGATGCCCATGCGCCGGGCGAAAGTAAACACGTCGCCGAGGAATTTTCCCATCCGGTCGAACAAAGCGTTGCACTGCTCGGGCGACATCTTGGTCCAAGGACGAGTGTCGCGCATGTAATCGGCGCCGTAGTCGTCGCGGTCGAACAGGTCGGCGGCGCCGAAGACAAAATCACCCGTCTTCCCCGGCTGGTATCCCCACGTCGGCGGATTGCTGTCGGCGGTGAAGTGCCGGGAGGGATAGCTCGCTTTCACCTTTCCATCGGGGGCGATCTCCTCGGGCGGGCCGATCCACACCAGCGGCTCCGGCCCGACGCCGCCCTGGGGATAGCAGTGCAGTCCAAAGAAGTTCATCCCCAGTTTCGGCAACTGGCCAAGGACGGCTTTGTATCCGTCGCGAGTCCACCAATCGGGCCCCTCGGGGAAATCGTGGAACGGCTGGATGCCGCGCAGCGCGAACAGCGGCCGACGGGTCTCGTCCAAAGTGGGCATTTCGAGCGGTATCTGTCTCTCGGGCACCACGTCGCCGTGCAAGTAGAACCGCACGCCCAGATGCTCGGCCAGGCGATACGCGCCGTAGAGCGTACCGATTCCGTCGCCGCCGACGACCAGCAGCACGGGCCGACCGTCGTGTTGAAGCGTTTTGAGGATGTATTGCTCCGCCTCCAACTCTTCAACCCGCTTTTTCAATTTCGCGTCGGACAGGAGGTTTCGCACCACCGGCCGGTCTTTCGCGCCGACCACAATCGCGCCGCTGGCTTTTATGTCGGTTGTGATCGGCAACAACTTGCCGGTCCGCAGGTAGACGTAGCGACGCACCTCCTTGGCCGCCAACCTTTCGACGAACGAAGCGTCCTCGGCGTGGACGACGGCCATCGGCGACTCCGCGCGGACCGTTGCGACGGCCGGCGCGCACAGCAGACAAAACAGCAATCCCCGGTGGAGCAGCATGATGATTTCTCCTGTCACAAAAAAGA
Organism: Planctomycetota bacterium; assembly: GCA_030612765.1. Lineage (GTDB taxonomy): Bacteria > Planctomycetota > Planctomycetia > Pirellulales > Thermoguttaceae > JAHIKV01. Next base: position 4,353 of record JAUWNG010000006.1, read on the forward strand.
GGTGAACTTGCAGCACGACGGATTACGTGGAGGGCCACAACGAGGTGGAAACCGCAGTATAGCGGCCGACGGAGGGACGGTCAACCAAGGCCCCGCGACGGCGACGACAAGCGGCGGGCGATTTTCCCCGGCAGCGCGGTCCCGGGGCGTTGAACGCAAATTCCGAGTCCCGAAACCCGAGTCCTTATTGTTTTTTCAGCCATCGATCGATCACCGCCGCGCCGACCGCGTCTCCGAAAACGTTGACCGCCGTGCGCTGGCGGTCGAGAAACCAGTCGATCGCCAGAATCGTGCCGATGCCGGCGGCCGGCAAACCGACGGCCGACAGTACGATCAGCAGCGTTACCAGCCCCGCCTCGGGTATACCCGGCGCTCCGATGGCCGCCAACGTGGCCGTCAGAAAGACGACGACCAGCGCGGCGCCGCTCAGCGGAATGCCGGCCGATTGGGCAATGAAGATCGCGGCCGTGGCTTCGTACAGCGCGGTGCCGTCCATGTTGATGGTCGCCCCCAGCGGCAGCACAAACCCGGTCGCCCGTTGCGATACTCCGGCCTCCTCGGCGCATTCCATCGTGACCGGCAGCGTGGCCGACGAACTGGACGTGCTGAGGGCCGTCAACAGCGCGCGACTCATCGTGTAGAAATACCGCAGGGGGTTGCGCCGCCCGAGCACCAACAGCAATAGGCAGAGCACGACCGCATGAATGGCCAGTCCGAGCGTGACGGTCAACACGAACCAGCCGAGCCGTTCTCCTTCCACGGCCAGCGCCTGGCCGCCGCCGCTAAGGACGATCCTCGTGGTGATCAAGCCGAAAATGCCGACCGGAGCGAAGAAAAGAATCAAGCGGACCACCTTCATGATGGCCTCGTTCATGGCCCGGAAGAAATCGACGGCCGGTTTGCCTTTCTCGCCCAAGGTGGTCAAGGCGCCGCCGAAGAGGAGCGAAAAGAGGATCACCGCCAAGATGTTCGTTTCGCTCGCCGCCGCGAGAATGTTTTCGGGAATCAGGCCGCTGGCGGGGGCGTCCGGCCGGCCGCGGATCACTTCCAGCACGGTGCCGACGACCGAGGATTCCTGCCGGCCGAGCAGGCTCTCGTCGACGTAGGCGAAGGTATCGTCCATGCCGACGCCCGGCTGGATGATCTCGACCAGAGCAATTCCCAAGACGACGGCCGCCGCGCCGGTGATCAGGTAGTAGGTAAGGGTCCAGAGCCCCACCTTGCCCATCCGGCTCATGTCGCCCAACGAGGTGATGCCGCAGATCATGCTGGTCACGACCAGCGGGACCACGATCATCAGCAACATTCGCAAAAAAACGTCGCCGCAGAAGCGGATCACCTCGAAGGCATTCCGCGCGAACCCAAGCTCGGCCTGATCCGCCTGGAGTCGGAACGCTTCGTTGCGTTCGATCTCTTTTTGCACCAGCGGGATTTGACCGCGCAGCCGATCGGCTTCCTTCTGGTTGCCCGCCGCTTCGGCTTGCCGGGCGAATTGCTCTTTCTGCCGAACCGTTTTGTTCAGTTCCTCGATAGTCCGGTCTGGCCCGTCCGAGGCCATCCACATCGTCCGTCCCCAGACCACCCCGACACCGATGGCCAGCAATACGCCCGCCAGAATGCTCACAAGCCCCAGCGTATGTCCCGACCGTGCCGGTTGTTTTTCTATCGAGTTCACGATGTGTATGCTCCCATCAAACGTGGGTTACATGTTACCCCGAATTTCCCGCCAGTCAATCACTGGATCGCATTTTCTCACCACGGTGGGGCAGACATTCCTGTCTGTCCTAGCAGTCCGTGGGATCGCCGGGGAATGTGTAGTCGTCCGGCAGGAGATTTTCGAGTTCGATGAGTTGCCGGTCGATGTGTTCGGTCTGCATGTCCAAATGGCACGCCATGCGCCGCAACCACTCGTACTCCCCGATCAATCTGTCTCTGTCCGCAACGAGCCTGTCTCGGCCCGCAATCAACCTTCTCTCGTCCTTGGAAGCCATTGCGCCCTCCCGTACCAGACAAAGAGTGACGTTGTCTCCTCGGTGCGGGCGCAACAAAAAGGAGCGCCGGACCGAGGCCGCTCCAACAACCCCCACGAAGGGGCACAGAAGAACAGCACCCGGCCGACGCTCCCATAACGGGAGCGCGGTCCAGATACTGCTTCTTCTGTACAAGAGTCCGAAGACCCAAGTTCGTGGTTCTGCTGGAAGCAGTAACTTGACGCACGCGCGTCAAACTCAAATTGTCATCAACATCCTACCGCCGGCAAACCGTTGCCGCAAGAGGCGATGGTTGTAGTGTGCGGCAAGATTTTCTGGCGGCCTCAAGTGGTTGGGCCGACACGTCTCTTGTGCGGCAACTCGCACCTGCGTTGAAAGCTCCCGACGATTAGGGGGTTTCTTGACGCTGCGTCAATCCGCGTCATAATAAATGGTATCTTCATTTTGGGGACCATTTTATCATGACTGCCATTCCGCTCGATGAAGCCCAGGCTAAGTTGTCAGAGTTGATCCACGGTCTTTCGCCCGGCGATCAGGTGATTATCACCGAGAACAGTCAGCCTGTGGCTCGATTGATTTCCGAGACGCCATCGCCCCGTCGAAAACTGGGGACCATGCGAGGAACGGTAACGTACATGGCCGCCGACTTTGATGCGCCGCTCGATGATTTCAGGGAGTACGGCGAGTGAACCTGTTGCTCGACGCGCACACTCTGATCTGGGCTGTGGACGATCCGTCGAAGCTGGGGCGCCTGGCGACCGATGGCCTGGAGGATACCGGTAACGACTTGCTGTTGAGCGCTGGAACCATTTGGGAAATTGCGATCAAGGTCGGCCTCAAGAAATTGTCGCTTTCTCATCCCTTTCGGCAGTGGATGTCACAGGCCGTGGCGGATATCGGCCTGAGGGTGCTGCCGATCACAGTGGACGTTGCCGACGCGCAGATCGCTCTTCCGAATCATCATCGTGATCCGTTCGACCGATTGTTGGTGGCGCAGGTCCAGACGGAACGCGCCGTATTGGTTAGTGCCGATTCGATTTTTGATCGGTACGGAGTCGAACGTATTTGGTAATACGAGCACCACGGAGTTGTTGCTCGTGACTGTTGCTGCTTCATCCCGTATAACCCGTGGATGGTTGAACCGCTAAAATCGCACGATTACGTCGCAATTCAACAGGACTTGGTTGGAGCGGGTTCCGTCGCCGAAGGGAGAATAGCCGGTCGTGCCGGTCCAGTCCCAACGCAGTTCCGAACGGACGATCAGCCGTTCGCTGGGTGTCCAGTTCACTCCTGAACTAAGCTCGAAATAATCGGCGGTCCGGTTTGCGCCCGGCACGCGGGCGCCCCCCTCGTCGCGGAACCACTCGAACCTCATTCCCGCCTTCCAGCGGTCGTTGATGGTGTAGAACAGGTAGGTGTCCAAGCCGTAGCATTTTGCGGTCGAGCGGTCGATGCCCGCCCCCGGCTCGTTGCCGTAATCGCTTTGCAAAACGCATTCCCAACGTCGCCCGAGTTTTTGCTGAAAGACCAGACTGTAGACGGAGCTGACGTTGGTGCTGGGGTCTGCCTGTTCGCGTGCGGCGTCGACGCACAGCGCGATTTTCGTCCGTCGGTTGCGGCTGGCCCAATTGATGCCGCCGAGGAACCCCATGTCGTTGTTGTTGTCCTCCCAATTGTTGAACCCGCGCGTCATGCCGGCCCGGATCGTGAAATCGCCCAACCTTGTCTCGCCGAGAAATCCGGTTTCGGTGAACGGCTCGGCGTATTGGAAGAGGTAGGAATGGGAGTAGAAGAAATTTTTAGGCGCTTCGACGGACTCATAGCCGAGGATCGAATAAAAATGCCCCAGCTTCATGCTCAGGCCGTTTCCCCACGGGGAATAGACCTCCATGTAGCATTGCGGCATCGCCAGGCCGTAGCGTTGGGCGTTCCACTTAGGCGAAAGGTCGCCGCGGACCTCCAGCCCTCGGGCAGTGACGTAAATCGAATCGGCGCCGTATAGCAGGTCCATCCGTCCGCCGACGTCCCAGTCGCAACCTTCCGAGTCCACGTCGCGCACCAGCCGCATGTAAAGCTGGTTGAGTTGGTATTCGTTCGAGCGGTTGTTGAAAGTCACCGGTCCGTTGGTCCGGTTTCGTGGGCTGAGCGTGTTGAGCGTGAATCCCTGGTCGAGCCATCCCTCCCAGCAGACGCCGTCGAACCATCCGCGGAGACCACGGCGGCCGGGGCGACATCCGCAATCGTAGCCGCACGGATTGCCTGCGCCCTCGTCCGAACAAAATGCCTCGCCAAAGTCTTCGTCGTAGTTTATAATGTCGCGCCGCTCGATAATTTTTTTCGGCGGCGGCGGTTTGGGAGTCTCCTCGACCGGCGGCAGCCCGGGTATGCCTTCGCTGCTAGGAGCCTGTTGAAAAAGGGTGCCACTGCTGGCTTGTCCAGCAGTGCATGGGAGAAACTTCCGGAAATCACTGCTGGACGAGCCAGCAGTGGCACCCAAACTCCCGAAATCCGACTTATTCAACGGGCTGCTCGGCTGCGGCACCGGTCCCGCACTCTCGTAGGCCGGATCGTAGGGCAACATTCGCGGCGGCGGCAGCGGCGCGTTCCATACCCCCCCGGCCCGCTTGCCTCGAATGAAAACTTCGTTCCGAAGGATCGCTCGTTTCACCTCGTCGTTTCGGCCGTCGACGTCGAACATCGCGCTGGCCGGCGTCGCTGCAATCATCCATAGGGCCATCAATCCGGCAGGGCCTACCATCGAATGTCTCCTTGCTTAACCTTTTTCTTGCCGTCGGGAGAACCAAAACGGCGTGTGAAACCGCCGTCAAGACGTGGCTGGACCGATAGACCCGAACCCGATGACTCGGGTTCCCCCTCTGTTATCACTATTTTCGGCTGGAGAATCGTGTGAACTTTTCCCTTTTAGGGAAGATTTTCCGATTCTCCGGGTCGTGCCGGTCGCGCAAAGCCATAAACAACAAACGCCCCGCAACCGTGCTTGCGGGGGGGGCGAAACGCTGCCGTCCCACCCACCGCGAGCGCAGTCGCGGGGTGTTTCCAGATGCGGCATTGCTTTTCCGACAGAAACTTTACGTTCCGAAACAGCCCGCTCCCCTCAAGCTGGCATTGCACGTGGCGGCGCGTTAGACTGGAAGCCTTCGATTGTCTAATCCCCGATCCATTGCTCCCATGGAAATCGAACGGCTCGGACCTTACCAGATTGTCGGCAAACTCGGCCGCGGCGGGATGGGCACCGTGTACGAGGCGGTTCACCGCGAGACGGGCGATAAGGCCGCGGTCAAACTACTCTCCGCCGCCTTGGCACAAGAAGAGGGGTTCCGGGTCCGCTTCGAGGCCGAAATCGAGACCCTCCGCAAGCTAAACCACCCGAACATCGTCCGGCTGTTCGGCTTCGGCGAGCAAGAGGGCCAGTTGTTCTATTCGATGGAGTTGGTCGTCGGCAGCAGTCTTGAAGAGGAATTGCGGCAAGGGCGGCGTTTCGACTGGCGCGAGGTGACGCGGATCGGCATCGAGACGTGCCGTGCGCTTCGCCACGCCCACGACCGCGGCGTCATCCACCGCGACATCAAGCCCGGCAACCTGCTGCTGGCCGCCGCCGACGGCAGCGTAAAACTCTCCGACTTCGGCATTGCGCGGCTCTTCGGCTACACTCGGTTGACCATTGCGGGCAATGTGTTGGGTACGGCGGAATACATGGCTCCGGAACAGGCCGAGGGTCGGCCCGTCGATGCCCGCTCCGACCTCTACAGCCTGGGCGCGTTGATGTATGCCCTGCTTGCCCACCGGCCGGTGTTCCGCGGCAAATCGCTCCCCGAGTTGCTGCACAAACATCGCTTTGAACGGCCGGAGCCGGTGCGGAAACATGCGCCCGACACACCCGCCGAATTGGAGCACATCCTCGGCGAACTGCTGGAGAAAGACCCCGGCCGGCGGATACCCAACGCCGATCTTCTTTCCCGGCGGCTCGAGGCGATGTTGCACGCGCTCAGTCTCGGCTCCGAAACGTTGGAGGCCGACCCCGGTTGGTTCTTCACCCGGCAATCGGCAGCCGGGTCGGAGTCGGCCGGCACAAATCCGTCGGTGGACGATGTTCCGGTCACGCGAGAGCTTACCCCGGCCGGAGGCAATCGGGGCGCTTCGGTACCGCCGAAATCGCCGCCGGCCGGGGCAGCGGAGCCGCCCACGGCCGATAAACCGCCGCCGAACAGCCGTTTCGTCGAGGTTAGCGAGGACGAGTTGGGGCAAATCGAGGAAGACGAGCCTCGACCGGCGATGATCTCGTGGCAGACTTGGGCCTTGGCCGGCGCGCTGCTGTTGGTCGGACTGACCATCTGGTGGTTACTCCAGCCGCCGACTGCCGATTCGCTCTACAACCGCATCAAAGCCGAAACCGCCGGCGGTTCGATCGCGTCGGTCGTCCGGGCCAATGGCGATATCCGCGAGTTTCTAAACCGCTACTCCAGCGACCCTCGCGCCGTCGAGTTGCGGGATTTTGAACGGGAAATCGACCTCCACAATTTGGAACGCAAGTTCGAGCGGCGGTTGAAGGGTTTGGAGAGAACCGATAACCTGCAACCCATCGAGCGGGCCTACCTCGAAGCCATCCGCTACGTCCGCCTCAATAAGGAGTTGGGCGCGACGAGGCTTCGGGCGATCATCGATCTGTTCGGCAAGCCGGGGGACGACGCCGAACCCACCGGGCAATGCCTGATTCTGGCGCGACGCCAGTTGAAAAAGCTCAACAAAGAGACCGGAAAATTCGTGGCCGAGCAACTCGACCTGCTCAAAGAACGCCTCGACGCCGCCGATGCACTGTTGCCGAGCGAACCCGATCGGGCCAAGGAAATGTATCGGGCGGTAGTGATCCTCTACGCCGAGAAGCCCTGGGCCGCGACGGCCGTCCGCCGTGCCCGCGACGCGCTCGAGACACCATAAAGCCGCGACCGTTTAGCGTAGGTTATGCTTCAGCATAACACATTGCTCCACAATGCGTTATGCTGAAGCATAACCTACGACTAACTGCCGCCCAAGCAATTTCGTTCACGCGGCGGGCCGGCTCGCCGCGTAGGCGAGGCTCTCCAAAAACTTCTTCGCCGTAATGTACTGTTGAGCCGGAACGTCGTCGATGCCGTCCTTCAGCATGGCGATCATCTGGTCGATCAGCCGCGAGGTTTTGCTAAAGTCCTCGGCGCCGAGTACGCCGTGATAGGCGCGGGCGGTGAACATTTTTTGCAGATCGGCCCGCTGCGCGTCGAAATTCTTCGCGGTCAACAGCATCGGCCAATGTATCTCGCCCGTCACGGCGTTCAATTCGCTACTGCTCAGGGGCTTGGGTCTCCCCGCCTGGGCGTAACGAATCCAATCCTCGGGATTGCCGCGGCGGCGTTTCAGTTCGGCGTCCCGGTGCTGTCTGTTAATATCGCGCATCTGGAAATACGTGCTTGTCCACTGCTCTTTATTCTCAATTTTCTGTTTCTGGGCCTTGCCGAGATTGATAGCGGCCTCCGAAGTTTTAAGATTGTATTGACCCTGAGAACGGATTACGTCCGCCATTCCTCGGGCGGCTCCTTCCGCGGCGGTCGAGGAGTGGTAGGAAGAATACGGAGATCCGCCGTAGTAAGGCGGAGGATAATACGACTGCGGGCTGGAGCCGCCGTCCGGCGAATACGTCTGAGCTTGAACGAACGCCGCCGCGACCACGATCGAAACCAACACATAAAACACGGTTTTCATGGCATTGCTCCTTGATTGGCCGAACCCGTTCCCGTACACTATTACCGGATGGGGCTGAACCAGCGGAAAATCCTGTTTTTCAATCGCACCCTATTGAGGGAGCAAGAGTCTTATCCACGACACTAGTCATAATATGCAACCCCTAGTGTATGTCAATTCCCCCCCTGGTACAATTGGGCGTCGAGAGATTTTGAATTCCCAAAAAATCAACCGGAAAACCAACCATCGCAAAGGAAACGAACCATGTCCAGAGTGCTAATTGCCGTCGCGGTTGGGTTATTGTCGGTAGGACCGGCCTTGGCCGGCGCGGACGTTGCCGAATTGCTTAAGGATTTGAAGTCGGGCGACCAGCAAGTCCGCCTCCGAGCCATCGACTTGCTGGGCGAGGGGGGCGAGGCCTCGCTCGAAGTCCTCCAGGCCCTGAGCGAGCAGTTGCGGGACGATTCGCCGATGGTTCGGGCGCACGCCGCCCACGCCCTTGGACGCTTTGGTCCGTCGGCCCGGCCGGCCATCGAAGCCCTGGCCCCGTTGATCGTCGACCCGGACGCGCGGGTGCGGCGAATGGCGCTTCGCGCTTGGGCCCGTATCCGTCCCGGTCCCGAGGTGTCGATTCCGTTGTTGGCCAAGGTGCTGGAAAAGGCCGATCCGGCTGCCCGTACGCACGCGCTTGCGATTCTCGCTGAGTTCGGCAAACCGGTGGTTCCGGCGCTGGTGAAAGCCTTGGAAAACAATAAGGTGGCCTACTGGGCCTGCCTGGTGTTGGCCGATATCGGTCCCGACGCCGCCGAAGCGACGCCGGCGCTGACCGAGTTGATCCAAACCGCCGTGAAGCCGGAGGTCCGACGTGAAGCCGCGCTGGCCCTCGGCGCGATCGGCCCGGCGGCCGCGACGGCCGTCCCCGCGCTCGCCAAGGCGCTCGAGGACAAGGCCCCCGCGGTCTGTTGCGGCGCGGCTTTTGCCTTGGGTAAAATCGGCCCGGAGGCCAAGTCGGCCGAACAGGCGTTAACCAAGTGCGACGAAAGCACCGACCCGTTTCTGCAAACCGTCGCCGCCTGGGCGTTGGCGAAAATCGAACCGCGGGATGAGGCCCGGAAGGAAAGGGCCGTTACGCTCCTTTCGGCGGCGCTGGGGAGCAAGAATCCGCGGGTCCGCCGCTTGGCGATGCGGGGCCTGGTCGAGTTGCAGCCGGCCCCGGATTCGATCCTCTCCGCAATCAAGAACGCCAATATCTCCGCCAAAGACGACATCGTCGAGGAGTTGCTGGTCGTTGCGTCCGGGTTGGGTAAACCGGCGGTCCCGCTGCTGATCGAATCACTTCGGATCGATCGTGTCGGTCCTTTGGCCGCTTCGCTTCTGGGTCGGATGGGGCCGACGGCGAAAGAGGCCGTGCCCGCGCTGGCCGACGTCGCGGCTAACGACAAGAGCATTGCCATCCGATGCGAGGCCCTGCTGGCCTTGGGGGCGATCGGCCACGACGCGCCCGAGGCCGTTCAGACGGCCGCCGCCGCTCTGAATGACCCGGAAGAGGACATCTGCTACGCCGCCTGCTATGCCCTGGGAAAGATCGGCAAGCCGGCCGCCGTGGCCGTGCCCGAGTTGAAGAAGATGCTGGCCGACAAGGACGAGTTCAAGGCCTTGGCATCCGCCTGGGCGCTGGCCCATATCGAGCCGGCTTCCGCCGAGATCGCCCAAGTGTCGGTCCCGCTGCTGATCCGCGGTCTGAAAGAACCCCAACCGGGAGTCCGCCGAGAGGCCGCCGTCGCGTTGGGGTGTCTGGGACCGCTGGCAAAGGATGCCATCCCCGCGCTGAAGGAGGCGAGCCGCGACAAGGACGAGATGGTCCGCAACACGGCCGCCGACGCGCTGGAAAGCATCGGCCGGTAACAGTCCGTGGAAAAAGGGTGCCACTGCTGGCTTGTCCAGCAGTGCGGGGAGAAACACCCGGGAAAACACTGCTGGACAAGCCAGCAGTGGCACCCGAACTCACGGAAACCAACTTTTCCAACAGGCTGATAAGGCACGGAGGCAATAATGACCGATCCGCAATGGGAACTGCTGCTGCGGACGATCGACGGCGAGCCGCTCGATCCGCCGCCGGTGGGATTGATTATCGATAGCCCCTGGCTGCCGGGATGGGCCGGGGTCTCGATGCTCGATTACTTCGCCGACCAGCGAGTCTGGCTGCAAGCCAACTTCGAGGCCGTGCGGCGGTTCGAGCAAGTCTTGATGTTGCCCGGCTTTTGGGCCGAATACGGCATGTGTACCGAGCCTTCCGCCTTCGGGGCGAAGTGCGTCTTCCACGAAAACGACTTCCCCAGCGTGGAAAAAACGCTCGCCGACCACGCCGCGATCGACCGGCTGAAAAAGCCGAACTGCCGCACCGACGGACTGCTGCCGTTTGTGATCCACCGCCTCCGGCGTTGCCGGCCGGAAATCGAGGCCGCCGGACATCGCATCCGTTTCGCCACGGCGAGGGGACCGTTGAACGTCGCCTCCTTCCTCATCGGTCACACCGAGTTTCTCATGGGTGTGAAGACCAACCCCGAGGAAACCCATCGGTTGCTGACGATCGTGACAGATTTCCTCGTCGAGTGGATCGATTGGCAAATGGACAATTTCGATTCGATCGACGGGATACTCGTTCTGGACGACCTGATCGGCTTCGTGGGCGAGGAGGATTTCCGGCAGTTCGCCCTGCCCTACCTAAAGCGGATTTTCCAGTCGCGGAACGTCTCCGTCCGATTTCTGCACAACGACGCCGCCGGCCTGATCACGGCGCGGCATCTTGACGAAATGGGCGTCAACCTGTTCAATTTCTCCTTCAACCACGATATGAATCAGATGCGGGCGGCGGCCGGACCGTCGGCGGTCCTGTTGGGCAACATTCCTCCGCGCGACGTGCTGGCGAATGGAACGCCCGAAGAGGTTCGACACAGCGCGGCCGCGATGCTCGATTCGCTGGAAGACCGTCGCCGAGTGATCGTCTCCTGCGGCGGCGGGGCCCCGCCCGACGCCCCCACGGAAAACATCGACGCCCTCTGCGCGGCGGTCGCCGGGGCGCGAAATCGGGGCTGTCCATAAAGCCGCGACCCATTTACTATTGGTTCCCACGCAGAGCGTGGGAACCAGGAAAAAGAACATGGAACTCTCGCCTTCAATCTACGAACACGCGTCGGCCGTCATCGGCCGGACTCCCTGGGAAGTGTCGCGCGACGAAGGGCTGCTGTTCGACGCCCACGCCGCCGCCTATCGGCTCTATCGCCACGTGCCGATCATGCCGGGCATCGACATCTACAACCTCGAAGCCGAAGCCTACGGCGGAGTGGTCGAGCGGCCCGGAGGAGTCGGCATCCCGGCCATCCCGCGTCCGATCTGCAAGTCGGCGTCCGATCTGCTCGAATTGCGTCCGTTGGACCCGTGCCGCGACGGGCGGATTCCCATGGCCATCCGTGCCGCCGCGCGTTTGGCGGCCGAGTTTCCCGAGGCCCAGGTCCGCGTTCCGGTCAGCGGTCCGTTCTCGATCGCCAGCAGCCTGGTGGGCTTCGAGACGCTGTTGTGCGACGTGATGGATGACACGGAGTCGGTGGCCGCGGCGCTGTTGCACCTGGTCGACGGCCAGGTCGCCTTCGCCGAGGAGATCAAACGGCAGGGGATAGACGTGGCCTTCTTCGAGTCGGCGGCCTGCCCCCCGCTGCTATCGCCGACGATGTTCCGCCGGGTGGAATTGCCGGCGCTGCGGGCGGCCATGACTCGCATAGCCGACGTGCTCGGCCATCCGGTTCCCTGCATCATCGGCGGCGACACCACGCCGATCCTCGACGCCATGCTGGAGACGGGCACCGGTTACGTCGTAGCCCCGCACGAAACCGACCAGGCCGCGTTCATGAAGAAGGTTTGGGACCGGACGGAAATCCGCGTGCGGGTGAACATGGACGTCGAGGTCATCTCACGCGGCGCTTGGGACCGCGTCCGCGGCGAGGCCGATCGTGTCGCGCGGTTGGTCGAAGGCCGGCCGAACGTCTGTCTCGGCACCGGCGCGTTGCCCTACGAAACCGTGCCGGAAAACGTGCTCCGGCTCCGCGAATACGTCGAACAAATGTAGCGGATTTTCGTTGCGCGCCTCTGTTGCAGGCAATGAGAACATGGTGTATCATACAGCTACCCTCCATTTACATCCCGCCGTGCGTTTCACTCGTCCGACGGGTGAGACGCAATAGTCCTTTCTTATTGGGAGCAATTTTCATGGGCTATTCCTCCAATAAAGTCTCGCGTAGAAGGTTCATTCGCGACGGCGCTGCGTTGACCGCCGTCGCGGCCGCGCCGTATGTGATTCCCTCGGGAGTGTTGGCCGCGGAGGGCCGTCCGGGGGCTAACGACCGAATCGGCATCGGCATGATCGGCACCGGCCGACAAGCGAGGGCCTACAACACCCCGCAATTTCTCAAGATGCCGGACGTGCGGATCGTCGCCGTCTGCGACGTCGATTCCTGGCGGTTAGGCAATGCCCAACGGCAGGTCGAAAAGTGGTATGCCAAAAATAAACCTTCCGGCGCCTATCGAGGTTGTCGAACCTATGCCGACTTTCACGACATACTCGCCCGCGAAGACATCGACGCCGTGATGATCTCCACGCCCGACCACTGGCACGTGCCGATGGCCTTGGCGGCGTTCGAGGCGGGCAAGGACGTCTCGCTGGAAAAACCCGTCACCCGCACCATTGCCGAGGGACGCAAGCTCAGCGACATGGCGGCGAAACGGAATCGCGTTTTCCGGGTGGACAGCGAACTCCGCTCGTACCGGCATATCGTTCGGGCGGCGGAGTTGATCCGCAACGGGCGGATCGGCAAGGTCCACGCGGTAACGGTGGGAGTGCCGGGTAGCGATGTCGGCTGTTCCCCGCAGCCGGAGATGCCGGTACCCAAGGAACTCGATTACGAGCGTTGGCAGGGGCCTGCCCCGCGGGCGCCATACACCGAATACCGCGTACACAAGCCAAATGCCTATGAGCGGCCCGGCTGGATGCGCCACCTGTTCTACTGCGACGGCATGATCACCAATTGGACCACGCATTGGAACGACGGGGCGATGTGGTGCGCCGATCTGGAGCGCACGGGGCCGGTGGAGATCGAGGCCACCGGTTCTTACCCGCCGCCGGAGAGTTTTTGGAACGTGCTCTTGGAATTTGAAGTGAAGATGCGTTTTGCCAATGGAGTCCGGTGGATTTACCGTACGGAACGTCCGTATTTCAAGATTGAAGGCAGCGAAGGATGGGTATATGCCGATTACAAGAAGCTCCAAGCCGAGCCGGCGTCGCTCCTGGACTCGGTAATCGGGCCAAATGAGACTCGCTTCCAGGTAAAGAGCGACAAACAGGACTTTATCGATTGCGTGAAGACTCGCGAGGAGACCCTCGAGCCGGCCGAGGTGGGCCACCGCGTGACTTCGCTCGGACACTTGGGGCACATCGCGATTCAATTGGGCCGGAAGCTCAAGTGGGATCCGCGCCAGGAGCGGTTTCTGGATAACGATGCCGCCAACGCGATGATTGACCAGCCGGTTCACTCACCCAGGCCTGGCTAGAATTCCCCCTTTCACAGGAGCAATCCGTCGTGGACTATTCCAATAAAGTATCGCGTAGGAGGTTCATTGGCAACGGCGCTGCGTTGACGGCCGCCGCCGTGGCGGCGCCGTATGTGATTCCCTCGGGCGTGTTGGCCGCGGCGGGCCGACCGGGCGCAAACGACCGGGTCGGCATCGGCGGGATCGGCGTCGGTCGCCAGGGGACCGCCGACCTGGCCCACGCCGCCGGCACCAATCTCGTCCGTGTGACGGCCATCGCCGACGTCAACATCAAGCGCGGGCAAATGCTTGCCGCCAAGTATGAGGCCGAGTCCTACCAGGGCTACCGCAGCCTGCTGGACCGCAAGGACGTGGACGCCATCATCACGGCCACGCCCGACCATTGGCACGCCTTGGTTTGCATCCACGCCTGCCAGGCCGGCAAGGACATCTACGTCGAAAAGCCGATGACCCTGACGATCCGCGAGGGCCGGTTGATGGTCGACGCGGTTCGCAAGCACCAGCGAGTCTTCCAAACCGGCAGCCAGCAACGTTCGGCGGCCGCCAACCGCACCGGCTGCGAACTGGTTCGCAACGGGCGAATTGGAAAGATCACGAAGATCATTGCCCACAACTATCAGAGCCCTTGGGAATGTGCTCTGCCGGCCCAACCCGTGCCCGAGGGACTTGACTGGGACACGTGGTGCGGCCCGAACGAGGTCGTCCCTTATCACATCGACCTGTACACTCCGCGTGCGAAGCCGGGCTGGATGTCGTTTCGCCCCTATTCCGGCGGCGAGATGACCGGCTGGGGCGCGCACGGGTTGGACCAAATGCAGTGGGCGCTGGGGATGGACCACAGCGGGCCGGTCGAGGTGTGGACGGAGGGCGAGAAGTTCGCCCCGCCCACCTATACCCAACCTGAGTCGAGGGACCGGGGCAACAAGATGTGCGGCAAACCGAAGGTGTTCTTCCGCTACCCCGGCGACATCGTCGTCGAGTTGGGCGACGGCCCGGAAGGCGGCGCGGTCTTCGTCGGCGAAAAGGGGACGATCACCATCGACCGCAACCTGTGCAAATCCGATCCGCCGGAAATCGTCAAGGGGCCGATCAGGGACCGCGAAAATCACCTCGCCCTGCACCTGCGGAACTGGTTGGATTGCATACGCAGCCGCGAGAAACCAATCTGTGACGTGGAGGTCGGCCACCGCTCGGCCACGGTCTGCCACCTGGGCAACATCGCCCGCTGGACCGGCCGAAGACTCCGTTGGGATCCAGTCAAGGAGGTCTTTCCCGACGACGCCGAGGCCAACGAGTTGCTCGATCGTCAGCGGCGAAAACCGTACGAATTGCCGGAAATCGTTTAGTATCCGTTTCGAGACACCGAGATTAGCAAGGAATCCGCTCATGAAATCGCCGGCAGTTTTCTTGACGTGGTGCGTCCTGGCATGTCTTTCCCTCGCGGCTCTTGCCGCCGACGTACCGGAGATGTCGGCGCCGATCCAGCTTCAACGCGACGATCGAGAAGGACAATTGCGGATTTTGATCGACGGCCAAGAAGCAATCGTCTATCGCTATGGCGACGACGTCGACCTGCCGCACTACTGTCCGGTGCGGAGTCCATCCGGCAGGCCGATGACGGTGCAGCTAACCGAATCTCACCCATACCACCACCCGCACCACCGTTCGGTCTGGTTCGCCGACATAGTCCAAGTCGATGGCGGGCGCAAGGTGTCGTTTTTCACGGCCCTGTACAGCCGGGTTGATCCGAAGGATCCGAAGTCGCCGTTCCGCGACCGTGTCCGCCACGTGAAGTTTCTGGGAGAAGAGGTCACCCCAAAGCAAGCAGTGGTCAAAACCCAATTACTCTGGGAGGCCGACCTGGGCAAAATGCCCATGCTGGACGAATATCGTACGATGCGGGTGGCGCGGTTGGGCGACGGTGAGTATCTTATCGACCTGACGTTCGAGTTGAAGGCGGCCTACGGAGAGGCGGCCTTTCTCAGCGATCAAGTCCATTACGCCTGGCCCTACGTCCGCATGAACCCACGGTTCTCCGGCGAGCGGGGAGGCACGCTTACCAATTCGGAAGGCGGCGTACACCAAAAAGGCACGGACGGCAAATACGCCCGCTGGGTCGATTACTCAAACACCATCGACGGCGTGGCGGAAGGTCTAGCCATCTTTAGCGCTCCCGAGAATGACCACCCCCACCGTTGGCTCACCCGCGAGTACGGCGCCTTTGGCCCCCGCCGCGCGGAGGCCAGGAACGGCAAGCCTTTCACGCTCAAACAAGGCGATTCGCTGAAACAGCGCGTGGGCATTCTTATCCATGACGGCGACGTAAATACCGGCCGGGTCAAGAAGCGTTACCAACAATACACGGAAGGCAAGCTGTAGGCCGTTTAGCCCGGCCACTTATGACTGGAGTAATGAACATGACCAAGAAAACCGTTCGCACAGGCATCGTCGGCTCGGGCTTCTCGGCCACGTTTCACTACGAAGCGCTGCGGAAGGTCCACGGGACCAACGTCGAAGTGGTCGGAGTCCATTCGCTGGACCGCGACGGCGGCAACGCTTACGCCCAAAAGCGAGACATCCGTTTCTTCGACCGCCTCGACGACCTGCTGGACGAGGTCGATGTCATTCACGTCTGCACACCGCCGATGGCCCACGAGCCGGTCTCCATCGCGGGACTGCGGCGCGACAAGTTCGTCATCTGCGAGAAACCGCTGACCGGATATTTTGGCGACGGCTCGGAGGATTTCCATTGGGAACGGGCCGACATGACCGTGGCCCGCGAGGCGGCGCTGGCCGCCGTGCGGCGGATTCTCGACGCCGAGCAGGCCGGCAAGGGGCAATTGCTCTACGCCGAAAATTGGGTCTACGCGCCGTCGATCCAAAAGGAACGTGAAATCCTGGAAAAGACCGGCGCACAGATACTCTGGATACACGGCGAGGAGGCCCACAGCGGTTCGCACTCGGTCGATTACGCTTACGCCGCCCGATGCGGGGGCGGAGTGCTGATCGGCAAGGGCTGCCATCCCTTGACCGCGGCCTTGTATCTCAAACGTGTCGAGGGCCGGGCACGCGACGGCAACCCGATCCGCCCCCGGACCGTCTCCGCGCGGACGCACGCGCTGACCCGGCTGCCCGGCTTCCGCGACGAAGGGCACATCCGCCGCGACTATTACGACATCGAGGATTTCTCGGCCATTCACGTCGAGTTCGACGACGGCACGATCGCCGACGTGTTCGCCTCGGACATCGTGCTGGGCGGCATCCACAACTGGCTCGAGGTCTCGGCCAACAACCACCGCGCTATCTGCAACATCAACCCGAACACCGCAATGCAGACCTACAACCCGGTGGAAAAGAACTTCGCCGACGTTTACGTGCTCGAAAAGATCGGCACGAAGCAAGGCTGGGCCTGCACCTCGCCCGACGAAGACTGGTTCACCGGCTATCCGCAGGAGATCGAGGCTTTTTATCGCACGATCGCCTACGGCGAGCCGGTCGAAAGCGACAGTCGTCTGGCCGCCGACGCCGTCTCGACGATCTACAGCGCCTACGTTTCCGCGCAACACGACGGAACGGCAACGCCGGTCGAGCAAGAAGTCGGACCTTAGAACGCGCCCTGGAACCCCCTCATGTTGGGATGGCAGTTGTACTGCCATCCCGGGAAACGCGGCAAAAACAGGGGTGGCAGTACAACTGCCACCCCAACAATCTCGCTTGGGGACTCTTTCAACGGACTGTTAGGCCACATGTTCCTGTTGCTGTGATTCTACGATACGACTTGAAAGGATTTTCCAACCGGCTGAAACTCATTTGTCTGCTGGTGTTCAAGTTGGGTTGCAATGCTTTCAAATCGCCTGATCGTCTCGGGTGTATACAATCTCTCTCCACAATGGGAGCACACACCAGCCTTGACAGTGAGAAATGCGGTGTTGATTCCTCCAGAGAGAACCTCTTTTACTTCCTTTTCAATAACTTGGCCGCCGCAGTGGGGACATTTTTCTACGTACTTCATCCCTTTCTCCTTTCTTTCCAATTGATCCACCGACTTGGATCGGGACGATACGCCGTAATCAAAACAGCTATTTTGCTTCCGGAATCGTAAGCCCACACGCTGTGAACTGGATCACCCAGAGACATTGTACCATATACTAAGCAGCTTGGGTAAGGTGTATCGTTTGGATACTCTTCAATAATTTCACCTGTCTGGGTGGAATGGAAAATGTCGTCCAAAACCAACGAATCATTCTCGGCTTCCTTTCTAGCGTGAAGCGTAATGTTGACTCGGGTTGCGTGAATCGCTTCGATAATCTTGTCGAGCTTCATTTATTGATCCAAATAGCCTAACAACGAGCTAACCCGCCGGGAACATCTCATTCCTCCCCGGGCTTTGTCTTTCCCCCAAGTGTCTTGGTGACGCTCAGCGTCAGCGCCGAGGCGAGAAAAAACACACCTATCGTCAACCAAGACTTCCAGATAAACATGTTGTCTTTGATCTCTGTCCAGATCATGGCTAGGGCCAAGACCGTTCCCAGCACGATGCAGACAATGCAAATCGTGAAGCATATCTTGTTGAGTTTCTGAAGATCCATTATAAATTGTCTCCTCGATTGTCTCACCGTCCATCAATCGGCTCGTGTACGCTGGAACGGCGATACCCCACCACTACGGGAGTCACGCCGCTCCTTGTAGCAGGGCTAAAATCGGTTGTCAAGGACCAGCCGTCGAGGATTTTCAGAAAAGCGGATGGTCTACGTACACACCCGCGCGGCCCATCACCAGCAGGTCGGTCAGCAGGGCATCGTAAAATAGCCAAGACCATTTTACGATGCCGCGTATTTTGGTCGCCTTTATGCGGCAGAGCATTCACCCGTTACGAAAAAGGCCACCCGCGGAAAAATCATGGTGGGATCGCGCTTCACTTGTCCCACCCTACTTTCCGCAACTTTCCGCAACAGAAACTACTTCCAGTGCTTCTGCACGAAGGCGTCGACCTCGGGCAGGCCGCCTTGGAGAATAAGGTAGCCGTTGTGCGGCTCGCGAGGCGTGGTCTCGTGGTTGATCGGCGTGGTCATCATCGTGTGGATTTGCCGCCGGTCGTCGGTCTGCCCCAGCACCCACGCTAGTTTCATGTAGGCCGTCTCGGGGAGCATGTTGTCCAAGGGGATGATGCCCAAGTCCAACAGGTCGCGGCCGGTGTCGTAGACGTACATCTGGGCGAATCCCCAGAGTGTCTGGACGGTCATGACGACGGTGATGCCCTTCTGGACGGCCCTCTTGATTGCCGGGTAGAGGGGCTTGTTGACGTGGCCCAGGCCGGTGCCCGCGATGACGATCCCCCGGTAGCCCATGTCGGTAAGCCCCTCGATGATGTCCGGCTTGAAGCCGGGATAATAGTACAGGATGGTGACCTTTTCATCGAAGACGGGATTTATGACCGGCACACGGGTCTTGTCGCGCCGCAGGAAGTCGTCGGTGAGGTACTTGAAGTGGCTGCCGTCGTCGTTCGGATAGCGGATGACCGTGCCCAGCGGCGTGTCGCCGATGGTGCGGAACGTGCTCCGATAGCTGGAGTGCATCTTTCGGCAGCGCGTGCCGCGGTGGAGCAGATCGTAGTTGTCCGAGGTGGGGCCGAACATGCAGAGCATCACCTCGGCGATGTCGCATTCGGCGGCGGTCCGCACGGCATTGATCAGATTCAACGCCGCGTCGGAAGAGGGCCGGTCCGAGCTGCGCTGGCTGCCGACCACCACGATCGGCACCGGAGAGTTTTGCACCATGAAGCTGAGGATCGCGCCGGTGTGCGACATGGTGTCGGTGCCGTGGCCGACGACGATGCCGTCAGTACCCCCGGCAATCTCCTCGCCGATGGAGACAGCCAGTGTCTTGTACTGCTCGGGCCCCATGTTCTCGCTGAAAACGCCGAAGAGCTTCTTCGTGGTGAGGTTCGCGATGTCGGCCAGCTCGGGCACGGCGCCGTACAGCTCGCCGGGCGTGAAGGCGGGAATCACCGCGCCCGTGCGGTAGTCGAGCCGCGAGGCGATGGTCCCGCCCGTGCCGAGCAAAGTGACGTTCTTCTTCTGGGGATCGAAGGGGAATTCCTTTTCGGGAATCTTATAGACGGCCTTCTTGTAGCCGGTTTCCCTGATCGAGACGATTCGCTCGGCGGCGATGCCAATGTTGTAGCCGTTGAAGAGTTTTACGACCAGATGGAGATCGTCGAAGGTCTCGCTGCGGGGCAGGATTACGCCGGTGAAGACGGAGCCTCGGTCGTTGGTGACATCGACCTCGCTCCAGACGCCGAGTTGGTGCTTTTCCAGGATTTCCTTCACTGGGCCTCGGTAGCCCTGGAATCGGTCGGCTCGCTCGGCCAACGGCACTACGCTCATGGGTGTATATCTCCTCAAATGTGTACCACTGGCTCTGCCAGTGCTTCTTCCGGGGCTTATCGGAAGGCCATCACTCGGAGCCAACCACCACGACAAACCAAACCCATATTTTCCACCCGCCAAGCCGCAACGTCAACCCTTCCGCCCGGCGATAGCAAAGCCAATGGCATCCTTGCGGGAACCAGTCTGGTCAAATTGCTCGTTTTCTGGCACTATGTATTCATATAAATCATATTCATTCACACCACAATTCACGGTCGGAGACGTGCCATGAGCGGGGATTGCGGCGAACAGGGCGATACCGCGCGGGTGTTCTTTACATGGCGTGATTTGCTGGCAGTGGGCATCATCCTCGCCATGCTGGCGGCGGTGCTGGTGCCGGCGATACTGGCAAGCCGCGAGCAATCACGGAGAATGTCCTGCAAAAACAGCCTTAAGTTCATCGGGCTGGCACTGCACAACTACAGCCAGGCACGCAAGGTATTCCCGTCGGGCACGATCTCAGCCTACCAGCCCACGCCCCCGGGCAACCAGTACGACATTCTCTCTGAGGCCGCCGAGTCCGGGACGGGCTTTTACGGCACCAGCTTGTTACTGCCATTATTTTTTTATATCGAATGTTATACTATTGCCACGGGTTGGCAATTGAGCGAGGGCATCTCCAGCACAAAACCAGGTAGATATGAGAGGAATAACTTTCTGATTGCTATCTCGGATTGCAGAGGCTTTTATTGCCCCAGCCGTCGCAGGGAACTGCGCCCGGAGGACCGGCCGATGATGCTCTTGCCTGCCTGGACTGGCGGGGGGATGGACTACGGCGGGTGCGCCGGCCGGCACGCCGCCTTCACGCTCAAAACCGGCTACAACATCTGCGACGCCTCGACCTACTACGACCCAAACTATTTTCCCCCGCCGTTCAGCAATACCACCAACGACGAGGAACAGAAACGCTGGGGCATTTTTGGGCGGGTGAACGTGGGCACTACGTTCGCCGAAATCCGCGACGGCACTTCCAATACGATAATGACCGGCGAGTTGCAGCGGTTTACCGACGTGACGCCCATCAGCCGCGACGGCTGGGTGATCGGCGGCCCATGCACGTTGTTCACCACCGGGGCGATGGTTAAAGTGACGACCAGCGGCGGTGCGAAAACCGTTGTGCCCGTCGCCAGCGGCGGCCGTCTGATGAACAACAAGTTTTTCGGCTCGCCTGGCAGCGATCACGGCGGCGGGGCGCACTTCGGCCTGGCCGACGGCTCGGTGCGGTTCATCGTCGAGGGGATCGACCCGCGCATCTTCGCGCTATTGGGCAGCATGGCCGATGGAGAAGAAGTTTCGGTGGAATGAATGCGTAGGATGAGACTAGCGATAGCGGCTGGGTGGCAGTGTTGAAGCGTGCCGCTGGCTTTGCCGGCGCCGATTCCGGGGTTGCTTTGTGGACTGCTGCTTCGGGCAAGCCGTGGATCGGGGGTAGTTGCAGGTCTTGCGTTGGCTTGACCATCAGGAAACGGCCTGATAGATCGCGGGGCGGTAGGAGGGGACGGGAATGGCCTTGCCCGCGTCGCGGGCGGATTTCAGCCAGGCATCCTTGGCCTTTTCCAATTCCGCCAACGCTTCCTCGGGTGTGTGACCGAAGGCCGAACAACATTCCAAATCGGGAATATCGGCAATATAGCCTTCGTCCTCGTCGCTGCAAAAGATGTTGATGTGATAGTCTTTCATGCGTCACGCTCCAATCGCAGATTATGCCGCTCCACAATGCGGAGAAACTGTCGTATCTGATAGGGCTTCGCCTCGCCGCTGACTTCTTGCAAATTGAGCATTTCGGTGATCGAAGAATGCTTGAAAATGTGATGGCTCCCTTGAACCCGATCCAAATTGAATCCAAAGCCTTGGATCAGGTTGACCATATCGCCAAAGGCTATGTTGCGAAGCTCGCCACGACTTAGGCGTCCAAGAAGCTTTTTGCGATTCATCGGCTTGGGCGTCGTTATTGGGAAAAATACGCCAATATTCAACCAACTCAATTATGCCACATCGCCGAGTAATTTGCCAGTTGGGTTGCGCTGACGTTGTGGCCAAGGGCTAAAGGTGTATTTATGCACTTATATTGCAGTTATTACCGTTGTCGCTCATTGTGCCGCCTTCTCCAACTTCGCCTTGACCAGCACCGCCACTTCAGCGGCCGGGGCCTTGCCTTTCAACATTTTGACGGCTTGGCCAGTCAAGTACAACAATCTCTTTCGGTCCGAATCGTCTTTAACGCCCCGATAGCCGTCGAAACTCAAGTGTTCCGCCTCCTTTTTCCAAACCTCCGGTTGTTGCAGGTCGATGCCCAACGCCTCGGTGGCGGCCCGGGCGGCCAGATTGTCTTTGGCCATGGTCGAGGCCACGGTCGGTATGGCCTCTCTGGGTATGCGGCCGTCCGTATAGAGATCGAATATCTGAATCCACTCCGCGACCCCCAGACGCTGCACGGGAACGCCGGAGCGTTGCAGCGCCTTGTACTGCTGACCGATCACGATGCCGGCCAGCAGCCCGTCCACGCCGGTTTTCTCGACCACCGCGTCGACGATCTCGGCCCCTCCCCGGCGGATCAGGTAACAGGCCGTTTCCTCGGGCACGCGCCAGGACGTGTACCGCTCGATTCGTTCCCAGGGGGGCGGTTTCAGACGCGACCGGATCTCTTCCATTCGCTGTTGGGTGATGCGGGTCGGCGGCAAATCGGTGTCGGGATACATGCGGTCGGGGCCGGGCAGGATGCGCTCGAATGTGGTGAAGCCTCCGACCAAGCCCTGCCTCGTCTCCTTGGGCACGCCCACCGTGGCGTCGGCGAAGCGGATGCGGATTTCCTCGGCGGCGGTGCGGCAGTCCTCCTCGGGACCGAAGACAAGGAAGAAGTCGTCGTTGTCTCCAGGGTTCACTCGCTTCCGCAGGCGTTCCAGTATGCCATGCTTGTCGGGAAACTCCGGCATCGCCGCACTGCTGAGCACGATGGGCGCCTCGTCCAGGCAGGCGATCACTCGGACTCGGCCGCGCAGCTCGTCGAGGAAGGTGGTGTCGGGCTGCGTGGGACGCTGCGCAATCTCCGCGACGCCCTCGATATTCACGACGTAGACCTTGCCGCCCGCCTGGAGCGCTCGCTGCATGAACCCCAAATCGGCCGTCGCGCAAACATCGCTGACATCATGGGCGGTCATCCGTATCGAGTCGGGTGTGCGGAGTCCCCGCCGATGCAACTCCTCGCGAATCTTCAGCAGGTTGCACTGTCGCAAGCCTTCGTTGTGGACCAACTTTACGGCCAGCCCCGCGCGGGGTACGCCCTTGATCTCGCAGCGGTCTCCGCCGCGGACGCTCACGTTCACGTCCTGGCGGCTTGCGCCGATGCCGGTGCGCACCCGGCCCGTACTCCGGGCCACAAGGCCGCAGAGCAAGATCGCTTCTCGAACTTCCTGGGGAGTAAAGAGTTCCGGGCCGGTGACGGTTTCCGTAAGCGGCATACCCAGGCGGTCCGTGCGCCAGACGATCTGGTGACCCTTGTCTTTCACCTCGCGGCAGGAGTCCTCCTCCACGCTGACGTGCGTGATCGTCAGACGCCTGCCCTTGAAGGGTATCCATCCGTTCACGCCGACGATCGCCGTGCGCTGGAAGCCGGTGGGGATGGAGCCGTCCAGGTATTGCTTTCGGGCGATGTGGACCTCGTCGATCACGTCCATGTTCATGGCGAGACACAACTCGATGGTCACGTCGATGGCCTCCTGGTTCACCAGAAACGGAGGCGTGTCGTCCATCTCGTAAGTGCATACGTTCTGCTGGTTAAGCAGATAGATGATCTCCTTCTTCGTCTTGAACTCCATCAGGGCCGTGCCGTCGTATTCCCCCAGTTCAGAAAGGGTCGGCCGCATGTGACGGAGCACTTCGCCGTCGTGGGTCTCCGTGTACAGCCCCGCGGGACAACGGCAGAACAGCTTTTCCTTGGTCAGAAGCTGCTGATGCACCTCCAACCCCGAGATCAAGCCAACTGCTTGGTAGTCCAAACTATCGAGCATCCAGCCCTTCCTTTGTGAAGCTCGCTCGTGCCGGCCGGGTTGGCCGCGGCCACGGACGATTAAGAATGACGCACGTAGGACGGATTTCCTAATCCGTCCAGTTTTTGGGGACGGATCGGGAAATCCGTCCTACGGAATTGCACACGTTATTCATTTCCAGATACCAAGGTCGTGTGGATTGTCCCCTGCAGCGCTGAAGGGTGGACAAATTTGGACACGAACAAAACCTCAAAGCTATGCGGCTTCGGGCGAAATGTCAAGAAGACAATACTTATGGGGGTGGAGCGGTCGATGTGGGTACACGGTAGGCTGGGTCGTGCCCCGGCGTGTTTCGGTTTGGCTTGACGCACGGCCGTTAAACGGGACAATGATAAGCCATTCTAATGGAGATGCAGATGTCCCATTTCGCCGTGATATTGCCCGCCGCCGGTCGCGGCAGCCGGTTCCACGATAAGAGTTACAAGAAGCCGTTCGCCCCGCTGGCCAACAAGGCCCTCTGGCTCCATTCGGCCGAGCGGTTCCTCGACCGCGATGACGTGGTGCAGACGATCCTGGTGATCGCGCCGGAGGACCGCGAGCAGTTCTTTTTCAAGTTCGGCGCGAATATCGCCTTTCTGGAGATTGAAGTGGTCGACGGCGGCGCTGAACGGGCCGACTCGATCCAGGCCGCCTTGGGGCATCTGAAACCGCAAGCCGAGTTCGTCTGCGTCCACGACGCCGCCCGGCCGGCTCTGGCCGACGCCTGGATCGACGCGGTTTTCGCCGCCGCCGAAAAGACCGGCGCGGCGATTCTGGCCGTGCCCGTTGCCGGCACGCTCAAACGGGTCGGCCCCGACCGGAAGATCGAGGAAACCGTCTCGCGGGAAGGGCTGTGGGAGGCCCAGACGCCGCAGGTATTCCGCCGCGAATTGCTGATCAAGGCTTATGCCAAGCGCGACGGCTTTCAGGCCACCGACGACTCGCAACTTGTCGAGCGGATCGGCCATCCGGTGACCGTCGTACACGGCTCGCCGATCAACATCAAGATCACCACCAAGGAG
The DNA here is from genome assembly GCA_030612765.1 of Planctomycetota bacterium. Lineage (GTDB taxonomy): Bacteria > Planctomycetota > Planctomycetia > Pirellulales > Thermoguttaceae > JAHIKV01. The sequence goes on from JAUWNG010000006.1 coordinate 29,153, forward strand.
GACCAACGCTTGGCCGAGCACTCGCTTAGGGCGTTGCCGAAGCCGAAGCTCGCCGGCCCGTCGCATCCGTTTGCCGACGGGGATATGTGGAGGTGAGGGGAGAGGGGAGAGGGGAGAGGGGAGAGTGAAAAGGGGTGAGGGGAGAGAGCAGAGGGGAGAGTACGCTGTCGCAAACCAAGCCGAAAAGGATACAATCATGCCTGTTAAGGACTATCGCGAGTTGATTGTCTGGCAGAAGGCCATGGATTTGGTGGAAACGATTTATCGCACTACAAAGGTATTTCCGAGAGAAGAAATCTATGGGTTAACAAGCCAGATTCGCCGCGCAGCCATCTCCATCCCATCGAACATTGCAGAGGGGAATGGACGAAACACAACTCGCGACTATGTGCATTTTCTTGGTATGGCTTACGGTTCCGTCAAGGAAGTGGAGACTCAGGTGCTCATCGCGGAGCGGCTCCGATACATCGATTCCAACCACAGCGACGGATTGGTACGGATGACGACCGAGATCGCCCGGCTGATCAGTGGTCTTGTGAACTCATTAAAAAGAAAGATTCCCCAATGACGCCCGACAGTTCACCCTCTCCCCTCTCCCCTCGCCGACATCGTCGGCGAACTCTCCTGGCGTGGACTGATCAACCAAAGCACCGACGACGCGAATCTGCCGCGGCTGTTGATGGAAAAGCAGCGGACCGTCTACGCCGGATTCGACCCCACGGCCGACAGCCTGCACGTGGGGCACCTGATGGCGCTGATGATCCTGCGGCGGTTCCAGCAGGCCGGTCACCGGCCGATCGCCGTGGTGGGCGGGGCCACCGGAATGATCGGCGACCCCAGCGGAAAGAGCGAGGAACGCAATCTCCTCTCGCTCGACGCCCTGCAAGCCAACATCGACGGCATGGAACCCCAATTACGGCGGTTCCTCGACTTCGATTGCGGCCCAAACTCCGCCGTCCTCGTGAACAACTACGAGTGGCTGGGACGCTTCGGCTATCTCGAATTCCTCCGCGACATCGGCAAGCACGTGCCCGTCAACGTTATGTTGGCGAAGGATTCAGTCCGCGGCCGGCTGGAACGCGACGACGTGGGATTAAGTTACACGGAGTTCAGCTACATGCTTATGCAGGCCTACGATTTCGTCCATTTGTACGAGCGTTTCGGGTGCGAGTTGCAAGTCGGCGGGAGCGACCAGTGGGGCAACATAACCGCCGGAATCGATCTGGCCCGGCGGCTCTCCGGCGTGCAGCTTTACGGTTGCACTTGCCCGTTGCTGACCCGTAGCGACGGGACCAAGATGGGAAAAACCGAGTCCGGCGCCATCTGGCTCTCGGCCGAACGGACCAGTCCATACCAGTTCCATCAATACTGGATCAACCTGGACGACGCCGACGTGGGCCGCTGTCTGCGCTTCTTCACCGACCTCGGGCAGGAAGAAATCGACTCGCTGCTGGCCGAGCACCAGTCCGATCCGGGGCGGCGCGTGGCCCAGCGCCGGCTGGCCGTCGAGCTGACCCGCCTGGTGCATGGCGAGGACGGGCTACGCGCGGCCGAGCGGGCCACCGAGGTCTTCTTCGGCGCCGAAATTTGCGAGTTGGACGACGCCCAACTTGCCGGCATCTTCGCCGACGTGCCGAGCAAGGAGCTACCCCGCGCAAAACTTGACGGCGGACTGTCGATTATCGACGCCCTGGTCCTTTCCGGCTTGTGTAAGAACAAGAGCGAGGCCAGACGGATCATCACCCAAGGCGGGGCGTACGTAAACAATCGCCGCGTCGAAGGGATCGAAACCAACCTCGACCAGAACCATCTGGCCGGCGAAACGACCATGATCCTCCGCGCGGGCAAAAAGAAATACGCCCTGCTGCGGTTTATATAGGCGGGACTCCGAAACAATTGGAAACGGGGAGCTTGAGTAACGGCTTGTAATTTCGTATACTATTGGCCTTTGCGGTGATCCTTATGGCATATCATATCAGCATCACAGCGGACGCTGAGTTCCAATGGCGGTCCTTGCCTGCACGCCAGCAACGGTTGCTGGAAGCGGCGATTCAAGCCCGTCTCGTCCATCAACCGACAACGCCAACCAAGGCCGTCAAGAAGCTCCGACCGAATCCATTTGCGGAATATGAATTACGTGTAGGCGACCTGCGAGTGCTGTATAATGTAGAAGAGACGGAGGTGGTGTTGGTGGTGGTGGGGCGCAAGGTCGGTAACAAGCTGATTGTGAAAGGAGCGGAGTTTCATGGACATCAAGACTATCCCCCTGAGTCGGCTGGAGACGGACCTTCAGGCGACTCTGGTTGAGTGTGCGGATTCAGGCCAGGCGGTTGTCGTCACGTTGCCCGATCAACGGTTGGTTGCCATCCAGTCGTTGGATGCGGCGGAAGACGACTCGCTGCTCGATGATCTCCTGCAAACAAACGTTGAATTTCAAACCTTGGTGGCCAAGTCGAAGGCCGGTCCGCGCAGGCCGTTCCCACCCGAACGGTAGACCATTGTCGACATGACGTACAGAATTCGCGTGTCTCTGCTGTTGCTCGGCTGCCTTGTGGTGCTGGCGTTGCTGGCCCTGTTGATGCTTTACATCGCCGCGCGGCACGTGCCGGGATTTTACCGCGAGGCAATGGAAATCCCCCAGGGAAAGCTGGAAAAGGGGAGCGACCGGATGCTCCGCCAGGCCGCGGCGCTCGAAAGCGCCGTCAACAAGGAAGAGCATTGGGAAGTGCTCGTCACCGCCGAGGAGATCAACGGCTGGCTGGCGGTCGATTTGGAGAAGAACCATCCGAACGCCCTGCCGGCGACGATCCGCGACCCCCGTGTGACGATCGACAAAAACGGAATCACCGTTGCCTGCCGCTTCGAGCAAGATGGCACGAGAAGCATATTGAGCCTGACGATAGCCCCTTCCGTCCCCGAGCCGAACGTGGTTGCCCTGCGGATCGTCCGTGCCAGGGTGGGCCTGCTGCCCGTGCCGTTGGGGAAAGTGCTCGACCGCATCTCCAAGATGGCCCGCAAAATGCAACTCCACCTGGAATGGCGCCGCGGCGGCGACGACCCGGTGGCCTTGCTCTCGTTGCCCGACAGCGAGGACGACGGCCGGATAGTGCGGATCGAAACCATACGGCTCGGCGACGGTGAAATCTATATCGCCGGCACAACAAAACGGGAGGAACCGTAGTATCTCATTGCAATTGTATTTGTGGGTGGCACTGGCGTCTCGCCAGTGTTCTTGCCGCCAGCACTGGCGTCTCCACCCACCGACGCGGAGAGGATGTGAATTTTTCGATTTGGCGTCGTTAAGACCACAATCCGTAGGGTGCGTGAAACGCACCATGCACTACCGGTTGTGGTGCGTTTCACGCACCCTACAAAAGTTCACAGCCTCGGAGCGTGGGAACCAGGAAATGTAAAACTCGGATGGATTCATGACCAAAACGCAACGCACGATTCTGGTGGTCGACGACGACGCGGCTCAGCGGCGTCTGTTGGGCGATTTCGTCGGTTCGCTCGATTTCAACACGGCCGAGGCCGGTTCGGCCGAGGAGGCGTTGGAGATAATCCGACGCTCAGCGCCGGACATGGTGCTGCTGGACATCCGGCTGCCGGGCATGGACGGCATTACCGCCCTGGGAGAGATTCGCAATATCGCCGGCGACTTGCCGGTGCTGCTGATTACCGCCCACGGTGAGCTGCGTCAGGCGGTCGAGGCCATCAAGAGCGGCGCCGACGACTACCTGCTCAAGCCGTTGGACCTCGACGAGTTGGAGGCGGCGATCGTCGACGCGGTGGGAATGGCCGGCGAGCGGTCCTCGAAGGAAAGGGCCGTGCCCGATCTGCCGCCGGAGTTCATCTGCCAAAGCGCGGCGATGCGGCACGTGCTGGAGACGACCGCCGTGGTCGCCCCGTCGACCGCCCCGGTGCTGATCCTCGGTCCCAGCGGCGTGGGCAAAGAGGTCGTGGCCGAGTTGATCCACCGCTGGAGTCCGCGGTCGAAAGGCCCGCTGGTGGTGGCCAATTGCGCCGGCTTTCCCGAGTCGCTGATCGAGAGCGAATTGTTCGGCCACACGCGCGGGGCGTTCACCGGGGCCGACACAGCCCGGCAGGGATTATTTCGCGCGGCCGACGGCGGAACGCTCTTTCTCGACGAGATCGGAGAGCTGCCCTTGCACTTGCAACCCAAGCTGCTCCGGGCACTGGAATCGGGACGGATCACGGCCGTCGGCAGCGATACGGCCGTGGAGGTCGATACACGGCTGGTGGCGGCCACCAACCGCGACTTGGGCAAGGCGGTCCGCGACGGTAAATTCCGCGACGACTTGTACTACCGCATAAACGTCGTCGAGTTGATCGTCCCGCCGCTCCACGACCGGTCGGAAGACGTGCTTCCGTTGGCTCGCCGGTTCGCCGTGGAATTCGCCGGCGGTCCGGTCCGGCTCTCGCCCCGGGCAACGCAGTGCTTGTTAGCGTATCTCTGGCCGGGCAACGTCCGCGAGCTGCGCAACGCGATACAACGTGCATGTCTCCTCTGCCGCGGCGACGTGATTCTACCCGAACACCTCCCGCCGAAGGTGGCCGCTTTGGCCGCGGACCGCGAATCGGACGAGGCGCCGACGGGCCGGCTCTCGCAGGTAGAGCGGGCAACCATTCTCGCCACCCTCGAAGAGTGCGGCGGCAACCGCACGCAGACCGCCAAAAAGCTCGGCATCAGCCGCCGGGCACTTATCTACAAGCTACGCGCGATGGAGAGCGAATAGATTCCTGAATCACATTCATGTCGGTGGCTGGGATCAAAATTCGTCTTCGTCTTTTTGGGCCTCGATCCGCTGGACGACCAACTCTTCCCATGCGGCGATAATCTCCGTGGTCGCTCCGGCCGCGTCGAGACGGTCGCGGACTGGACCGCGACTTGTCTTTAATTCGGGAAAGACCAGCAACAATTCGGCCAGATCGCGCCAATCGGTACCCGACTTCGGCGTCCCGCGGCGGCGGCGATAGGTGATGAGCTTGCCGGCGATCAACTCCTCGGGCGCGACCACCAGCACCTCTCCGATCCGCCGGGCCGGCGGCATTGACGCAAGCGGCCGAATGTCCACCAGGTGACGGTTCCCCGACTTCTGAAGCTGGTACAACCGGTATCCCCGCCCTTTGCCGATTTTCCGCATGCGGATGGCGACGTTGAATCGGTCGCTCAGATGAATACGGAGTTGTTCGGCCAACTCGGCGGCTCGCGGACTGGCAATGTCCACGGCCTGCGTCATCCGCGGCTCGTCCACGTAGGCGTTGACCGCCTGCGCGCCGAAAAGGACCGCGTCGTCCAAGCCCTGCAAAAACTCCAGCACCGCGCGATGAATGGTCGCCAACGGAAGCGGCTCCTGCATGACAAACTCCTTGAACGTCAAAGCTTCATCAACCAACATGTCCGCTCTCCTCGACCGTACGCGAAAAGTATTTCCTCAATTTAGCGGGCTGCCCTCGCCCGTCAAGCTGCCTTCCAGTTCCGGCGCTTCGATCGTCACGGACGCGGAGCATCCGGGCACTTGTTCCCATGCTCCGCGTGGGAGCAAGGTGTTCATTGCGCACATCCAGGGGCTGCTAGCAGTCCGTTGAAAAAGTCGGATATGGGAGTTTGGGTGCCACTGCTGGCTTGTCCAGCAGTGTTTCCCCGGGTGTTTCTCCCCACACTGCTGGGCAAGCCAGCAGTGGCATCCTTTTTCAACGGTCTGTTAGGCCGGCTGTAGGATTCTCAGGTTCATGCTGAGCCGCAGGTCCTCGGCCTGCCGGAAATACTCGGCCATGTGGAGGGTTTTCAGATGTGCCTTCAGCGCGTCGATGCTCTCCCACTTTTCGAGTATGACGAGCGAGTTGTCTTGCGGAAGGCTTTGGGCTTCCAGGCCGCTGGAAACGTCGATCATCGGCGAGTACTCGATGCACCCATCTTCCGCTCGCACCTTGGGAACAAGCTCATGGAACAACGCCAGCAGGTCGTCGCGGCGTCCGGCCGCAACCTCAATCGTGACTATCACGCAAATCATGGTCCGATTCTCCTATATCCGCGGTTGTTCTCGCTGTCGAGTATGGTTAAACATCATCCATCGCCGCTCTCTCCGAACGGGCTGGATTTGCGCGGCAACAGTTTGCATAGCAGAACCCCGCCGAAATAGAGAAAAGTCAATGGAATTGCCATCAAAGTCATGCTGGAAGGGTCGGGCGGAGTGAGCATGGCCGATAGTACAAAAATCACAAAGATCGCAATCTTCCACTGCGAAAGATAATTCTGCACCGTGAACACGCCGATCCGCTCGAGGAACAATATCACCAGCGGCAACTGGAACCCGATCCCGAAACCGATCGGCAAGATCATCACGAACCCGAGCCACTCGTTGATCCGCGGGTCGGGGTCGATACCCAGACTGCTGTTGAAAGTCAGCAAGAAGCCCAACACCGGCTTGAAGACGACGAAAAACGCCAAAGACACCCCGAGCAGAAACAGACCGAGGCTGAACGGCAAGTAAATATGGACGTAGCGGCGTTCGCGGGGATATAGCCCCGCCGCCACGAAGTGCCATATCTGAATAAATATCCACGGGCTGGCCAGCAAAACGCCAACCAGCAAGGACGCCTTGAGATAGACGGTAAACGCCTCTTGGGCGTTGAGGCTTTTGGTTCGCAGCCGCGGGTCGTCCTCGCTACGACGCCAGAGAAACAGCCGCAGGAGATTTTCCCCGCGGTCCTCCGCCTCTTTTGGCCCAACTCCGTCTTCGGCCGTTTTAGGTTTCGACGGCGGTTGAACGTCGGCGAACTGTTTTGGATAGGCGTTTTTCAGTTGCAGGAGCAAGTCGGTCGAGTCGATGTAGACCTCCTCGGCCAACAGATTTTCCACTTTAATTCGATGTTCTATCTCCTGATCGGTCCAGGGCAAAGGCCGTCCTGATTTCTTCAACTCCTGTAAATCACCCTGGACGCGCTGAACGGACTCCTTCTGGTAGTACGCGGTCAGGGCCTGGGAGAGCGGCCGCTGGATGAACTGAACGACACGCCCGCCAATGAAAAGCCCGACGATGAAACCGATCGCCAGTCCGATAACCGCCCTGAACAAACATATCCGCAATTCTTCGAGGTGTTCCCCAAAGGTCATCGTGCTCTCTTGAAACAGATCGTCTTCAGTCGGTTTGGGCATTGGCGCTCTCGTGTAAAGCAATTAAGTTTAACACCGTAGGCGGCCCGCCGCAACAAAACCCGGGAGGACTCGCCCCTCTCCATACACATTGTAATAATTTTTTCCGTCGTTCCACTTTTTCAAGCTCTGTCCGTCGATGGTTCCACTCTATCCACTTCGATTCCGACCGATTCCGCGGCAATACCTCTGGGGGGGGCAAAGGCTGGCGGCTTCGCTCGGCAAGAAGGTTCCGCCCGGCGAAAAATTGGCCGAAAGCTGGGAAATCGTCGATCATGGGCCGGACCAGAGCGTTGTCGAGTTCGGACCGCTGGCGGAAACCACCCTGGGCCGGCTCGTCCGTGAGCAGGGTAGTGAATTGCTCGGCCGTCATCATCCTTTGCCTAACAGCCTGTTGGAAAAGGGTGCCACTGCTGGCTTGTCCAGCAGTGCAGGGGGAAAATCCGGGGAAAACACTGCTGGACAAGCCAGCAGTGGCACCCGAAATTCCCGGAACCGACTTTTTCAACGGGCTGCTGGTTTTCCGCTGTTGCTGAAGTTTCTCGACGCCGCCGCGCCCCTTTCGGTCCAGGTCCACCTGGACGACGCCCGCGCCGCGCGGCTCGATCCGCCGGAGTCGGGAAAGACCGAAGCGTGGGTAGTGTTGGAGGCCGCCCCGGGAGGGACGATCTACGCCGGTCTGAAACGTGGCGTAGACCGCGAAACGCTGGCCGCCGCGATCAGCCGGGGCAACTGCCGGGATTGTCTGCACTCCTTCGAGCCGTCGCCGGGCGACTGCGTCCTGCTGCCCGCCGGCACGGTCCATGCCCTCGGCGCGGGCCTGATGGTGGTCGAGGTCCAGCAATCGAGCGACGTCACCTATCGGCTGTTCGATTGGAACCGCGTGGGGACCGATGGGCGGCCGCGCCCGTTGCACGTCGAGCAGGGCCTCGACGCGATCGACTTCGACCGTGGTCCGGTAGAGCCGCAACGCCCCCGGGCGACCGATCGGCCGGAGGTGAGCCGGTTGGTCGATTGCGAGAAATTCGTCCTGGACCGCTGGGACTTCGACTGCCGGTTGTCTGTCGGAGGAGACGGCCGCTGCCACGTCATCGCGGTATTGGAGGGCGCGGTCCGAATCGAAGGCGATCCGGCCGACTCACCCCTGCCGCGCGGCGGGACCGCCTTGTTGCCGGCCTCCTTGGGCAACGTGCGGCTAACTGCCCAAGGCAGAACCATTCTCCTGGATGTCTACCTGCCGTAATATCCGGCGGCATTGGGGCATCTTCCACCCCCTCCGTCCGTCGGATATAATAGAATTAATGTGACCTGATTCCCGGCCAGGAGCTTTCAATGTCCACTGCAACGGTAGATTTGGGGCCGGTCCCTAGCAGTTGGAAGCGGCGGCACCTGTTGGGGTTGGAAGAGCTTTCGGCCGAGGAGATCACCCTGATCCTCGATAAGGCCGAGGTGTTTAGGCAGGCAATGGACGCCGGCGAGCGGAGGATTCCGCTGCTGACCGGACGGACCTGCGTGAACCTGTTCTTCGAGGATTCGACCCGCACGCGGAACAGCTTTTCGCTGGCCGCGCGGCGGCTGGGGGCCGAGGCGCTGGATTTCTCTACCTCGACCAGCAGCCTGTCGAAGGGCGAGACCGTCATCGACACGGCCAAGAACATCGAGGCGATGGGCGTCGACGCCGTGGTGGTGCGTCACCGTACGCCGGGCACACCGCTGCTGCTGGCCAACAATCTCCGCTGTAGCGTGATAAACGCCGGCGACGGCCCGCACGAACATCCCACCCAGGGGCTGCTGGACATCCTGACCATCCGCCGGCGCAAGGGTCGCATCGAGGGCCTGACGGTGGCCCTGGTCGGCGACATCGCCCACAGCCGCACTGCCCGATCGAACATTTGGGGACTAAAAAAACTCGGCGCAAAAATCATCGTCTGCGGTCCCTCGACGTTGGTCTCGCCCCGCTGGGCCGAGTTGGGAGTCGAATACTCATACAGCCTGGACGATATTCTCCCGCGAGTGGACGTGTTGAACCTGCTGCGGATCCAGTTCGAGCGGCAGTACACCCGGCCGTTCCCTTCGGTGCGGGAATACGCCCATCTGTACGCGATGGACCGCGCGCGGCTGGCCAAGGCCAAATCGGACGTCTTGATCCTGGCCCCCGGCCCGATCAACCGGGGCGTGGAGGTCGCGGCCGAAGTAGCCGACGGCCCCCAGTCGGCGATCCTCGATCAAGTGACCAACGGCGTGGCGGTGCGGATGGCCGTGCTGTGGCTGATTCTCGGGCAGAGGTGAAGGGAAATCACGGTAGGGTGCGTCCGCGACCCACCAAAAACAAGAATATCGGGGCGTCGCGGACGCACCCTACGATGCTGAACACGGAACATCCGTCATGTTAAAACGTTTCCTGGATAAGATGATGACGGTTAAGCGACTTACAATCGTTCTTGGCATCTTGATAATTTGCGGCATTTTCTCGGCGGTGTTGACTCCACCAGACCCATACAGCGCTTGGCTCCTCTATTTCATGCTACTTGGCGTCGCAGCAGTCGCGGTGTTGACAATTTGGTCGTTCAGAAGGCGACGGGGCGGATAACAAGCTGGTGGGACTGCACTATGCTTGTCCCACCCTACACTTTTATCCCGCACTCTTCACGAATTGCGCGAGGCACGTTGTTCGACCGGCTTGGGGCGTCGCGGCGGCAAGGAGACGACTTGTCGGCCGCTCGCCTGCTCTTGCGCTTTCAGATCGCGATGTATTGCCTTGAGGTCATACCCGAATTGCTTCGCGTATGCCTCACGAATTTCTCGCACTTCTTTCACGATGCTGTCCATTAGGATAATTTTACCACGCTCGATTACCAGTGGAAGCCATTTGTTGCGGCAACCCATTTATCAATCCGGTTTTTACTTTCGCTCGAGATTTATTGCCCCGAAGGGGCACCGGTTCTCCCAGGCCAGGGCAACGCCCTGGTGGAGGTTGGGTACACGCTTGTTTCCGATCGGTCCAACGGACCAACGGTTCCCCTATCGTCCGCAGAGAGCGGTTGGCCCGTTGGGCCGGAAGGGGGTTTCCCTTGTCCCCGTTCACCAGGGCGTTGCCCTGGCCTGGGAGAACAAAGGGCCTTCGGCCCAAATATTTTTACTCTTGCATGGAACAAAAACGGCCGAATATATCGGCCCCCAAAGTTGCGGTCATTTAATGCACACCACCCGTAGTCTACTCCCTCCGATTCTGATATCCTGAATATCGTGAACACACAAGAAGACTCCACTTCCCCGACGCCGCATTTGGCCGTGCCTTCGCCGGACAACGGCGACGATGAGCTGAGCCAACGGGTCCAATCGCTGCGCCTGCCGCAACATGCCGGCTCGGGGGGATCGACCGGTGGACGGGTCGGCTGGATTTTCTGTCTGCTGCTGGCCGGCAGCACGGCCGTGCTCGGCTACTTGTTGTATGTCGAGCGTATGACACCCGCGCCGGAGCAAGTTGAGCAAGCCCAGCCGAACGCCCCGCCCGCGCGGGGACCGTCCGAGGCGACGGCCTCCTCGGGCAACTTTGCCCTGGAGGCGAAGGGGCACATCATCCCCGCCCACCAAATTCTCGTCAGCCCCAAGGTCGGCGGGATGGTGGTCAAGATGCGGATCATTGAGTCGCAAAGGGTGAAGAAAGGGGACATACTGGCCGAGTTGGAGGACACCGAGTATCGCGCCGACCGGGACCGGGCCAAGGCCATCCTGGAAGCGGCCAAACATCAACTCGCCGAATTGGAGCGGGGGTTTCGACCCGAGGAAATCGAACAGGCCAGGGCCGAGTTGGCAGAGGCACAGGTGCAACTCGTGCAGTTGAAGGCCGACCATGAACGCGCCGCCGAACTGCTGAAAAAACGGGTCCTCTCGCAAGAGCAGTTCGATCTGGCGTTGAGCAGATTCAAGGCCATGGAACGTCGCGTGCAGCGGCTGCAATTGGCGCTCGAACTCATGGAAAAAGGCCCGCGGATCGAGCGGATCAATATCGCCCGGGCGCAAGTCCTCCAGGCCGAGGCCGAATTGGCGAAGGCCCAATGGCGGTTGGACAATTGCATCATTCGCGCGCCGGTCTCCGGCACGATCCTGACAAAGAACGCCGAGGAGGGGAGTCTCGTCAATCCGATCGCCATGCAGGGTTTCTACAGCCTCTGCGAAATGGCCGATCTGTCCGACCTCGAGGTGGAACTGAAGATATTGGAACGCGAGATCAGCAAAGTCTTCAAGGGCCAGAAGTGCAAAGTCCGGGCGGACGCCTACCCCGACCGCGTTTATGAGGGCTACGTGTCGCGGCTGATGCCGACCGCCGATCGAGGCAAGGCCGCGATCCCGGTCCGCGTGAAGGTGAAAGTACCCACGGAGGAAGAAGGCGTTTATCTCAAGCCGGACATGGGGGTGCTGGTGTCGTTCTTAAAGGAATAGAATGTTCGGGATTTGGGGATCGGGATTCGGGGTTCGGGAAAAAATGTTCTCAGCCCCGAATCCCCAATCCCGAGCCCCGAATCCCGAATCCCGAACCCAAATGGACAACATAACCAATAACGATCCGATCGTTCGCGTACACGGAGTCCACAAGTTCTTCCGTCGCGGCAGCGAGCGGCTGGACGTGCTCAACGGTGTGACGCTGGAAGTGACGGAAGGGGAATTTCTCGGTCTGATGGGCCCCAGCGGCTCTGGAAAAACGACCCTGCTGAACCTGATCGCCGGACTGGACAAGCCCAGCCAGGGCGAGGTTCGGGTCGGCGACCGGTTGATTTCCTCGATGTCGGAGGGGGAACTGGCCGGCTGGCGCACCCGGAACATCGGCTTCATTTTTCAGTTTTACCACCTCCTGCCGGTACTGACCGCCTACGAGAACGTGGAGTTGCCGCTATTGCTTCTGTCCCTGTCGGCGGCCCAGCGGAGACAGCAGGTGACAACCGCGTTGGAACTGGTGGGCCTGTCCGACCGTGTCCGCCATCGCCCCGGCCAACTCTCCGGCGGCGAACAGCAGCGGGTGGGGATCGCCCGGGCCATCGTCACCGACCCGACCTTGATCGTCGCCGACGAGCCGACCGGCGACCTCGACGCCCACTCCGCCAAGGAAATCCTCGACTTGCTTTGCGAGCTGCGCCAAACGCTGGGAAAAACGATCCTCCTGGTCACTCACGACCCACGCGCCGCCGAACGGGCCAATCGCCTGATGCACCTCGACAAGGGGCTGCTGGTGGAGCAGACCGACCGTGAATGAAAAAACACTCACACAAATGACGAATGAATGACGAATGTCGAATGTCGAATGAATGACGAATGTCGAAAACAAAATGTCGAACAACAGACGCCCGGCGGCTTGGGGCTTCGTCATTGTAATTTCGACATTTCTTCGACATTCGACATTCGTCATTCGACATTCATTCGACATTTAGTTTTCGACATTCGTCATTCATTCGTCATTTTGATTTCGACATTCGTCATTTCCCCATGAAATACCTCAAGCTGATCTTCCGCAACATCGGCCGCAACCCGCTGCGGTCGTCGCTTACTTCGCTGGTAACGATCGTCCTGGTGTTCGTGGTCACCATGGTCTGGTCGATCCTTTGGCTGCTGAGCATCGTGACGACCGAGAAGAGCGAGAATTTCCAGGCAATGGTGACGGAGCGGTGGTCCGCGCCCAGCCACATGCCGCTCAGTTACGCCGAAGTCCTCGGTCGCGGGGCCGCGCGGAACCCCGGCGACGTGAAGCCGCTGGATTCGATGACCTGGCAATTCTACATCGGCACGCTCGACCCCGAGAATCCATCGAGCAAGAACATGATATTCGCCATCGCCTGCGATCCGGACAAGATCGCCGCGCTGAAGGAAGGCAAGTTCGCCACGATGATGGATGGGCTGGAATCGTTGCCCGACGCCCAAGAAGCCCAAGTGCTCGCCGACGTAGCCAAACTGAAGGACACTCCGCGGGGAATTATCGTCGGCCAAAACCATCTGAAAACCACGAACAAGCGGATCGGTGAGCGGTTCAAGTTGACGGGCGTCTCGATCACCAAGGGCCTCGATCTGGAGTTCGAGATCGTCGCCGCGTTTCCGCCCGGCCGATACGACACCATGGCCGCCTTCAACCGCGAATACTACAACAACGAGTTGGACGCCTACCCTGGACGCCACAGCGGACAAAAACATCCATTGGCCGACCGGAGCTTGAACCTGATGGTGCTGAAGGTCGCCGACTCGGCGGCGTTCACCCGTCTGGCGTCGCAGATCGAGAATTCGCCCGAGTTGAGCAACCCGGCCGTCCGCTGCGAAACGATGGCCTCCGGGCTGGCCTCGATGTTGGAGATGTTCCGCGACCTGATCTGGGCCATGCGTTGGATGCTGGCTCCCGCCTGTCTGGCGACGATCCTGCTGGTGATCGCAAATGCCATCAGCATCAGCGTGCGTGAACGGCGGCTGGAACTAGCGGTGTTGAAGGTGCTCGGCTTTCGGCCCTATCAGATCATGGTCCTGGTGTTGGGTGAATCGCTTTTGTTGGGCACCGGCGCGGGACTGGCCAGCGCCGTGCTCAGCTACGGCATAATCAACTGGGGGATGGGCGGAATCCCATTTCCCATCGGGTTCTTCGACCGGTTCATGGTTCCGGCCGATGCGTTCTGGTGGGGACCGGCCATTGGAGGGCTGGCCGCGCTGCTGGGCAGCTTCTTGCCCGCCTGGACGGCCAGAAGCGTGAAAGTGGCCGAAGTGTTCTCGAAGGTGGCATAATGGTATAATTCTATTTCTAGCGAGAAGTGCAATGAAAATAAGCTACGATCCCGAAGTCGACGCACTTTACATCCGCTTGATCGATGGCGAGCAAGAATGCCGCACGGTCAGGCTGAACGAAGAGATCGCCCTGAACATCGGTTTCAACGAAACATTGGTGGGCATTGAGATTCTCGACGCCAAACAAGTGCTGGGAAAGGGGGAGTTGCCCCCGATTGTGCTGGAAAACGTGTCCGTAGCCGCCGGTTAACAGCCCGTTGAAAAAGTCGGATTTGGGAGTTTGGGTGCCACTGCTGGCTTGTCCAGCAGTGTTTTTCCGGGTGTTTCCCCCATGCACTGCTGGACAAGCCAGCAGTGGCACCCTTTTTCAACGGGCTGTTAACGTCAGCTCCATTCATCACGCTTTTGCTAATGATCCTGGAACTTTTAGCCGTCGCCGTCGCGCTGATGCTGCTGCTCTGGGGGATTGGAAAAATCCCGCTGAGCTACAACCTGCGCAACCTGACGGTCCGCTGGAAGACCACGCTGATGACCGCGCTGGCCTTCACCGCCGTGATTGCCCTGCTGACGGTAATGATGGCCTTCGTCGGCGGCATGAAAAAAATGACCGAAGGGACCGGCCGGCCGGACAACGTGCTCGTGCTCTCCGACGGCGCGACCAACGAGGCGATCAGCAACCTTCCGATCGTCGACCTCTCGGAGATCGAGAACCTGCCCGAAGTCGCCCGGGCCGAAGGCCGGCCGTTGGCCAGCCGCGAAGCATTCATGGTGGCCATTCAATCGGCGCCGACCCCTTCCGGCGGGCGGCCGAAACGCCGCATCCTCCAACTCCGCGGGATCGAGGATCCTCGACTGACTGCTTGGATCCACGACCTTGAATTGTTGCCCGGCGGAAGTTGGTTCTCCGAGGCGGGCGTACAGGAAGCGCCGGCCGACGGCGACACCCCCGCGCCGATGATCCAGGCGGTGCTCGGCGAAGGAATCGCCGGCGAGTTGGCCCGCGACCGTACTCCCCAACAGCTTGCCGCGGCCAAGAACCCCGACCGCCTCGACGTCGGCGACACCTTCACGCTCGGCAACCGGACGTGGATCGTCGTGGGCGTGCTCGACTCGGCCGGTTCGATCTTCAATTCCGAAATCTGGGCCAAGCGATCCTTGGCCGCCGCGGTGTTCGGCAAGGAAAACTACACCACGCTGGTGCTCCGCGCCAAAGACGCCGAGGCCGCCAAACGCCTGAAAACGTTTCTCGCCGAAGGCTACGAAAAAGCCGCGCTCAATCCAAAAGTGGAACTCGATTTCTACAAGGACCTTTCCGAAACGAGCGCCCAGTTCTCCTACGCCATCGGTTTTCTGGCGATAGTGATGTCGATCGGCGGAATCTTCGGCGTGATGAACACGATGTTCGCCGCCGTCAGCCAGCGGGTGGGCGACATCGGCGTGCTGCGGCTGCTTGGCTTCAACCGCCGGCAAATCCTCGTCTCGTTCCTGCTCGAGTCGCTGCTGATCGCGCTGGTCGGCGGATTGCTCGGCTGCGCGATCGGTTCGCTCAGCGACGGCTGGACGGCCAGCAGCGTGGTCGGCGGACACGGAGGCGGCAAGTTCATCGTCCTGCAATTGGCGGTAGACGCCGAAATCATCGCCACCGGCATATTGCTCAGCCTATCGATGGGCCTGCTCGGCGGACTACTGCCGGCGCTTTCGGCCATGCGGCTTAGGCCGCTCGATGCTCTCAGGTAGCGAGTATCCAGCCCGCATTTCTCACCACGGTGTGCCACTGCTTGGAACAAGCAGTGTTGGGGCAATGGGTTACGCTCGGCACTGCTTCTGCGAAGCAGTGGCACACTGTTGCCGATTCTTCTCGTTCACCGCCCGCAGCGCAAGTACCGAAACATTCCGTGCAGGGAAAACCCGCCGCCGAGCACAACGACTTGCTGAACGGGGTGATCGGGACGTGCCTCGGCATAAGCAGACAGTGACCGCTGCAATTCTTCCAGCAGATCGTCGAACACGGGCGATAGCGCCTCGTAGAGATCGCTGAGGCGTTCCGCCGATTCTGGCGCTCGCTTTCGTTGCTCGGCCTGGACTGTGCTGAGATTGAACTCCTTCACCAGGGCGCGAGTGAAACTGTGGCCCGCCACGCCGCAGCTACGAAACCACAGAGAGTGCGGCGTACTGACAACGATGTTCGTGACTTCGCAGCCGACGTCCAAGGCGGCCACCACGGGGTACGCTTTGCCCGATGGCGAATTGCCGGGAGCGGCGAAATAGTCGTAGGCGAGAAAGTTGTGCAGGGCGACGAAATCCGTCTGCAACACGTCAACTCGCATGTTCAGCCGTTGAAATACGTCCAAAAAGCGTTCCGTCGTAGTCCGTCTTGCCGCGATCAACAGCGCTCGGCGACCCTTCTCGCCCGATGTTTCCGCCTCGCAATCCAGATCGGCGGCATCATCGAAAAGCTGGAAATCCCAGGCCAGTTGTTCCAACGGGAAAGGGAACTGGTGGGCTGCCTCGAACTGGACCAACTTTGCTGCCTTGGCGGAGTCAACCGGCGGCGCCTCGATCTGACGGCTTATCGTCATTCGTCCCGGCAAGCCCACGCACACTTGCTCGGCCTTCATCTCCTGGGCGTCCAGAAATGTCTTGAGCGTCTCAGCGACCAGTTTCGTCTCCTCGGCTTCATTGGCGGCGTGGCTGAGTGGTTTGGCGTGTTCGATGAATGTCACGGCTTCGACGACCGCCTGCCGCTTCGCTTCGTTCCAGTCCAGCTTGACCGCCTTCAAGCCGCTGGAGCCGAGATCGATCCCCCAAGCGGACCGCGCGCTCTGAGGTCGCATCAGATGTGTAATCCGGCGCAGCACACCCTGCTGCTGGGAAGACAGAAGATTGATCCGCACCGCGGCCTGCTTAATGCCGGACAAGGCCAGTCCACAGGCTATTGCAAATCGGCCGGGGTATCGCAGCAGGTCGGATTGGTCCAATGCCTCGGCGCAAGTCACTCGCCGGAAGCCGGTAAGCCACTGGACGGGGACGCCCAAGGGCGTCTGTTCCGGCGGGCGAGCCCACGGTAGCGGTTCCTGCCGCTGTCCGCCCTTCGCAAGCCGAGCGCGGCGCTGTAGCTCGTCGCACAGCCGGACGGCTCGGGCATCATCGGGCGCTAATCGCCGCAGCCGCTTGGCGACGGCCACCAGCGTATCATCGACCATGGGAGCGTTGCGCAAATCCCAATCCAACCATGCCAATTCCGCCGTTTGTCGGCGAAGTTGCTGGAAGTCCGTTGCATCCGCCAGAACGGAAATCCGGTCCAAGAGGTGCAATGCCTGATCGTAGCGATGCTCGGCCAGCATCCTCTTTGCGGCGGCGACGAACTGCTTTTGCACTTGCCCGGCCAGACTCTTGGCGAAAGCGTGATCGGGCTTCAAGACCAACAACCGTTCGATCCGAGGCGGCAGTTCGAGCAGGCGTTTCCGACGCACGGCGTGGCGCAACTCTTCGGTGAGCGTGTTGATCTCCCGTCGTTGCTCCGCGATCCGGCTCCGTAGTTCCCGCATGTCGTCGTTTTGCAGTGGCAGCGGCACATTTTCGATGAACTCAGCGGCGCCGTCGTAGTCGAAAGCCGCAAGACATTGCCGGGCACGTTGACACGCTTCGTCAGCCGTGGCCCGCTGCCGTTGGCGCTGGGTGGCCAACGGGCCGATGAGTTCTCTTGCCCGAGCGGCGTACTTGTCCAGGCGAGGGTGATCTTTTTCGCTGATGCGCGTCAGCAAAGCGATGGCTTCCTCGAACTGAAAGGCCGAAACCATATCCGTTGCCTCGCGGAAATCCGTTTCCAACCGTTCAATCTGTTCGGCTGCAACGTCGCTCAGACATATCCCGCAAGCACCGCAATAGTTCTCACCCGTCGCGCAGGGTTCGCCGCAACCGAGGCACGGTTCCCACAGGGCCGTCCCACACTTGGCGCAGTAACTCCACTGGGGGAGGTTTTCCTCGTGGCATTGCGGGCAACACAAGACTGTCCGCGATGCGTTTTCCATTTCTTCGATCATGGACATGAGTATTGCTCCGCGTTCACCTGATCCAACGGCGTGTTTTGGAATCATTTATTTAGCCCACCGTGAATACACGGCGGGCCGGATTGAAGGCAAAAAACCACTTGCCCCGGGTGTATTCACCCGGAGCAAGTGGCGACTGCGGCGAACGGTTACTCGAATGCCGCCCGCTTAAACACATCGCCACTGAGGAACATGCCGCTGAAGCACTCGTGCGGCGGCAAATCCACGGTGCCGTCCCGATAGCCGATGGTTTTGGCCTCCTCATTGGTCAATGTTACGCCCTTGAGGAAGCCGGGATTCAGGTAGCGGTCGCCGTTGAGATCGGCGAACTCCTTGACGCTGCCGTCGGCCATGAGGATATTGCAACTCAGCTTTCTACCTCCACCGTGCAGACAGTAGAAGTCGCGGGTATCCTGTAGCCAGTAATTGCTGCCGATCACGGGGTCGCCGATGCCGGTCGGCGAGGATTCGGCAGTCATCTGGGCCTCCAGCGGCACTCCCGTCTTCGGCATAAGCGCGAGCCTGGGCACGGTAACGTCGTACTGGGCCGGACCGTCGCAGAACGACTCGCACAGTCGGTCGCCGGCAGCGGCGTAAACCTGTTCCAGACCGTCGTCGGAGAAACCGGCGGGTGCGGTGGCCGGCGACCGTTTCAGGTCAAGGACGAGGAGAGCCTCGTCGGGATCGCCTGGCGCGGCGTCGCCCAACAATGGAATCACCGAGGAGGAAATCAGCGAGTTGTCGGTCACTCTGCGGGTGAGTGGGCCAAGCGTCATCTTGAGACCCTTGAAGCTGTAGCTGCCACTCTCGATCTTGGAAGACAGGGGCGTTGCACCAGGCTCGAACTTCACGCCGCCGCGCACCAGGAACCAACTGGCGGCGTAATTGGTGTTGTAACCTTTTTCGAGCAAGGAACGGGTGATAAAGTCGGCGCGTTCGGCCGTGTTGATCGCAGTGCCGCCGAAGCTCGACCCGCCGTAGTTGCACACTCCGCACGCCAGCCGATGGACCGAGGCCCCGTCCTTGCCGTTGGTCGTATCGGCCCCGATCATGTCGTTCCACTTCTCCTGATACTTGATCGGGTTCGTGGGGCAGAGCATCTCGCCCGGACTTCCGGCACCGGTGTTTACCATGTCGGCAACCCAGCCCCAGGTGTCGGGGCAGCCGTCCCGACGGAAATCATAAGCGCCCGAGCAATAGCGCTGCTGCGGATCCTTGTCGGCGAAGATGCTCATGCCGATGTAACACTGCCGCAAGTTATTCTTGCAGTATGCGTTGCGCGCAGCCTCGCGGGCACGCGACAACGCCGGCATCAGCATGGAAACCAGGATTCCGATGATCGTAATTACCACGAGCAACTCCACGAGCGTAAAACCGTGCTGTTTGATTGAACGGTTCATCTCAAACGTCTCCCTATTGATTGTGTTTTGGACTCTGAAAATGGTTTTCGCTTACAATGCGACAAATTGGCTTTCCCTTGAACATGCGTTGTGGAAAGCCCGGGGACAATACATGGGGTGTCGGCTCGCGTCGGTTCATGGTCCGGCGACATGCGCCACCCGGAACGGCGTTTGCGTATTTGTTATGGCATCTTTGTTTGGCGTCACCTCCTTTCTTTTCTTACTGTCCAATAATCGCCATGCCGCATTCGCGGCATTTTGTTTACCTAAATCTCCACTTGCTCAATACCTCGTCTGGCGGCAATTCGATCTTGCCGTCGTCGAAGCCGTTGTCGACGGTAGG
Organism: Planctomycetota bacterium; assembly: GCA_030612765.1. Taxonomy (GTDB): domain Bacteria; phylum Planctomycetota; class Planctomycetia; order Pirellulales; family Thermoguttaceae; genus JAHIKV01. The sequence goes on from JAUWNG010000006.1 coordinate 48,878, forward strand.
TTGAAAACCGTTGTTCAGCAGGCCGTCGTGGTTGGCGTCGGTGACGGAACGAACGCTGCCGTCGGCAAACAACAGATTGCATGAGCCGCGATGCACTGGACCGAAATTACGATAGTCCTGAAGCGTGGCTTTCCAGCCCGCGAACCAACCGCTCGGTCCTTCACGGGGAGTTCCGGCGGCAAAGCCGGGGGTTGTCATGCCGGGATTCGTCACCGGCCCGGCCGTCGTGCATTTTGCCGTGAAAGTGCCTGACGGGTTTGTCCCCATTGGCATCATTAGCAGTTCGGACGCCGCGCCACAGCCCAACAAAGGGATAAAACTGTTGGAGCAATTCGCCGTGTCGGCCCGTGCCTGCGTCAATGGCCCAATGGTCGAGTGGCGAGACAGGAGCGACGGCGTGCAACCCGCCTTATCGCTCTTCAAATTGCCGTCGGCGTCCAACATTACTCCCGATCGAACCAGCCACCAACTTGTGGTGTAGTTTGTATTGAAATGTTTGTCGAATACTTGCCGCTCGACGAGCAAGCGTCGCTGCTCGCTGCCTGGCGCCAAGCCAAGTTCGACGATGGCCCGGCAGGGATTTCGCACGATTGTCCCGTCAGGCTCCGTGCTCGACGGACTACCCAGCCGATCCACGCAGTCATCGAACAACGAGGCGTTCAGATAGAGCAAGTCGTTGTAGGTGCTGCTGATCTGGCACGGGTTGGAGGGACACAGCATCTTTCCGACCGGAGTTCCCATGTTCACCAGATCGGCCACCCACCCCATCTCGGTGACGCAGCCGTCGCGCTGCCAGTCGAAAGCCCCCGAGCAGAGCGATTGGTTGCGTTGGGCGCGAGCCGCCATGCCGATGCCGAATTGCCGCAGATTGGCCGCACAGGCCATCTGGCGGCTGGACTCCCTGGCGGCGTTCAGCGCCGGAAACAACATGGCCATCAGCAGGCCGGCGATCGAAATGACCACCAGCAACTCGATCAGCGAAAAACCGCATGGAAGCCGATTGGTCTTTCGACCGCCAATTCGTGGGCCAGATACTCGCATAGCCGACTCCTTCCGCATTTCTCGACCGTACTCGTTGTTCAGTTATGAACGTGTCGATCGCCCGATCCGGGATGACCCCAGAGATTGAAAGTGATCTCCAGGACGCTCGGATTATCGGAAAAGCAAGTGAGCGTTTGATGAGCGCACAATGAATCTTCGGTCAATTCTGCGTTAGAAATGTGTTACCGAAGGCAAGTCCATTAGGGGGGCGCGGAACATCGCCTGGACCTTTTCCCACATGCTGCCGATGTTAAAGGGAATGTCCAAGGGTGGTTTGACGGCAACGGCCGCACCCATTCTTGTGCATCGGTTGCGCGCGGAGGAGAACTTGGCACTTGACAGCGACAAGAATTTGCCCCAAACTGTTGGAGCGTAACGCATTAGCCGGAGTGGCGGAATGGCAGACGCGCTGGATTCAAAATCCAGTGGCCTTCGGGCTGTGTGGGTTCAAGTCCCACCTCCGGTACTTTTTTTATCGCGCCGCGGGCGCGACCACCAAAGCGCGGCTTTGTGCTTTAAGAAAACCGTCATGCCCAAAAGCAAAATACTCATCGCCGACGACAATCTCACCAACGTCGAGTTGTTGGAAGCCTATCTGGACGGCGTGGACTGCGAGATCGCCGTGGCCTACGACGGCCGCGAAACGCTGGCCAAGGCGGCCCAGTTCCAGCCCGATCTGATCCTGCTGGACATTATGATGCCGAAACTCAGCGGCTTCGAGGTCTGCAAGACGCTGAAGCAGGACCCCAACGCCCGGCAGGTGATGATTCTGATGGTTACCGCTCTGAACGAATTGGGCGACATCGAGCGGGCAGTGGCCGCCGGCTGCGACGACTTTCTCAGCAAGCCGGTCGACAAACTCGGGCTGGTCAAGCGGGTGGAAAACATGCTCAAACTCCGCCACGTGACCGATGAGTTGGAACGGCTCCGCCGCTATATCGACAGCATGGAAGATTCGACCCGCCCGGAACGCCTGCGGCAATAGCCCTCCGGCGGTGGCAATAACGCTTTCATGCAGGAATCGAACCACTCGACGCCGCGTAGACGCGGCTAACGGCCCGTTGAAAAAGTCGGATATGGGAGTTTGGGTGCCACTGCTGGCTTGTCCAGCAGTGTTTTCCCGGGAGTTTTCCCCATGCACTGCTGGACAAGCCAGCAGTGGCACCCTTTTTCAACAGGCGGCTAAACATTGTTTAGCCCCGGCGCCCACGCCGGGAGCGCGGCCGCTAAAAGCACCATTCCGATCGGCATGGTACAATGAAGAGATGGATCAAGCACGAAACAGGTTGTTGACGGGCGTAGTCTGCCTGGTGTTGGTCGCGCCCGCCACGTCGCGGTCCGCCTCGGGAGACGAGACGTTGCGTGCGGCGCTCGATCTGAGAGCGAAATACGCCGCCGAAATCGAGCAATTGGCCGTGTGGTGCGACGAGAACTCCCTGGCCGAAGAGGCGCGGAAAACCCGGCGGGTTCTCGGCCCCAACGATCCGCACAAGCTCTACGTGCCGGTGTTGCCGGACGAGGTCGGACCGCCGGAATTGCCGGCCGAGGCGCCGCCTAAAGTCGCGGAGTGGGACTCTCGATTGTGGCGTTTGCGGCGCAGTCACGCCGCCTCGTTCTACGAGCTGGCCCGTCGCGCGGTCCGCACCGGCCGCGCGGGACTGGCCTTCGAGTTGGCCCTGGCGGCGATCCAGGCGAACCCCGATTACGAGCCCGTCCGCCGATTGTTCGGCTACCAGAAGTACGGCGGTCGGTGGCGCACGATTTATGAAGTGAGAAAGCTGCGCGCGGGGAACGTCTGGAGCGATAAGTTCGGCTGGATGCCCAAGGCCCGGCTCCGCAGATATGAAGGAGGCGAACGTTACGCCGGCGGCCGATGGATATCCGCCGCCGAGGACGCCGAGCGGCGCCGCGACATCCGCTTCGGCTGGGACGTGGAGACCGAGCATTACACGATCCGCACGAACCACGGCATCGAGGCGGCCGTGGCGCTGGGTGTGAAGCTCGAACGGCTGCATCGCCTTTGGCAGCAACTCTTCATTCGCTACCACGCCTCGCAGGCCGACGTGGTGGCGCTGTTCGACGGCCGGTACAGACCGGGCGCCGTCGCCGCGCCGCGCCACAACGTCGTCCTTTTCCGCGATCGCGACGACTACAACCGCTCCCTGCGGGCGGCGATGCCGAAAATCGGAATCTCCACCGGCGTGTACGTCGAGCAGACGCGCCGGGCGTACTTCTTCGCCGGCCCGGAAAGCGACGACCGCACGTTGTATCACGAGGCCACGCACCAGTTGTTCCACGAGTCGCGACCGGTTGTGCCCGGCGTGGCCCAAAAGGCGAACTTCTGGATCGTCGAGGGGATCGCCATGTTCATGGAATCGCTCCGCGAGGAGGACGGCTTCTACGTGCTGGGCGGATTCGACGACGAGCGCGTTCATGCCGCCCGATACCGATTGCTGCACGACAATTTTTACGTGCCGTTGGACGAACTGGTCGGCTACGGCATGGATAAATTGCAGAAGGATCCTCAAATCGCCACGCTCTACAGCCAGGCGGCCGGCCTGACCAACTTCCTGATCTTCCACGACGGCGGCCGTTACCGCGACGCGGTGGTCTCCTATCTGCTGACGGTCTACACCGGCCGCGACGACCACGACACACTTGCTCGGCTGACCGGCGCGAATTACGCCGAGTTGGATGAGCAGTACCGCGAATTCATCGAAGGTAAAAAGGCAACGGCGGAAGGGGGGAAATAGCGTTGGGTGCCACTGGCGTTGCCAGTGTTGCATCGAGGCAAGCACTGGCAACGCCAGTGGCACCCAACCTGTCAAACCCAACTTGGTGGACCATTAGTTTTTTTCCCTTTCCTCGATGTGGATCACGATCCATCCGCCTTTCGTTCCAACTTTCACGGTTCGCAACGTTTTGCCGTCGGCGCTCAATAATCTCTTGCCGTCCGGTCCGCCCTTGTCGGAATCTTGCGATCGGCGGTTTTTGTAGAGGAGGCGAATCGTATTCATGGTTTTCGCGGGGTTTTTGGCGAGCGCGATCAGGTTTAGCCCAACACGAACGGCCGAATCCGGATGCAGCGTGAACTCCGGAAGTCGCCTCGGGTCGCCTTGCTCCGCGAGAAACGATACGTGAAGACACTCTTCGGTGGTCCTCAGACGCATGGGCAAATTATCGTGGTCGGCTATTTGCCCGCCGAGAAGCCGCTTCAGTCTGAGTTCGCGATTGAGTTTGTCGAGATGCTCCTGAACCGCCGCGTCGAACTGTTGGGAAACCTGGTCGATTACCCGCTGGGCGGCAATATGCCGGGATTCCTGGTAAGCCTTATGCACTCGACGCTCCGCCACCCTCTTAACCACGCGGCCGCGGAGTCCCGGCTCGGTGGACGAAACGTCTTCGATCGTCAGATCGGTGTCGGTCGTCACTTTGGCGGGCGTAGTCGTAAAACTATCGCCGTCGAAGATGATAAACTTGACTGCCTTGTACTTTGTAACGGCGCGACTGGTAATTTTCGCCGGGCCATGTGTTCCGACCGTGTCGGAAACCGACTCGCCGATGAGGAAGAGTTCAAACTCCGCTTTGGTCGGATTCGGCGTAAGGACGATGTGGACCGTGCCCGTCGTGTGACACGTTCCGCGGACGTCGGTACCCAATACTTTCTCGTTGATCTCGGTCTTCCGATCGACTTTCACGGCCGTTAGGGGTGCGATCACTTCCTGAGAGACACGAACCGTCGCCAGGATGGGAACCAACCCGTCGTCCGGTTCCGCGAACAACCAGACAAGCAAACACGCTCCGACCACCGACGCGAGGACGACGGCAACGATGATTTTCCGTGTGGATACGGCGCGTTTTTTCATGGCCCTAACCTCAATCAAGTATATGATGGTGTTCGGGAATTGGCCCGCAAAAATCGCCATTTAGCCCCGGGTGAATACACCCGGGGCATTGTGCGTGAAATACACCCGACACTCCCCGCCGTGTATTCACGGCGGGCTAAATGAAATTATTCCCGGACACCCTCAAGTATATCTTTCTCGTAGCGGAAAAAGCGGGAAAATGAGTGGAAAAGGTCTGGGCAATTGAGCATCGGAATGAAATGCGGGTTGGAACGTTTAGCAGCCCGTTGAAAAAGTCGGATTTCGGGAGTTTGGGTGCCACTGCTGGCTTGTCCAGCAGTGTTTCCCCGAGTGTTTCTCCCCACACTGCTGGGCAAGCCGGCAGTGGCGCCCTTTTTCAACGGACTGTTGGAAATCCCCTCGGGGGGCAAGATATCAGTCTTGCCGCGGCGGGCTAACCTACATACAATCGCATCTCATGTTGACGTATATAATGTATAATTCGCCGATGAAAAATGTGAGGATGCGATGAGCAGGAAAGTGATCCTCGACGTTGATCCGGGTATCGACGACGCGATGGCCTTGTGCCTGGCGCTGGGGAACCCTGATTTGGAGGTCGTGGCCATCACGGCGGTCGGCGGGAATGTTTCCCCAACACAGTCTACGCGAAACGTCCAGGCGATCATCGAGCAACTCGATCCGCCGCGTTGGCCCCGGTTGGGCGCGGCCTCGGAGCCGGACAACCGGCTGGCGGTCGATCGCCGCAGCCTTTTCGGCAGCGACGGGCTGGGTGAAACCAGCTTCGCCGTGGCCGAACGTCAACATCTGTTGCCTTCCGAAAAGGTGATCTGCGATCAGGTCCGCGACGCACCGCATTTGGTGACGATCGTCGCCTTGGGGCCGCTGACGAACATCGCCCGGGCGTTCATCCGCGATCCCGAGTTGCCCACCCTGGTCGGCCAGATTGTAATCATGGGCGGAACGGTCTCGGGGCCGGGCAATATCACCCCAGCCGCCGAGTTCAATATATTCTGCGACCCCGTCTCGGCACAGACTGTATTTCGCTCGCCCTCGACGAAGACGCTCGTTCCGCTGGACGTGACCAACCGGGTCGAGTTGAGCTACGATCTGTTCAACCGGTTGCCCGACGAATCGAACCGCACGGGCCAACTGTTGCGTCAGTTGTTGCCGCAAGCGTTCCGCGGCTACCGCCAGCAATTCGGTCTGGAGGGGATCCACGTCCACGACACGGTCACGCTGATGTCCGTGCTTCGGCCGGAATTGTTCACCACCAAGTCGATGGCCGGCGACGTGGAGACGCAAGGCGACCTGACCATCGGCGCGACGGTGTTCGACCGCCGCCGCGCCCCCGCCTGGCGACACAACATGGAAGTGGTGACCGACATGCGGAAGAACGCGGTCGTCGAGGCGATCATCGATGGGCTGAACGGCCGCTTCCGGCACGAATAGCATTACGGAGTTTCAGTAGTTCCAAGTTTGCCTCGCGATCGGCGTTCAGCGGGCGGCGTTCAGTGTTCCGAGATAGTTGCCGTAGCCCACGATGATCGTGGAGCCGACCAGCACGGCCAACCCGATCGTCACCAGGGCGATCGTCCGCCGGCTCGAACCTTTCCATTCGTGCAGGGCAATTCCCCAGAGCGTGCTGAAAATGATGATGCTGGCCATGTGCAGGGTCCAACTGGAGAACTTGTAGTTCCCCATTTGGGTCTCGCCCATGCTGTAGAAAAAGAACTGCATGTACCAGGTGACGCCGGCCAGCGCGCAGAAGAAGTAGTTCGCCAGCATCGGGACGCGGGCGGGTTCCGGCTTCGCCCGCGGAATGTGCTCGACGACTTCCTCGCTGGGGGCGTCGATGGCGGTCTCGATGATCGTTTCGTGCAGACGGTCGGGCTCGTCATGGTCGCGGACCGTGGGGCTGAAATACTGATGGCCGGTCCCGTTCTTTATGTTCAGCATCACGCACCAGAGAAAGTTGGTCGTGAATCCGCCGAACAACACGACGACCAACACCGGCAGTCCTTGCCACAGATCGGGCGTTCCTTGCCTCAGCGTGGCGGCCTTGATGGCCCCGCCGGCGGCCAGGCCGTAGGCGAACGACGCGCTCATTACGCCGGAAAAGGTCGCCACGAGCAGGCCCTTTCTGAAGTTGAACTCCTTGATCGAGGCTTTCTTCTGTTCCTCGGGCATTTCGCGTTCCTTGGACATGCCGGCCATGCCGGCGAAGGCGATGCCGACCACACAAATCGCCACGCCGGCCAGTATCCACAGCCCGGATTGCGTGCCGAGTACCTTGGAGACAAACGTCCCCTCGAAGATCGGCGGCATGAGCGTCCCAAATACGGCGCAATACCCCAAGGCCACGGCTATCCCGAGCGACATCCCCAGGTAGCGCACGGTCAGCCCGAAGGTCAGCCCGCCAAGCCCCCACATGACGCCCCATAAGTACGGCCAAAACAGCTCTTGTGCCGTCGCTTCGCGCAGCACGTCGAAGAGGTTGTGGGTCAAGAAGTAGCCGATGATCCACGGCGCGATGATCCAACTGAACGTTCCGCCCACCAACCAGTAGGTCTCCCATGACCACCGCCGGACACCTCGATAAGGCACGTAAAAGCTGCCGGCGGCCAGCCCGCCCAACCAATGAAAGAAAACGCCAAGGAAAGGATTGGGGATCATGGTTTCGGATTCTTCCTTGTTGACCGACGTACCGAAAGGCTGCTAACAGACACGGCTTTGTTACCTTCGCGTCAGGACTTGACGCTCATACTCTTTGACCTGCTCCAACCACTTCAATCCCACCGGGACATTGCGAGAATGACAGTAATAGTCCCAGACGACGCCGAAGGGCAAGGTCTTGATTTCCTCGAGCAAGACCAGCCGCGAGGTGAAATCACCCTGGACCTCCAACTCGCGGAGCTTGGCCGTCGGCTCCAACAGCGCCGACAACAGGGCCTTGAGCATCGCCCGAACGCCGATGACCCAGGCGGCCACGCGGTTGATGCTGGCGTCGAAGAAGTCCAACCCGATGTGTACCCGGTCGAGGAATCCACCGCGAACGATCTCCTCGGCGATTGCCCGTAGATCGTCGTTGAGGATTACCACGTGGTCGCTGTCCCAGCGGACCCCGCGGCTGACGTGCAACAAGATTTCTTCGAGGAACAGCAGGACCGAAGAGATTTTGTCGGCGATCGTCTCGGTGGGATGGAAGTGTCCGGCGTCGAGGCAGAGCAGCTTCTTGTTCTCGACGGCGTAGCCCAGGTAGAACTCGTGCGAGCCGACCACGTACGTCTCCGAGCCGATGCCGAAGAGCTTGCTCTCGACGGCGTCGAGGTTGCAGCTTCGGTCGATCGGGGCGGCGAACAGTTCGTCCAACGATTTTTGGAGGAGTTCGCGTGGCCCCTTGCGGTCGATCGTCAGGTCCTTCATGCCGTCGGGGATCCAGACGTTGGTCACGCAGGGCGTCTTCTGACGGCGGCCGAAGGCCTCGCCGATCTTGCGGCAGGCGATGCCGTGCTCGACCCAAAAGCGGCGGATACCCTCGTCGCGGCTGGCAAGCGTGAAGCCGTCGGCGGCCATCGGGTGCGAGAAGAAAGTCGGGTTGAAGTCCAGGCCGATCCCCAACTCGGCCGCCCAATCCATCCAGCCTTGAAAATGTTCGGGGCCGAGCTGGTTCCGCTCGATCTTCTTGCCGCCGTGCTCCAAGTAGATCGCGTGCAGGCTGAAGCGGTGTTTGCCGGGTATAAGGCTCATCGCCCGCGCGGCGTCGGCGCGGAGTTCCTCTGGGTTTCGTGCCCGACCGGGGTAGTTGCCGGTGGCCATGATGCCGCCGCCGCTCAGCCCGCCGACGCTCTCGAACCCCCCCACGTCGTCCCCCTGCCAACACTGCATGGAGATCGGAATTCCTTCGAGCAGTTGAAGGACCGAATCGGTGTTGACGCCTAGTTCGGCATAGCGTTGCCTGGCCAACGAATATGATTGCTCAACCGACGAATTACTCACGGCATGGGCCTCCCGTTAAGAGAAAACGGACCACCGGGGGGGTGATTCTACCGCTAAATACGCCGGATAACAAGCGACCGGGTACGTAGTGTGCGGCCAGATTTCCTGGCAGGTTCGGTCATTCTTCGCTTCGCTCAGAATGACGAGGGAGCGACGATGCTTTCCGCAACGGGTGCATTCCGCACTTTGCGTCGTTTGATTTATCTCTTAGCCCGAAGGGCTTGTAATATGACAGCCCAGGGTTGCCGCGCAGCGGCTACCCTGAGGAACGGGTTTGTCGTAACATCTTACCCCGAAGGGGTTGCGGAATGGCGACGTCGCTCCACAACCCTTTCAGGGTTGAACACATCATCGGCCCCGCAACCCAGGGTAGCCGCTGCGCGGCAACCCTGATTCTATGAAAGAGTGGTCCTCCTGGTGGTATAAACGATGTGGCAAGTATTTTACCCATCAAAACCACAGCAGGAGGACCGAGAGATGTTATACCTTGGAATCGACCAGCA
>JAUWNG010000092.1 GCA_030612765.1 Planctomycetota bacterium
GGCTGGCCCGCGGTGAAGCCAACCGCTAGGCAGGGCGGGAACGCCCGCCCGCTACACAATCGAGAAAAACGCGAAAATTGACGTGGCCGATCCTCGCCGACGCGCGGGGCCTATTCCTTCAGGGCCGTCAACAGATCGAGGATCGCTTTCTTGCCGTCGGAGAAGTACATCAACGTGTTGTCGGCGGCAAACAACGGGTTGGGGATGCCGGCGAAACCGGGGCTGAGGCTCCGCTTGATGATGACCACCGTGCGGGCCTTGTCCACGTCCAGGATCGGCATGCCCGCGATCGGACTTTTCGGATCGGTCCGCGCGACCGGGTTCACCACGTCGTTGGCCCCGATCACGATCGCCACGTCGGTCTGAGAGAAGGTCGGGTTGACTTCGTCCATTTCCCTGAGCTTGTCGTAGGGGACGTCCGCCTCGGCCAGCAGCACGTTCATGTGGCCGGGCATGCGTCCGGCCACCGGATGGACGGCGAAATCGACCTCCACGCCCTTCGATTCGAGGTATTCGGCCAACTCGCTCACCGCGTGCTGGGCCTGGGCGACCGCCATGCCGTAGCCCGGCACGATCACCACCCGCCGAGCACCGTCGAGCATCATGGCGACCTCGTCGGCAGTGGTCGATTTTACCTTGCCGCCGTAAACGTCGTCGGCCGAGGGCGCGCCTGCGCTGGGGCCCATCGTGCCGAACAGCACGTTGGTCATCGAGCGGTTCATGGCCTTGCACATGATCTGCGTGAGGATGATGCCCGAGGCCCCGACCAACGCACCGGCGATGATCAACACGGAGTTGCCGAGCACGAAACCGGTCGATGCGGCCGCCAGACCGGAATAGGAGTTGAGCAAGGCGATTACGACGGGCATGTCGGCCCCGCCGATCGGATTTACCAGCGTCAGCCCGAGCACCGAGGCCAGCAGGACCAGCGCCCAGTAGATGGCGGTGCTCTCCGGATTCATGACGCCCCAGACGAAAAGCACGATGGCGATGATACCCAGCAGGGCGTTGACCGTCTTTAGACCGGGATAAAAGAATGGTTTCTTGAACGACTTGTATTCTTCCAGCTTGGCGAAGGCGACCAGACTGCCCCAGAAGGTGACCGCACCGATCAGTCCCGAGGCGAGTATGGCGATGGACACGTTAAGCTCGACGGCGTTTCCCTCGAAGATATCCTTTTTTTTAACGAGTTGTTCGGCGCCGGCGACCAGGACCGATGCCCCGCCGCCGAAACCGTTCAGCAGCGCCACCATCTGCGGCATGGAGGTCATGCGGATTTTCAGAGCAAAAAACACTCCGATCACCGAGCCGATCAGCACGGCGGCCACCACTAATCCTATCGTGCTGAAACCGCTGACGAGAGGTTTGCCCGGACCGTATCCTTCGCGGAGCATGATCGGCACGGTGGCCAGCACGGCGATCAACATGCCCGTCGCGTTGAGGATGTTTCCTCGCACGGCGGTGCGGGGGCGGCATAGACCCTTCAAGCCGATAATGAACAACACGGCCGCCAACACGTAGGCCAAATTGAGGTAGGCGGGATTGATATTGATCAAGTAGTCCACGAATCAGTCCTTCTTCTTGAACATGCTCAACATGCGATCGGTAACCAAAAAACCGCCCACGACGTTGATCGTGGCGAACAACACGGCCAAAAATCCCAGCACCGAAACGAGGCAGTCGGTCGAAATCAAGGCCGCGAATCCGCTGCCGGCCGCCACCAGAGAGCCGACCAGCGTGATGCCCGAGATGGCGTTCGAGCCGGACATCAACGGAGTGTGCAACAACGGCGGAATCTTGGTGATGATCTCGTAGCCGACGAAACAAGCCAACACGAAAATCGTGAAGTTGACGATAAAAGTGTCCATGATTTTGCTCTCTGAAAAAAGTAGGCCGGGTCGTGACCCGGCGGCCGTCGCAATCATTGGTCGATGTTGTCCAATCGTGCCGGGTCACGATCCGGCCTACTTCAGTAAATCGCCGACGCGGGGGTTCACCATCTCGCCGTCGCGGGCGACCAGCGTCTCGCGGATGATCTCGTCCTCCATGTCCATCTCCAGCTTCCCCTCCTTGACCATCAGCATCAAAAAGGTGCAGGCGTTCTTGGCAAACATCTGGCTGGCGTGATACGGCGCGGTTGACGGCAGATTCGTGGGACCGAGGATCGTCACCCCGTGCTCGACGACCTGCTGGTCCGGCTTGGTCAACTCGCAATTGCCGCCGCGCTCGGCCGCGAGATCGACGATCACCGAGCCGGGCGCCATGCCGGCGACCATCTCGGCGGTAACCAGGATCGGCGATTTTTTGCCCGGCACCGCCGCCGTGGTGATGACCACGTCCTGCTCGGCCACTACGCGGGCCATGAACTCGCGCTGCTTGCGGTAAAACTCTTCGCCCATCTCCTGGGCATATCCGCCCTTGTCCTCCGCACCGCTGGCCTCCAGTTCCATCTCGACGAACTTGGCGCCCAGGCTGAGCACCTGTTCCTTGACCGCCGGCCGGACGTCGTAGGCGGAAACCAGGGCGCCCAACCTCCGGGCGGTGGCGATGGCCTGCAAACCGGCCACGCCCACCCCCACGATAAACACCCTTGCCGGCGAGAGCGTGCCCGCGGCGGTCATCAACATGGGAAACATCTTGGGTAGCGTCTCGGCGGCCAGCAACACCGCCTTGTAGCCCGCCACCGTGGCCATCGACGAAAGCACGTCCATGCTCTGCGCGCGGGTGATGCGCGGCAAAAGTTCCAGCGCGAACAGCGACACTCCGCGGGAGGCCAATTCGGCGGCCCCTTTCGGGCTACCCAACGGGTCGCACATGGCGATCACCACTTGGCCCTTACGATAAAGTTCCAGGTCTTTGCTACCGGTCCGGGGGCTGGCCCCGGCGGCACGCACTTGCAAGATCACCTCGCCCGCGAAGACCTCCTGGCGGGTATTGACGATCTTGGCCCCTTTGTCGATATATTGTTGATCGATGTAGCCCGCCGATTCCCCGGCCCCAGTTTCAACCAGAACTTCCATCCCGGCTTTGATCAACTGGGCAACCGTAGCCGGAATCAAGGCGACTCGCCGCTCGCCGGGGTGACTTTCACGCGGAACTGCAACAATCATGGCTTGCCTATCCCATCTAGTTTTAGAAGGGGTAAAAGTAGAAATCATAACAAGCATTACCGTTACTGTAAACAGGCCCGTTTTTCCCTGGTGGAACCACCCAGAGGTGTGGTTTTGGTCCTGATTCACGCAAAACTGCCGGTACATTTCTCCCCAGTACGGGAACTTAGGAAAAATTAGCCGGGGGCTATCCGCGTTGATTCCGTTATCTCGAACTCGGGCAAGGCAACGCCATATTCTTTCCCAACCACCTTGTCAGCTTCCCAAAGAGCCGATAAACTATGGGTTTCTCATATCCCGGCAGTTGTGCGAGTAAATAGTATGCAACGGACCAAAACCTACATGGCGCGGCCAGACGAGATCGAACCGAAATGGTGGCTGGTCGATGCCGGTGACAAAGTGGTCGGGCGTTTGGCGAGCGACCTGGCAATGGTGCTGATGGGCAAAAACCGCCCCACGTATACTCCGCACATCGACAACGGCGATTACGTCGTCGTCATCAACGCCGACAAAGTGGTGTTTACCGGGAACAAGTGGCAGAAGAAGCAATACACCTGGTACACGGGCTATCCGCGTCTACGCACCGAGACCGTGGCCAAGCGGTTCGAGCGGAAGCCGGAAATGATCCTCCGCGAGGCCGTCCGCCGCATGTTGCCAAAGAACAAATTGGCCTACAAAACCCTTTCCAAACTAAAAATCTACGCCGGTACGAAGCATCCGCATCAGGCCCAACTGCCGGAACCAAAAGAACTCGGAATCAAGGACTAGTCATACATGGCAGTCGTCAAGAGCAACGATATCCTCGGCACGGGAAGACGAAAGAGTTCTGTCGCGCGGGTGCGCATCCGTCCCGGCGAAGGGACCATCCGCATCAACAACCGCGAGTTGGAAACCTACTTCACCAACACGCGGCAGAGAAACTCCGTGTTGGCCCCGCTGGAACAGACCGGCAAGCGGACCGAGATCGACGTGCTGATCCGCGTCGGCGGCGGCGGGATCACCGGCCAGGCCGACGCCTGCAAACTGGGTATCTCCCGAGCGCTGAAAAAGTTCGATGAGCAGTTGGCCGACGGTCTGCGCGACTCGGGTCTGTTGACCCGCGACGGGCGGATGAAAGAACGCAAGAAATACGGCCTCCGCGGCGCACGGCGGGGAACGCAGTTCTCGAAACGTTAGCAGCCTGTCGGATAAGTTGGGCTTTGGGTGCCACTGCTGGCGTGTCCAGCAGTGTTTTCCAGGAAGTTTCTCCCATGCACTGCTGGACAAGCCAGCAGTGGCACCCTTTTTCAACAGGCTTTGTGCCCTGCTTACCCCAGTTCGATCTTGCTGATCTTCACTCGGGTATAGAGCTGCCGGTGTCCGCTCTTGCGGCGATATCCCTTTCGCCGCAGGGCTTTCTGGACGACGAGCTTCGGGCCTTGCGCTACCGAGAGGACTTCGGCCGTCACGGACGCCCCTTCAAGAACCGGCTGGCCGACCATCAATTGGTCGTCGTCCCGACAGGCCAAAACACGGTCGAAGACGATCTTTTCGCCGGCCGGCAGGTCGCGGTAGTCGATGTCCAATTCTTGTCCCTCGGCGACCTTAAGCTGTTGTCCGCCGTCGGAGATTATTGCGTACATGGGTCAACCCTGTGTGTTTGTCTCGCCTAATCGGAAACCAATAAGTTTAGCAGATCAACTCGGAGTTGTTCAAGGGGCGTTTAGGCCATGGCCGTTGAATTAGCCGTAAGGCCAAGAGCCGCAAGCCTTTGCGACCAACACAGCGAGGCTTTATGTGAGAGCATTAGGGGAATTTCACTTGCTGGTTCTCGGCGTCGCGGCAGTCGAACACCAGATGTTCGGGCGCGGCCGTCTCGATGCCGGTGATCTCGATCGACATCTCACATTCTTCCTCGAGCCGGGCAAGCTCGTGCCGCTTGCGGTTGTTCAGGTAATCGGCCACGTCCTCGGCCACCGCGACGGCGACCCGTTTGATCGCCGGGCGTTGGCCGGCCTGGATCATCATGCGGACGACGTCGATCGCCATGCTCTCGGCGGTTTTCACGACGCCCACCCCGTTGCAGGCCGAACACTCCCCATAAGCGCTCCGTTTCGGGTTTGTGCGGATTCGTTGCCGGGTCATCTCGACCAGTCCGAAGGGGCTTGTCCGCAGAATTTTGGTCCGTGCCCGATCTCGACGGACGGCGTCGCGCAACGCCCGCTCGACGCCGCGGCGATGACTTTCCTTGCGCATGTCGATGAAATCGTTTACGATCACCCCGCCCAAGTCGCGCAGCCGGAGTTGGCGTGCGATCTCCTTTGCCGCGTGAAGATTCATTTGGTAGGCGGTTTCCTCGGCGGAGCCATCGGTGCGGAAGCTGCCGCTATTGACGTCGATGGCCACCAGGGCCTCGGTCTGGTCGATGACGATCGACCCACCCGATTTCAGCGGCACGTTGCGGCTGTGGATTTTGGAGATTTCCTCGTCGAGGTTGTACTTACAGAAGAGCGGTTCCTTGCCCTCGTAAAATTGCAGTCGATGTACGCTGCGGGGCATCACCAGTTGCAGGAACTCTTTTGCCCGCTCGTGGGCCTTCTCCTCGTCGATGTAGATAGTGCTGACATCCGCGGTGAAGATGTCCCGGATGGTGCGGATAATCATGTCGCTTTCTTCGTAGATGCCGACCGGGGCGGGCAGCCGCTTGATCCGTCGGGCGATCACCTTCCACAGGCGGAGCAGGTAGGCCATGTCGCGGGAAAGCTCGCGGCGAGTGCGGTCGCTGCCCGCGGTGCGGACGATGAACCCCACGCCCTTCGGCGGATTCAGCTCGAGCATGATGTCGCGCAGCCGGCGGCGGGTCGTCTCGTCCTCGATCTTCCGCGAGACGCCGATCCGTCCCAAGGCGGGCATCAAGACCAGGTAGCGGCCGGGGATGCTGATGTAGGTCGAGAGCGTAGGCCCCTTCGCACCGATCCCCTCCTTGATGACCTGCACGAGCACTTCGTCGCCCCGGCGGAGGATTTCCTGGATGGGCGGTTTGAAGCGGGGCCGGGCGCTGTAGCGGAAGTTGCGCTGCCGCTGTTGGGGCTGGTCTTCCGCCCCCTCCTCGAACTCGTCGCCCACGGCCGATTCGCCGTTGCGGCGCGGCGGACGGCGAGGGCCGTTCGGTCCCAGGGCCTTGTCCGGATCGAAGCCGCCCTGGCGGAAATACTCCGGCTCGATGTCGCTGACGTGCAGGAATCCGTTCCGGCCGACGCCGAAATCGACGAACGCCGCCTGGATGCTCGGCTCCAGGTTGACCACGACGCCTTTGTAAATGTTTCCTACGTAATTGTCTTGTCCTGCCCGTTCAACGTAAAGCTCTTCCAGGACTCCATCCTCAACGATCGCAATGCGGCATTCTTCCGGCTGCGCGACGTTGATCAACATTTCCTGTTTCATGTTCTCGCTTTCTAGTTCGGCAATACCGACCAGCAAGCATTCGTGAAGTGCAAGGCGAGCGTCGAGCGGAAAGGCTCATTGGCGGACCTCCACCGCGGTGCGGCGCAGTCGGGCGCCTTGCCGTTCGAGATCGGCCAGTCCCAAGGCCGCCAGCACGTCGCGCGGTCCGGCGCTTCCGCCGCGTTGGGCGACGTCCAGCCGCATGGTCAGCCCGTCCCTGGCCAACGCCAGTTCCAAGACCAGCGGGCGCAGGTCGATCGACGTGCGCCGATTGGGGCGGGTGATCGGCCAAGACGAAGCGGACAGCAGCCGCTCGATGCGCTCGGGGATTCCGGCCGGCGGGGGCGAGGGAAGCGAGGCTTCGTAGCGGAGGCTCTGGACGCGGGCCTTCGGACTGCCTTCGGGCAGAACTTCCGCCGCGAGGAACTTCAACCCCGGCGGGGTGTGCGGCGCCAAACGCCGCAATAGCTCCTCGGCGACGGTCGATTCGGCCAGTTCCACTTCCATCACTTCGTCTAGTCCCTCGATTCCAACCGCCAAGGCCGCGGGGAACATCATCCGAGGCTTCGGATGGAACCCCTGGCTGAAACTCATCGTCAGCCCGGCGCGGCGGAATACCCGCTCGAAACACCGCATCAGGTCGCGGTGTCCGATCAGCCGCAGGTCTCCCTGCTTTGCAAAACGAATGCGTACTCGTAATCGAACCATTAGTTCGAATTTCCCCGTCACTGCCGTTGCCGGCGGGGAACCAAAAATAAACCGGTTGTATTCTTTTCCTAATCAATGTTCGCAGTGCCGACACGTTGTTTTCCTGGTTCCCACGCTCTGCGTGGGAACTCACATTTTCCGACGCTCTCCGTCGCCACCCGCCGTTCCCACGCGGAGCATGGGAACGAGAGGATGGTTTCAGCGACAATCGCTCTATTCGGCAACCTCCTCAACGTATTTTTTTACTTCTTCCTTCAGGTAGTTTTTCACGTCGCGGGCGTTTTCCATGGTCATTACTCGTTCGGCCACGATCCGGCACTCGGGAATGGTCACGTGGCGGCAAAGATTTTTCACCTCGGGAATGGCGCTGGGCGTGACGCTGAACCGCCGCAACCCCATCCCCAGCAGGAGTATTGTGTACAAGGGGCTGCCGCTCATTTGCCCGCACATGCTGATCGGCACCTGTTTTCGATCGGCGGCCTCGATCGCCATGGCAACCAGTCTGAGCACCGCCGGGTCGACGGGGTTGTACAGCCCGCCCACGTCCTTGTTGGCGCGGTCGACGGCCAGCGTGTATTGGATCAGGTCGTTGGTGCCGATGCTGAGGAAATCGACCTCCTCGACGAAGCGGTCGGCCATCATCGCGGCGGCGGGCGTCTCGACCATCATCCCCACCGGCATGTCGCGGTTGAACGGGAGGTTATGTTCCTGGAGGTCTTCCATCACGTCGGCCAGCACCATTTTCGCCTGGCGCAGCTCCAGCAGTGTGGAGACCAGCGGGAACATGACATGCACGTTGCCCAAGACGGATGCCCGCAAAACGGCCCTCAACTGCGTACGGAACACCGGCAGGTTGCGTAGCGCCAGTCGGATGCTGCGCAGCCCGAGGCATGGGTTGCGGTTGTCTTCCGGGTGAGGCATGTTGGGCATCTTGTCGGCGCCCAGGTCGAAGGTGCGGATCACCACCGGCCGTTCGCCCATCGCCTGAACCACGCGGGAATACGCCTGGTAATGAATCTCCTCGGTCGGTTCCGTTTCGGCGCCGAGATAGAGGAACTCGGTGCGGTAAAGTCCCACGCCGTCGGCCCCGCGATCGACGCAATGATCGACCTCGTAGGGGAACTCGATGTTGCCCAGCAATTCGATGCGGACGCCATCGCGGGTTTCGGCGGGCAGATCGCGGAGCGGCTCGAGCTTGGTTGCCTGGATGCGTTTCTCTTCGGCCTCGCGGCGGTATCGGGCCAGCGTCTCCTCGTCGGGCGACAGGATCACCAGCCCCTGGTCGCCGTCGATGATCACCGTCTCGCCGCCGGAAACATCGGTCAGGAACGGGCCGGTGCCCACCACGGCGGGTATTTCCAGGGCCTCGGCGACGATCGCCGTATGGCTGCCGGGTCCGCCGACCTCGGTGACGAAGCCGCGGACGAAACGCCGGTCGAGGTTGGATGTCTCGCTGGGCGTAAGGTTGTGGGCCAAAACCAGCACGGGCGAAGTGAGGCGCGATATCCCTTCGCGGCGCCGACCGAGCAGGTGCCGGAGCAGGCGTTTTTCGATGTCGAAGATGTCGTTGGCCCGCTCCGCGAGGTAGGAGCTTTCCAGGCGTTGAAAGACCTGGGCGTAACGACGCAGGACGTGGCTGACGGCGTACTCGGGCGAATAGTGCCGCTGGCGGATCAGCTCCTCGACTTCGCCGCGAAGGCGGGAGTCTTGGAGCATTTGCAGGTGGGCCTCGAAGATCGCGCCGTACTTCTCGCCCAACTCGGCGGAGACGGTCTCTCGATGGTGGGCGATTTCGACCGCCGCCGCGGTCACCGCCTTGTTGAACCGTTCGAGTTCATCGACCACCGCGTCGCGCGCAACGAAGCGGCGCGGGATGCGGAATCCCTCGGTGTCCATCACCAGCGCCTCGCCGATGACCGCGCCCGGCGAGACGGCAATTCCTTGAAGTTTCTGCATCGGCGATTACGCGGATTCCTGTGTTTCGTCGTTGAACATGCCGGCGAACAAGGGTTCGAGCGCGTCGGCGACGGCGGCGGCGTCCGGCCCGACGGCCTCGATCTCCACCCGTTCGCCCAACTCGGCCACCATGGTCATGATTTGCAACACCTCGGTTGCCTTTGCTTGCCGGTCTTTCTTGACCAACGTAACTTGCGATTTACTTTGTCCAACTATCTTTGAAATAGCCAAAGCGGTCCGTGCATGCAGACCCATCGGATCGGTGACCACCACGGTTCGCCTGACAACGGTTTGCGACATGGCTGGTTCACGATACGAACTGGTTGTTGTCGGCTTCGTTCAACAGGGTCTGGATGTCCTCCGTGCTCTTGGCCTGTTTGAGGAATCGACAGAAGGTGTCGTTGCGAAGCTGACGGGAGATGTTTTCCAGCGCCCGCAGGTGGTCGCCGGGTCGGTCGGGAGGGGAAATCAGCAGGAAAAACACGTATACGGCTTCCCCGTCCAGGCTGGCGAAATCGACCCCCTGGGGGTTGATCGCCACCGAGCCGATCAAATGATCGACGCTGGGGTGTTTGGTGTGTGGCACGGCCACTCCGCGGCCGATTCCGGTGCTACCCAATTCCTCGCGTTTTAGGATCGCCTCGACAATGCTATCAAGTTCATCCGCTTGGATTTTTCCCGCCTCGCGCAACGCCTGGACCATTTCCCGGATCGCCCCTTCTTTGTCCTGGGCTTTAAGTTGCGAGAGGATTGCCTTGCGGCAGATAAAATCAACGAACTTCATGCGTGTGTTCTTCCTTTCTGTCCCGGTGTCCAGTGCCGCGATGGCGGTCTTGAACCTTCTCTTTGTGTTTTCGCAATTGTTGTTCCATTCGGTCGATCGCCACGTCGACCGCGACCAGCAAGTTCCCCGCCTCTCCGACCGCGACGAATTCATGCTTCTTGGCCGAGGCTTTGAGATCGACCACGGGCTGGTCCCGATGTTCCAGGTCGATGATGGCGCCTATCGCGCTGAGACGATCGTAGAGCCGGTCCAATTTTTCCAACTTCTCCCGAATCGTGGCTTGGGTTGGTTCACTGACGCGCCCGTGCCGGACAGAAATGCTTATCTGCACCAAATCGACTCCTTATGAATACAGTGAATATCCTATTCTAGCGACCGGCCACCGAAGAGACAAACGCAAACTCGCTCCGTTTTCTCGCGGGTGGGTGGCTAGGCCGGGGTGGCAGTACAACCGCCGACCCAACGAAGTAGAAGTAGTCGCTTTCTAAACCCTGTTTTTGACATGCATATAGCCCGCCTTCTTCAGTCTAGCTTTTTCGTGGTTTTTCGTAAGGGGGGCGTTTCCCGCGGCTGGATAGTAGCTGCGTGCCACGTGAATACACCTATGCGGGGTATTGCTGAGGCTTTCGTAAATCAAACGGTCCGTAGCTAATCCGCATTTCTCACCACGGTGTGCCACTGCTTGGAACAAGCAGTGCTGGGACAATGGGTTACGTTCGGCACTGCTTCTGCGAAGCAGTGGCACACTGTTGGCCAATGTCCCCGCGTGGTGAGAAATGCGGATTAGTTGGTACGCCCCCGATTTCGATTCGGAGGGTGCCACCCCCAGTCGAAAGCGACAGTTATTGCTCCGCCGGCACTTGTAGTTGCCCCGCCTTGCCCTTAGCATGATGAAAACTTGCGCCGTCTACCAGCCGCGGAATAACGATGCCTTAACGGCGAGGTGCTGCTTTGCCGTTAAGACCACTCTCAGGGGGGGGCGAGGTGCTGTTCATGCGTTTTTTGCAAACCGCCGGGGTCTTGTGTGGTTCCCTGTTGGCTGTGGTTGCCGTCGGCACGACGGCGGCCTCGGAATCCGATAAGCCGAACGACGCCAGGGCGATGCAGTTCATCCGGCAATACGAGGCCACGGTCAGACCGCTGAAGATCGAGACCAATCTGCTCTGGTGGACCGCCAGCCTAACCGGCAAAGAAGATGATTTTCGCAAAAAGCAAGCGGCCGAGGAGAAATTGGACCTCTGCCTGGCCGACCCGCAAACATTCGCCGAACTGAAGGCGATCCGCCGGTCCGGGGTCTCCGATCCGCTGTTGGCCCGGCAGATCGACGTCCTCTATCGCCAATACCTTTCGCGGCAGATCCCCCCCGAGTTGCTCAAGAAGATTTTGGCCAAAGAGAACGCGGCCCAGCGGGCGTTCAACGTCTTCCGCCCAACGCTCGACGGCAAGGAAGTCACCGACAACGACCTGCGGCGGATATTGATCGAGTCGCGCGACTCCGACGAATTGCGGGCAGCTTGGGAGGCCGGCAAGAAGGTCGGACCGGTCGTGCTGGCCGATCTGAAGGAATTGGTCGCCCTGCGCAACCAAGCCGCCCGACAACTGGGGTTCTCCGACTATTACGCCTTGCGGCTGTTCCTCGGCGAGCAGGACCGGGAACAACTCGTCAAGCTGTTCGACGAGTTGGACGAGTTGACCCGCGGGCCGTTTCACGAGGCGAAGCTGGAGATGGACGCCGCGTTGGCCGAGCGCTACGGGATCGCGGTCGATGAGCTTCGGCCGTGGCATTATCAAAACCCGTTTTTTCAAGACGCTCCGGCCACCCCCGGCGCGTTGCCCGAGTCGGTCTATAAATCGTTGGACACCGTCGAGATATGCCGCAAGTTTTACGAGGGCATCGGACTGCCGGTAGACGACGTTCTTGCCCGCAGCGATCTGTACGAGAAGCCGGGCAAGAACCAACACGCCTTTGCGACCGACATCGACCGGTCGGGCGACGTGCGGATATTCGAGAACGTAGTGCCCGGCCGGGAATGGCTGACCACCACGATGCACGAGTTGGGGCACGCCGCTTACTCGAAGGGAATTTCCCGCGACCTACCCTACGTGTTGCGCGGCGACGCCCATCCGCTCACCACCGAAGGTGTGGCGATGATGTTCGAGCGTTTTCCGCTGAACGTCGATTGGCTTTGCGCGATGGGCGCGGACGTTCCGAACCCCGAGCGATACCGCGCCGCGGCGGCCAAGTTGCGGCGAAACCGGATGTTGGTCTTCGCCCGTTGGGCGCAGGTGATGTTCCGCTTCGAGACGGCCCTTTACGCCGACCCCGATCAAGACCTCAGCCGGCTGTGGTGGGATATGGTCGAGAAATATCAGGAGATCGAGCGGCCTGAGGGGCGCGACGAGCCGGACTTCGCCGCCAAGTATCACATCGTCGGCGCGCCGGCCTATTACCACAACTACATGCTGGGCGAGATGTTCGCCTCGCAGGTCCATCATGCCCTGATCCAATCATTGCAGCCGGGAACCAATCCGGCCGGTGCGATTTACGTGGGCAACAAGTCGGCCGGAGAGTTTCTGAAACGGCGGGTATTCTTCCCCGGTTTGACGTTGAACTGGAACGAGTTGACCCGCCACGCCACCGGCGCGGAGCTTAGCCCGAAGGCGTTCGCCGAGGATATAAAAACGCAAAACGCAAATTGACTCTTGGTTCCCACGGTCCTCCGTGGGAACCAGGAAATAAAAACGCAAAATGCAAATTCAGTAGTCAGTAGTCAGTTTTCAGTTCTTGAAAAACTATTATCCGACTACTGATAACTGAAAACTGACTACTGAAGTTGAGGATTTGTACTTCACATCCAGCGAGATCCCATGAGCCAATCCAAACCCGACGCTGCCGCGGCCGAATCCGCCAAACGTTCTTCAGTCTTCGATCACCCGCTTGGATTCTGGTTTTTCTTCTGGGGAGAGCTTGCCGAGCGATGCTGCTATTACGGCATGAGAGCGATTCTCTTGTTGTACATGATCCAAATTCTCAAGTTCGAGGACAGCAGCGCCAATCGAATGATGTCTTATTTTATCGCGGCCTGCTACCTGCTGCCCCTGGTGGGCGGCTACGTGGCAGACAACTACCTGGGGAAATACCGCACCATCATATACTTTTCCATTCCTTATATTTTTGGCCAAGTGCTGCTCGGCATAGCCAGCCTGCACAACGAGACATGTTTGTTTCTCTCGCTGGGTCTGCTGGCCATGGGCAGCGGTGTGATCAAGCCGAACATTTCCACTCTGATGGGCTTAACTTACGATCAGCGCCGGCCCGGCAAGACCAAGCTTCGCAGCGACGCCTTCGCCATGTTCTACGGGGCGATCAATATCGGCTCGGCGTTGTCCTCATTCTGCGTGCCGGCCATCCGCAACTACTACGGCGGCGACAGTCGGGCATACGCCATTGCGTTCCTCTTTCCCGCGGTGTTGATGATTGTGGCGTTCATCGTGTTCGCGCTCGGCAAGCCCTTCTACGCCAAAGATAAAATCGCCCGGCGCGGGCAACTCACGCCCGAGGAACGCCACGAGCGGATGGGCGTACTCAGGCGATTGTTCGGCCTGTTTCTTGTGGTCACGGTTTTCTGGAGCGTCTTCGATCAGGCGGCTTCCACCTGGACGCTTTTCGCCCGCGATTATTTGCACCTGCAACTGTGGGGGTATAAGTTGTCGGCGGATCAAATCCAAGCGATCAATCCCGTGCTGATCGTGTTGTTGTTGCCACCGATAACGATGATGTGGCATCTGCTTTCCCGTTACGGCATAGACCTGAAACCGACCAGCAAAATGCTTATCGGTTTCGTTTTGACGACGATCACCATGGGGATTGTCGCCTGGGCCGCTTTCCGCGGGGCCGATGTAATAGTTGCCGGCGCGCCCGCGGCGCTCAGCGGCGCCGAGAAGACAATAGCTGCCACGACCGATCTCACCGAGAGTCGCCAAGCCGCCGAAAAAGCCGCCGAGGGGTTGCTCGCCGCCATTGTCAATCTCAAGGCGGTCGAATCCGAGGTCCATAAAATCGAGTCCGACGAGGCCAGGGAGAAGATGCTCGATGACGCGAAAATGGCGTTGGAAACCGCTCGCGGCACCGCACAAAAATCAGGCCTGAAAACCGTGGCGGTCATTTCCGCGCGAAACGCGGCGGCGGCGGCCACTCGCGCGGCACGGATGGCTTCCGATGCCGCCAAGGCAACGGACGACAAATCGCTGGAAATCGCCGCGGAGGAAGTCTTTGCCTTGGCAAAGAAAGCCAAAGCGGCGGCGGAGGCTACCACCGAAGCGGTTAACTTGTCCATAGCGACCGATCGGAATGACGAGTCTGGAAACGAGAAAAAGGACATAACCCTGTGCTTCGTCGCGGCAAACCGCACGACGGCCACGGCCGCCGCGGCCGTCAAAGCCGTCAAAGCCGCGTTGGCCGGGAACCAAAAAGCCGCGATTATCAACGCCTCGGTGGCTGGAGTCGACGCGGCCGACGCCGCCGTGGCAGCCGCACGAGTTACAGCGGATATAACGGGCAATGACGTTCCCGAAGTCGCCGCTGAAACCGAAGCGGCGGCCGCCAACGGACGCATTTCGCTCCTCTGGCAGTTTGTCCCCTATCTGTTGATTACCATAGCGGAAATCTGTATTTCCGTGGTGGGTTTGGAACTGGCCTTCTCCGCGGCGCCGGCCACGATGAAAAGTTTCGTGACCGCCTGTTGGTTGCTGACCGTTTTCTTTGCCAACATTCTTAATGCCCAAGTTACCCCCTTGTATAACGAGACGTTTTTAGGCATTAGTCTGACTCCGAATTGGTATTTCCTCATCTTTGCCGTTTTCATGGTCCCGGTGACATTGACCTTCATAGGGGTGTCTCGACGATTCAATCGGCCGGTTAAGTCCACGAAATAATCGCCGTTTCCGCCGGGGTGCGTGTGGGACAGGTTGGCAACCTGTCCTACTATTGGCCCCACACTCCGGGGGCTGTTGGTCCCAAGCTATTCCGGCAATCTCCCCACCGCCCCAACTATAATGGAAGTCATGGGGCTGAGGGCAACCCGCCCGAAGATTTCTTGTCAGCTTTTCTCGGATTCCTCTATAGCTTAAGTAGCGACGAAAAGTTGTTCGCGCTGGGGCGGCGTTGCGCGAGGTCGAATCATGTCGAAGTCGGACAATCACGGCGAGCCGTTTCTGGTGCTGGTTACCGGTGCCCAGCGGATGCTGCATGCCTTCATCCTCCGGCTGGTGCCAAGTCTGCCCGACGCCGACGACATCCTCCAAGAGACGAACCTGGTCCTATGGAGTAAGCAGTTGGAGTTCACGCCGGGCAGCGACTTCCGCGCCTGGGCGTTCCGCATCGCCCGATTCCAGATAATGGCTTTCCGCAAGCGGCAATCGCTCGATCGGCTGGTGTTTGGCGACGAATTGGTCGATCGGCTGGCCCGGCTGGGCGAGAGCCGCGGCGAATCGTTGGACGAGAAGCGCGAGCTGCTGATCGAGTGTCTCCAAGAGCTAAAGGACTCGCAACGGCAATTGTTGAACGACCACTACGGCGACCGGCTCTCCGGCCGCGAGATCGCCGAGAAGACCGGACGGAACGTTGATGCCGTGTTCCAGGCGATGCACCGCGCCCGCGCGGCGTTGTTGCGCTGCATCGAGCAAGGCTTGGAGAAAAAGGGGACAGGTCCAATTTGTGCGCAGCACCCTCCGGGCCGTTCCGGCAAATTGGACCTGTCCCCTTTTTCTCAGCCGGACAGAGGAAAGAAGTAATGGCCGAGCAGCAACTCCAACTCGAAGAGGTCGGCCGCCTGACCGGCTTGCTGTTGGAAGGCGCGCTTGGGCCGGAGGACCGCCGCCGGTTGGAGGAGACGCTGTTGGCCGACCACGCCGCGTTGGAATACTACCAAGACTACGTCGACGTGCATTGCCTGCTCCACTGGCAACATGGTCTGCCGGAGGGGCGAGGGGCGAGTGGCGAGGGGCGAGGGGCGAAGGGCGAGGGACGAGGGATGGCCGGTTCACCGGCCATTGATGGAGAGGAGGGGTTAGGGATTAGGGGTTAGGGGTTCGGGGTTAGGGATTTTTAATATCTATATGCTGGCGCGGCGGTTGAACTGCCGCCCCAAAACGATCTCGAATAACAAATAACCCCACAACCCCCCCCCC
>JAUWNG010000064.1 GCA_030612765.1 Planctomycetota bacterium
GTAGTGGATAGTGGATAGTGGATAGTGGATAGTGCGTAGTGGGTAGTGGGTAGTGGATAGTGGAAAGTGGATAGTGAAAAACGCCCCTCGACTGAGGACGCGGGGGGGGGGATCGCTTGCGGTTTCGCAATTAACCGCTAATCATCCGAAATACTCAACAAGGAGTCTCTCATGGCCATTCGTATGGAAGTCATTCAGTATTTTGACAACGCGAACCAATCCCTGGTGCAGCGGATTCCGCCGGAGGGATCGACCGACATCAAGATCGGCGCACAATTGATCGTCCAAGAGAATCAGGAGGCGGTCTTCTTGCGCGACGGCAAGGCGCTGGACTCCTTCGGCCCCGGCCGCCACACGCTGACCACGGCCAACGTCCCGATCCTGACCCGGCTGCTGACCATCCCCTGGGAAAAATCTCCCTTCCAGGCGTTGGTCTATTTCATCGGCAAGCAGACGTTCATCGATCAGAAGTGGGGCACCTTGCAGCCGATTGCCTTCCGCGACGCCGAGTTCGGCATGGTCCGGCTGCGGAGCTTCGGCAAATACTCGTTCCGCGTGGTCGATTCGCCGCTGTTGATAAACACGTTGGTGGGCACCCAGGGCAAGTACACCACCGAGGCGGTCAGCTCGTACATGAAGGACTTGATCGTCGCCCGGCTGGCCGACCTGCTCGGCACGCTGGGGATCAGCCTGCTCGATCTGCCCGCGAAGTACGACGAGGTGGCCTCGGGCACCCGCGCGAAGGTGTCCGATGAGTTTTCCAAGTATGGCCTTGAATTGGTCGATTTTTTCATCAACGCCATCACTCCGCCGGAGGAAGTGCAGAAGGCGATCGACGCCCGCAGCGCGATGGGCGCGGTCGGCGACCTGAACGCCTTCATGAAGTTCCAGGCCGCCAACAGCATGGCCAAGTTGGCCGAACAGGGTGGCGGCGGTATGGGCGCCGGGGCAATGGGTATGGGAATGGGCGCCGGATTCGGAATGATGATACCCGGTATGCTCCAGCAAGCGATGGTCCCGGGCACGCAGGCCGGACAACGGACCGCGCCCGCCGGAGCGGTCGCCGCCGGCGTCTCGCTCGGGCCCGACTTCTCTAAACTGGCCGCGGCCACCGCCGATCCGATAGGCATGGTCCGCACCGTCGCCGCCTCGGCCGGATATCAGATCGCCGAGTCGGCCGGGGCATTGCGGATCACCGTTCCCGTCGGACCGTTGCGGAAACAGGTGATTCACGTCGAGTTCGGCCAGAAGGATCCCTCGGGCAACGCGGTGGTGAACTACTGGTCGGTTTGCGGCCCTTACGACGAAAAGAACGCGGCCGCGTTGTTGCGCTACAACACCGGCACGCTCCACGGCGCGTTCGCGGTCAAGAAGATCGGCGAGGCCGAGATGGTCGTCCTGCAAACGAACCAGCTCGCCGAATCGATCACCGCGTTGGACGTCAGCCGCGTACTGTCGGCCATCGCCTGGCAGGCCGACCAGGTCGAGCAAAAAATGGTCGGCGGCGACGTGAATTGAGGGGCGCGGGATCAAGATGTTTAGCCGCCGCGTCCACGCGGCGTAATGCGCGGCACTGAAAAAATGTCCTCACAAGCCGCTTGCGGTTTCGCAATGGCGTATCGCTTGTGTTGCGGCTCCGTCCGAACGGAAGGTATAATGGATATGTAGTCGATGGCCGGGACCACGCCGAGAACATTCCGCCGTTGTTGACACCCCGCTAAGGCCCCGAAGAAAGGTTCGGACGTGAGGCGTTCTATATTGTCTGATTGCGGCTTAGCGCAGATGCGCCTTTGCGTGAGAATCTTTCTCGGCGCGTTGCTTTGTTTCGCGCTGGCCGCGCCGGCGGCGGCGCTGGACCACGTCACGTTCAGCCGCGACGGCAAGACGCTGGGGGTTTCCGGCCGATTGCTGGTCGAGGCCCAGGACGGCGGCCTGCTCATGCAAGCCCGCGACGGCGTGCTTTGGGCCATTCCGCCCGACGAGCAGATCGATCATACCAGCGACGCGGTCCCCTTCAAGCCATTCGCCCGCGGAGAAATCGTCAAGCGCGTGCTGGGTGAATTGCCGGCCAATTTTCGCGTCCATAAGACGGCGCACTACTTGATTTTCTACGACACCTCTTCGGCCTACGCGCAGTGGTGCGGGGCGTTGTTCGAGCGGCTCTACATGGCGTTCACCAATTTCTGGACCCGCAAGGGGTTCAAACTGGTCGAGCCGGAGTTTCCGCTGGTGGCGATCGTCTTCGCCGACAGACAATCCTACTTGCGGTTCTCCCGGCCGGAACTGGGCGACGCGGCCGAATCGATCGTCGGATACTACGCCATGAACACCAACCGAATGACGATGTACGACCTGACGGGCGTCGAGGCGCGGGGACTGGGCGGCGGCCGGAGCCGGACGTCGGTGCAGATCAACCGGATACTATCTCAGCCCAACGCCCAGCGGACCGTGGCCACGATCGTCCACGAGGCGACCCATCAGATCGCGTTCAATTGCGGCCTGCACACCCGAAGGAGCGACTGCCCGCTGTGGTTCAGCGAGGGGATCGCGGTCTACTTCGAGACGCCCGACCTGAGCAGCGCGAAGGGTTGGCGGGGCATCGGCGCGGTGAACCGGCCGCGGTTGGAGCGGTTTTACCGCTACCTTGCCGCGCGGCCGACCGATTCGCTGGAGACCTTGATCCGCGACGACAGCCGGTTCCGCGACCCCAAGCGGAGCCTGGACGCCTACGCCGAGGCCTGGGCGTTGACGTACTTCCTCATCCGCCAGCATCCGAAGGAGTACGTCGCGTATCTGGCCATGTTGTCGCACAAAAAACCGCTGCTCTACGATAGTCCCGACGAGCGGCTCGACCAATTTCGCCGGGCCTTCGGCGAGTTGAAACAGTTGGACGCGGAGTTCTTGCGATACATGACTCGGCCGCGGTAGCGATTCGAGGGCGTCGGCCGTTGCTTGTACTGGACCATTCCAATCGGTATACTAAATTGTACGTTCCCTTCCCACATTCCTCGTTTTCCTTCCCGCAGTTCCGCAAGGAGCCGATGCCATGACACGACACTCTGAACAACACAATGTCCGCAACCGACGCGATTTCCTCAAGACCACGTCCGCGATGGCCGCCGCTGGGACGCTGACCGGCGGGCTGTCGATCGCTCGCGGCGCGCATGTCGACGGAGACGACGTGCTTCGGATCGGTTTGGTCGGTTGCGGCGGGCGGGGGACCGGCGCGGCGGTGAACGCACTGAAGGCCGACAAAAACTGCAAGCTCGTGGCGATGGCCGACGCCTTCGACGACCGCCTGAAAAGAAGCCTGAGATTGCTCAAGAAGCAAGCCCTCAGGATGGAAGCGCCCGAGAAGGTGGCCGTGGACGCCGACCATTGTTTCGTCGGCTTCGACGCCGGGCGGAAGCTGATCGAAAGCGGAGTGGACGTGGTCCTGCTGGTCGAGCCGCCACACTTTCGCCCCGCCCACCTGAAGGCGGCGATCGACGCCGGTAAACACGTCTTCTGCGAGAAGCCGGTGGCCGTCGACGCCCCTGGAATCCGCAGCGTGTTGGCCACCGCGAAAGAGGCGAAGGAGAAAAACTTGAACATCGTGGCCGGCTTGTGCTGGCGCTACGACCTCGGCGTCCGCGAGACCATGAAGCGGGTTCTCGACGGCGCCATCGGTCAGATAAAGTGCATCCAGGAGACGTACATGGCCTCTCCGCTCTCGCATCGCCCCCGCCGACCGGAGCAGACCGAAATGGAATACCAATTGCGGAATTGGCAGTTCTTCGCTTGGCTCTCCGGCGACCACAACTGCGAGCAAGCGGTTCACAGTTTGGACAAAGCGGCCTGGGCCATGCGCGACGAGCCGCCGCAGCGGGCGTGGGGATTCGGAGGCCGCCTGCGACGCAATCCCAAGGAAGGCGACGTCTACGATCATCATGCCGTGGTCTACGAGTACGGCGATGGCACGCCAGTCCACACCTACTGCCGCCAAATGTCCGGCTGCTACAACGACGTATCAGACATCTTCATCGGGACCAAGGGCCGGGCAAACGTGCTGAAACACGTCATCGAGGGCGAAAACCCCTGGAAATACTCCGGCCCGAAACCCAGCATGTACGACGTCGAGCACCAAGAATTGTTCGCCGCCATCCGCTCGGGCAACACGATCAACAACGGCGATTACCTTGCCAAGAGCACGATGTGGGCGATCCTCGGACGGATGGTCGATTACACCGGTCAGGCGTTGACCTGGGATAAGGCGATCAACTCCCAGCAGGATTTTTCGTTGGAGCGGTACACCCTCGACGCCATCCCGCCCGTGGTCCCCGACGCGGACGGCAATTACCCGATCCCCATGCCGGGAATAACGAAGTTTATCTAGTCCGCATTGGGTGCCAACCCGCGCTCGATCAGTTTCCGCGGCACGCCGATGTCGCAGACGTGTAGACGGCCGACGTAGGGCGCGGCCTCGGGCTTGAAGAAACCCGGCTTGGCGGCGAGAAACGTGCAGGTCTCGGCGGCGCGGATCGTGTGACTCGCCGGACGGCCGGTGTCGCAGTTCAATCCGCTGGGTAGGTCCACCGCCAGCTTCGGCGCGGCCGCGGCGTTGAGCCGGTCGATCACCTCGTCCAGCGGCGGGCGAGGCTCGCCCCGGGCGCCGGTCCCCAGCAGCGCATCGACGATCCACACCGCGCCGTCGAGCGATTTCGACAGCCGCCCTGAATCATCATCGGCGCCGAAGACCTCGATCGGCACGTCCGTTTTTGTGAGGATCTGAAAATTGGCCGCGGCGTCGCCGGTCAGTTCTTCCGGCTCGGCCCACAGCAGCACACGGACCGAGTGGCCGCGCAGCTCGAGGTGCCGGGCGATGACGAATCCGTCGCCGGCGTTGTTGCCCTTGCCGCAGCAAACGACCACTGGGCCATCGATACCCAGCCGGCAAAGCACGTCGGCCGTGCCCCGGCCGGCGTTTTCCATCAACACCAGCCCCGAGAAGCCGTACTCCTCGATGGCCAGTCGATCGACCAGCCGGGACTGCTCGCGGGTGAGAGTCTGTAGGTTCATCTGGCGGAATCCCATGGGAAAGTGAGCGACAAATGCTCTGAATATCGACGAACATTGCTCCTATTCTAGCATTTGTCGGATTCCGATATAATGGGCGAGGCAAAGGAAGGACCATCGAATGCCGATCTACGAATACGCTTGTTTGGATTGCGGACGGGAGTTCGAGGAGTTGGTGCGCGGAGATGAGCGGCCCTCGTGCCCCTCCTGCGGCAAGGACCGGCTGGAGCGGCGGATGAGCGTCTCGGCGGCCCATAATGCCGCCGGCGAAGGTCAGTCGGACTGTCCTGCCCCCGACGCCCGTGGCCAAAGCCGCTGTTGCGGCCCGAACTGTCACTTGGGACATTGAACCGGAAGGACCTACGACGATGCTTTCCGACACGCATCCCGACATTGAACGAGTGCAAAACGCTTTGCTCAAAAAGTCATCGCCGGAGGAGCGACTTGCGATGACCCTGTCACTGACCGACACGGTTGTCAATCTTTCCCGCCAAACCCTAAATAAACAATACCCTGATCTGAGCCAGAAAGACAGAAACCTTAAATGGATCGAGTTGCACTACAGTTACGAGTTGGCTTCGCGGGTCCGTAACCATCAGAGAAAGAAACGCTAATGCTTCCGTCCAACGCGCTTGCCGCAATTCTGCCATTGGTGACTGAGTTCGAGCGGCACGGAATCGGTTATTACATTGGCGGCTCGCTTGCTGGTTCGTTATATGGACGACCCCGCGCGACGCTGGATGCGGACTTGGTGGCAGACATCGAGTTGAAGCATGTCGCCCCTTTGGTCGATGCGTTGAAATCCGAATACTACATAGACGCGGGCATGATCCGGGAGGCCATCGGCCGTCGTTCGTGCTTCAATCTGATTCACTTGGCGACATCTTTCAAAGTGGACGTTTTTGTAATTAAGAATCGTCCTTACGACCGCGAGGCGCTGAAACGCATCGAACAGAGAACGATGCAAGGCGAAAACACATCGCTGCATTTTTTCTTTGCCTCGGCGGAAGACATCTTGCTGGCAAAATTGGAATGGTTCCGAATTGGCGATGAAATATCGGAACGGCAATGGAGTGACATCGCGGCCATTGTTCGCAATCAATTCGAGCGATTGGATCGCTCCTATCTGCGTCATTGGGCGACGGAGCTTGGCGTCGCCGACCTGCTGGCGAAGGCGTGGAAGGAAGTGGAAGCCGATGGCCCATGAGCGATAAGCCGCCAACGCCGCCGCCGGTTGAGTATCGCTGCCCCGGCGAGCGGCAGCCGATCTCCCGGGCGGTGCATCTGGGGCGGTTGGCGGCGTTCTATCCGGCCTGCCGCCAGTGTCCCCATCGGGAAGACACCGGCTCGCTCTCGCCGCGGCAGGTCGAGCAGTTGGCCGAAACCGCCGAACGCCGTCGGCCACGGCCGCTGTTCCACGACGAGGGCGCCGCCGGAGTTTTTCTCGACGATCTGGCCCCGGCCGACGCGCGCCGGATCGCCGCCGCGTTCGGCGTAATCGTGCGTGGTGAAACGGCGGAAGAGAAGGGAGAAGAGAGAAGAGAGAAGAGAGAAGAGGGAAAGGACTGCGGGAATCAGGCAATTCATCATTCATCATTCAACATTCATCATTCCCCTAATCCCTCAATCGTTCTCGCCGGCGATGGTCGTCCGATTGCCGCCGAACTGGTGGCCGCCGTTGCCGAGGGGCTCCGCTGGAGCGGCCGCGACGTGGTGGACATCGGCCCGGCAACCGCCGCTTGCATGGCCTTCACGATGCATCATCTGCAAGCGGCCGGCGGCGTTTTGGTCGGCAATCCGGGCTTGGCGCCGCAGGAGGTCGGCTTGCAGTTTTGGACGGCCGGGCCACGACCCCTCTCGGCCGGCGGAGGGCTGGAATCCGTCGCGCAACTGGCCGAGACCGACCCGGGCCGGCCGACGCGGCGCTACGGCCGAATGCGCCGCTTCCAGGCCGACGAGCCGTATCTGGCCGCACTCTCGGATCATTACCACGCCTTGCGACCGCTAAGGGTAGTTGTCGATTCGGCGTCGAAACCATTGCTCCACTACCTGCAACGGCTATGCGCGGCCGTGGCCTGCGAGGTCATTCCGCTACGGGCCGCACCGGCCGGGGACCGGTCCATTTTTCGGCGAGAAAACGTGTTTTGCGAGAAAAACACCGGCCGAAAAATGGACCTGTCCCCCTCCGCGGCGCACTTCGCCGTGCAAATCGACGGCGACGGCGAGACCTGCCGCGTCTTCGACGAGCAAGGCCGCGCGGCGCCGCCCGCACGGTTGCTGCTCCTGCTGGCCCGGCATATCCGGGACGAGGCGGCTTTATCCGAGGACGTCCGCGAATCTTCGCCCGTTTCCGTGGTGCTTGAAACCGGCGTGCCACACGCAGTCGCCGAGCGGCTCGAACGGCTTGGATTGCGTCCGATAACGAGCGGTCCGCGTCGGGCCGAAGTTTCGGCCGCCATGCGGGAACACGGCGCCATGCTGGGCTTCGGCCCCGGCGCTCGTTACTGGCACTCGCAAGCCGGCGTTCCTTTGCCCGACGCTTTGATGACCGTTACGCGGTTGCTGAAACTGTTGAGCCGCGGCGACGAGCCGTTCTCTGGGGTTCTCGACCGGGATGTTCCGGAGATGTAAAATGCGGATATTGCGTTTTATCGTTCCGGCAGAAATCGAAATCGTTTAACCCGGAGCCTACGGCGACGGCGTGGTGGTACAAGGCATTCCGTCGCCGTAGGCTCCGGGTTAAACGATGGCGCCGCCGCGCCGGTAATTTCACTGACCACTAGCCACTACTCCAATGTCCAATCACTGGCTTGCCGATCGTACCCGTTTGTTCGACACCTCGGGCATCCGCAAGGTGTTCGACCTCGGAGCGAAACTGAAAGACCCGATCAACCTCTCGATCGGTCAACCAGATTTCGACGTGCCCGAGCCGGTCCGCCGTTCGGCGATAGAGGCCATCGAGAGCCGCAAGAACGGCTACGCCCTGACCCAAGGCATGCCGGTGTTGCGGGAGAAACTCGCGGCCCAAGTCAGCAAAGAGTACGGCCACGACGACCGCGAGTTGTTCGTCACCTCCGGCACCAGCGGCGGTCTGCTGCTGGCGCTGATGGCGCTGGTCAACCCCGGCGACGAGGTGATCGTTTTCGATCCGTATTTCGTGATGTACGATTCGCTTCCGGGGCTGGTCGGCGGGGTGGTAGTCCACGTCGACACGTACCCCGACTTCCGCATCGACCTGAACCGCGTGGCCGACGCGATCACTCCGCGCACGAAGGCGATCTTTTTCAATAGCCCCGCCAATCCCACCGGCGTGATGGCCGAGGACGACGTGGTCCGCGGGCTGGCCGAACTGGCCGACGAGCGGAACGTGGTGCTGATCAGCGACGAGATATATCGGACGTTCGCCTACGGGCGGCCGCTGGTCTCGCCGGCCAAGTACAATCCTCGCACCCTGGTGGTGGACGGTTTCAGCAAGACCTACGGCATGACCGGCTGGCGGCTGGGTTTCGCCCACGGTCCGGCGGAGATCATCCGTGAGATGATCAAGCTGCAGCAGTACACGTTCGTTTGCGCGCCGCACCCGTTCCAATGGGCCGGCGCGGCGGCGATGGACGTGGACATGACGCCGCACGTCGACGACTATCGACGCAAACGTGACATGCTCCTGGCCGGACTGGCCGACGATTACGAGGTGGCGAAGCCGGAAGGGGCCTTCTACGCGTTCCCGAAACTGCCCTGGGGCACCGGCCTGGAGTTCGTCACCGAGGCGATCGAGAAGCACCAACTCCTGGTCATCCCCGGCAACGTCTTCAGCCGCGGCGACACCCATTTCCGCGTCTCCTACGCCGCCGACGATCGGGTCATCGAGCGCGGGATCGAGGCCCTGCGGAAACTGGCACGAAAAAAGTCGTAGCTTGCCCGCGAGGCCGTCATGAAAAAGAGAGTCATCGGATCGCCCGGCTGGTCGCTGATTCTACTTGGGCCCCTGCCTGTGCTCATCGGGATATTGATTGCGTATGTTATGCCCTTGATAGTATGTCTTCGGGACTGGCTCAGACCGTAGTTGTTGGCAGATGGTAGGTTATGTTTCAGCATAACAGGAAATTGTTATGCTGAAGCATAACCTACCAGGACGCGGCGGCTACGTTTTCGCCCGCAAACACGGGCCAGGCCGCGTCTCTTTCTCAAGTGCGGCCAGCGGCACAACCGATACGATCTATACGGCATTATCGGTTGGCGCTGCGCGCGAAGCGCCGCTAAATCGGCGATCCGAGCATCAAACAACGTAATTCGGTTCCAGACAAGCGAGTATTGCAATGTGGCTCTCACATTTGCTTATCGCGGCGGCGATCTTGTCCCAGTCGGGGGTCGGCGCCACGCCGGCGACTACCGTCACCCGGCATCGCACGTTCGCCATTCCTTACCGTCTGAACCAGGTGGACGAGGCGGCCAAGCAGCCGGTCGAGGTGCAACTGTACGTTTCGAGCGACCGCGGCGCTACCTGGCGATTCTACGCCAAGGCCCCGACGACGCAGAAACACTTTATGTTCCGCGCCGGCGGCGACGGCGAGTATTGGTTTGCCATCCGCACGATCGACCGCTCGGGACGGGTGCGGCCTAAGTCGATTTCCGCGCCGGGGCTGCGGGTCGTGGTCGATACGTCGGCCCCGACCCGGACTCCATCCGATAGCCGGCGGCTGGCAGCCGCCAAAACGCCGGCGTCCGACGCCGCGCGGCCGCCAAAACCGGTTCCAAAGGGATCGGTCGCCATCGCCATCAATCCGCCGATCGGCAGCAAGCGCAACACGGCGGTCGAGCCGTCCAGCGCCGTGCCGGGGCCGCCGGAAGGCGAACGCCCGCGGATGGTAAACTACCGGCTCTTCGAGTTGGAGTACGAGATCGAGTCGGTCGGTCCCTCGGGCATTGGACGAGTGGAACTGTGGGGCACCCGCGACGGCGGCCGGACCTGGCGCAGCTTCGCCCTGGACAACGACAACCGCAGCCCGCTGCTGGTCAGCGTCGCCGGAGAGGGGATTTACGGTTTCCGCGTGACGGTGACCAACGGGGTGGGGCTTGGCGGCGATCCACCCGCCCCGGGCGATCCACCCGACGTGGTTGTCGGCGTCGATCTGAGCAAGCCCACCGCGCGGATCATCTCGGCTCGACAAGGCGTGGACGACGAGACGGGCAATCTGATCATCTCTTGGCAGGCCGACGACCGGATGCCGGCCGACCGGCCGGTTTCGCTTTTCTTTAGCGAGAGCCGGGCCGGGCCGTGGCAGCCGGTCGCCGAAAGCTTGGAAAACACCGGCCGCCACGCCTGGCCGATCGACGAGCGCACGCCCGCTCGGTTCTATCTCCGGCTGGAGGTCCGCGACGCGGCGGGCAACGTGGGCGTCCACGAAATGAACGAGCCGGTCGAGATCGACCGCTCCCGTCCCACGGTCCGCATCCGCGGCGTCCGGCCGGTCGGGCGGAACAGTGAACGGCCGTAGTGATGAGCCTGTTTTGTAAGGCAAGCCTTATAGGGTGAGCGGCTTGCACACTGCATGGTGGTGGGATAGTATATTAGTGGAGGATCATCATGAACTACCACACTAAAGCCGTCTACCGCAGTGGGACATTCGTGCCTGAAACGCAATGTGATCTGCCCGAGGAAGCCAAAGTCGATTTGCTGGTGCAAGGCCCTTTGCATGTTTCGCCGGCCATTACGGATCCGGAACAACGCGACCGTGTGTTGCGGCGGATCACCGCGCGGATGAAGCATAATCCCATTTCTCCGGAAGCTCCACGGTTCACTCGGGACGAACTGCATGAACGCCGTTGACACTAACGTGCTGATCTATGCACACGATCCTCGCGATCCCGAGAAGCAAGCGATTGCGATTTCATTGATTGAGTCGTTGACGGATGCCGCTTTGTTGTGGCAGGTGGCGTGCGAATACATCTCGGTTAGCAAAAAGCTGGAGCCCTTCGGTTATGACAGGAAACAGGCTTGGCAGGACATCCAGGAGTTGCGATTGGTTTGGGCAGCCATCCTCCCGAGTTGGGAAGTTGCAGACCGATCTCAGCGCCTTCTGGATCGGTATAGTTTGTCATACTGGGATGCAATGATCCTGGCGGCTAGTTTGGAGGCCGGAGTCGCAAGAGTGTATTCAGAAGACTTCTCGGGGTACGATACCATCGACGGTCTTGAAATCGTGAATCCATTTTCTCCCCAGCGTTGATTCGACCGTCGAGATCGGATACGGACAAAGCAGCCACAATCGGCTGGTGTCGTCTTCTGTAATGAGAAATTTTCGTATGGTCTCGATTAGTTGGGGGAAGGATATGGACAAGCTAGGCGTTCGCGTTTGCGCTGTCAAGCCGTTGGAGGGCTTCAAGGTTATGGTCAGTTTTGACAACGGCGCCAATAAGGAAATCGACCTTGATCCCTACTTGCGCGGCCCTGTATTCGATCCAATCCGCAACAATCCGGCCGCGTTCCGTTCAATGAAAATCGCGGGCGGGACCATCGCCTGGGACAACGGCGCCGACATCGATCCCGACGTTCTCTACTACGGATTGAAGCCGGCATGGATGACGGAAACTGAAGCCGCTCAAACGTAACAAACCGTGCCGGTGGCTGCTAAACGTTGGGGGCTAGTCCCCCGCGACCGCAGTCGCGGGGCGTTTTTCTCTCCCCTCTCCCCTCTCCCCTCTCTCTTCGTCCATCACCCCTCGCCCCCCGCCCCTCATCCCTTTATACTAAGGGGATGGCCGACAAACCCACCGCGGCGCTCGACTACCTTGCCAAGCCGGACAAACATCCGCCGCTGCCGGTGTGCGCCGTCTTCGGCGACGAGACGTTTCTGCGTCGGCAGGCGATCATCCGTCTTCGCTCGGCGGTGCTCGGCGGCGACGACGGCGACTTCTCGCTGACCACCTTCGAGGGTCGCGGCACACCGTTGCGCGACGTGCATGAAGAGCTTTCGACCGTGGCGATGTTCGGCGGCGGGCGGCGGCTGGTGGTGGTCGAGGGGGCCGACGATTTTGTCTCCCGCTGGCGGGCGGAGTTGGAAGACTATATCGCCAAGCCCAGCCGCAGCGGCGTGTTGGTCCTCGACCTGAAATCGCTGCCTGCCAACACGCGACTCTACAAAATGATCGCCGCCGACGGGTTGCTGATCGACTGCCGAGCGCCCACCCCCGCGCGGTTGACCAAGTGGCTGGCCGATTGGGCCAAGCGCCGCCACGGCGTACAGCTCAACCCGGCGGCGGCCGATGTGCTTGCCGAAATCGTCGGGCCGGAGCTGGGGCTGCTGGATCAGGAATTGGCCAAGCTCGCGCTGACGGCCGGCGACGACCGGAAGATCACGCCCGAGATGGTCCAGCGCAACGTAGGCGGATGGCGGGCTAAAACCACCTGGGAAATGCTCGACGCCGCCATGGACGGAAACGTCGCGAAGGCCATGCTGCAACTCGATCGGCTGCTTTCATCGGGAGAACAGCCGATCGGACTGTTGGGGCAAATCTCCGCCTCGTTGCGGCGTTTCGCCGCCGCCACGCGACTGGTGCTTCAGGCCGAAGCGGCCCGGCGTCGGATCAACCTCCGCGGCGCACTGGAGCAGGCCGGCGTCCGCTCGTTCGTTTTGCAGAAAGCCGAACGGCAGCTACGCCTGTTGGGCCGGCATCGCGGCGCTCAACTCTACCGCTGGCTCTTGCAGGCCGACCTGGACCTGAAAGGCAAAAGCACGATGCCGCCGCGTTTGGTACTCGAACGGCTGATCGTCCGCCTCTCCGCCCCGCAATCGAAGACGCGATGACCGACCGCCACGACTTGCACGTTGAAACGCCGTTGCCGCTGCTGATTACCGGCGTGGCCGGGGTGGCGGGCTACAACGCCTTGGCCTATTTCGCCGCGAAGTATCCGGGGCAAGTCGTGGGCATCCGGCAGGTCGACAATTTCCGGCTGACCGGCCCGGGAGTGGTCGCCTGCAACGCCGAGGATCGGGAAGGTCTGGCCCGGCTCTTCGACGAGCATCGGTTCGCCGCCGTGTTGGATTGCGCCGGCAACTGCGCACTTAAACCCTGCGAGTTGGACCCGGAGCTGGCTTGGCGGGTAAACGTCGAGGGGGTGCAAAACCTGCTCACCCATACCGCTGCCCGCGGCGTGCGGCTGGTGCATCTCTCCTGCGATCTGGTCTATTCCGGGACCGACGGGCGCGGCGGCTACGTCGAGACCGACCCGCCCGACCCGGTCACGGTCTACGGCCGCACGATGGCGGCCGCCGAGGAGGCGATTCTCGCGGCCGACCCGACCGCCTGCATCTTGCGCATCTCGCTGCCGATGGGCGTCAGTTTCAACGGCCACGCCGGGGCAATCGACTGGATCGCCTCGCGGTTCAAAAAGAACAGGCCCGCCACGTTGTATTTCGACGAAATCCGCACGCCGACCTACACCGATTGCCTGAACCGGCTGTGCGAGCGGATGCTGGCCGGCCGGCTGAGCGGCATCTTTCACGCCGGAGGGAGCCGACGGCTGAGCCTCTATCAGATCGCGCAGATCATCAACCGCGTGGGCGGATACGAGGCGGACTATCTGACGGGCATTCCGCGCATCGAAGCGGGGCCGATCCCGCCCCGGGCCGGCAACGTCACGATGGACTGCGGCAAACTGATCGCCGCGTTGGGCCTCGATCCGTTTACGCCGTGGCCCTATTGCGACTCGCTGGTCCCCACGCATCTGGACTGGCACCGCGAGCGCCCGCCGGGCGAGCCGCGCTCGCCGAAATACCTGCACGAAGTGCTCTGCACGAATCCAACGTAGCCCTTCATAAAGCCGCGACCGGTGGTCGCGCGGGTGCCATGGGTAAGCGAAGCTTACCCGTGAGCCGGAAAACACGGAAACCCCACACGGGTAAGCTTCGCTTACCCATGACACCCACCCTTACGCAACAGAAACTAACGCGCCGCCAACGAAAAATTAGTTTGACAAATTTAACCAGGATGGGTAGCATGAATATGCTCTGAATTGCCGGTTATAATGCAAATGTTGGCGAAAAACCGCACATTTTCCGTCCTGACTTCGTTCGGCTACATGCTGACGATCACCGTTTCCGCGCTCTTTCATAATCACGGCGGCAACGAGGTGGGGCATTTCGGTTGCCATGCGGGAGCATGCGCTAAATCGCTCGTATATGATTGCGACGCGCACGATGAAGATCGGTCCTGCCCGACCGCTCCCGCCGATGGTTCCACCGATTGCGGCGATTGCCCGATCTGCCAATTCTTGGCCCAGAAACCAGCGCCGGCGGCGGAAGTTCCGCCGCCGAGCATCGAGTCGATGGTCGAAGAGGCCGTCGCGCCGGCGCCGGCTCGAGTAGCGAGGGGCGTTTTCTCGGCGTGGCGGAGCCGCGCGCCGCCGTCGGCCGCCTGAATCTCTCCCGTTTGGTTTGCCCCCTTGTTTGTTTCCCCGCGCGCGGAGTCGGCGTTTGTCCGAGGCCGCGTCGGCGGGCCTGCACTTGATTGGAGATATTTCATGTTTGCGCGACAGAGGAACAACAAAAAATCCATGTTCGGATTTCCGCGGCGCGACTGTTGGGCGATCCACTGGTCGCTGAAGCGACCAGCCCTCTCGCCACGCTCCGCATATCTTGTCCCTCGCACCGCGTTCACGCTCGTGGAATTGTTGGTGGTAATCACGATCATCGGCATTCTGATCGCGTTGTTGCTTCCGGCGGTGCAGGCGGCACGCGAGGCGGCGCGGCGAATGTCTTGCAGCAACAACCTCAAGCAGATCGGATTGGGACTGCACATGTATCATGAGACGTTCGAGATGCTGCCGGCCGGCTGGCGGGGATATAATCCGAGCAACGGAGAGCCTCACTGGTTCGGATATCCCGGTTGGGCTTGGAGCGCGAGCATCCTGCCGTACATGGAACAGACGGCGATCTACGATTCGCTGATCCGTTTCGACCTTCCGATTACAGCGCCCGAGAATGATGTCGTCCGCGTGGCGAAAATCGGCATTTTCCGCTGTCCCTCGGACAACAGCGACGACACGTTCGAGCTAACCGGCGGAGGGCCGTCGGTCGGTTCGGTTTCTTTCCCGGTTGAACTCGCCACGGGCAACTACATCGGCGTCTTCGGCACGATCGATTTCCACCACGTGTGCTACCCTGGCGCTGCGGACTACAACGGCTGTCGTGGAAACGGCACGTTCTCCCTTAACGAACAGTTTCGCTTCGCCGACATTCACGACGGACTAAGCAATACGCTGATCGTCGGCGAACGATCGTCCAAGTTGGCTCCATCGACTTGGGTCGGAGTGGTGACCGGCGGTCAGCACGGCGTTGCCCGAGTGGCCGGCGTTGCCAGCTACCCGCCGAACTCCGAGGAAACGCCGGCCCACTACTTCCATAACTTCAGCAGCTATCATCCCGCCGGTACGCATTTCCTCTCGGGCGACGGGTCGGTGCGGCTGATCTCGGAGTATATCGAGACGAACGCCTATCGCGCCCTCTGCACGCGGAACGGGGGCGAGATCGTGGGGGGCGATTAGCGATTCACGCCGCGTAGACGCGACGGCTAAACCTACAGCGGCGCGGCATCGTTTCCGGCGGCGATGCGCGTGCCCAACTCGACGGCCGGCCTTAAAGGTCCGCCGCCGCCTCGCAGCGCGCTTAGCCGAGAGGCCACCTGCGGTTGGCGATTGTCCAGGCTGAACGACCGCTGATAATTGGCCAGCGCTTGGGCCGTGTCGCCGGCTTCCTCGCGAATCTTTCCCAGTGCGGTCAGCGCGCGGGTGTTTTTGGGATCGGCGACCAGGGCCTCGATCAGAATATCCTTGGCCGCTTGACGGTTGCCGTACTCGTCGTTCAGCCGGGCCAACTCGACTCTGGCGTCGGCCAGCTTCGGTTGTCGCTGCACCCAGCCCTCGATCAGCCGGAAGGCCTCTTCCTTCCGCCCCTGCTCGGCCAACAAGACGGCCAACCCGCGGTAACATTCGACGTGGTTGGCGTTCCGGTCCAGACAGAGGTTGTAGTAGGTTTCGGCCTGATCCAGATCGGACCGGCGGTGTTCGAGCCGTCCCAGGCGATGAGAGGTCGCGGCAAGGTTGTAGTATCCGTTTGGATTGTTCGGGTCGGCGTATGTCGCCTCTTGGAACTGCCGCAGTGCATCCTGGTATCGGGCCTGTTGAAAGAGTCGGACTCCTTCCGAGTTCCGGCCTTGCGCGGCGAAGGAGCCGCAGCCGGCCAGCCCGAGAAGCAAAAATATTCCGGCCAGCCGAAAACCGAAGGCCCCGGAGGTTCCGCGGTCGAGACGGATGCGATGGAATTTTGGCGTAGTATCCATAACGGGGCGAGAGGATAGCGATCTCCGCCGCCCGGTACAAGGGCGATTTTCCGAAGGCCCCTGTCGCGGGTGCCGTTAAGCAAAGAAAAGAGGCGAAACACCCCCCCCGTTTCCCGCTGCCACCCCAGTTTAACCGACGGCCGTGGGACTGTGGGGCGCCAGGTTAGGCATTTCAATGCTCGGCATGGCATACGGCGCCGGTTGGTGTTCCGGTTCGGTCTCCGGCTGGGGCTTT
This sequence comes from Planctomycetota bacterium, assembly GCA_030612765.1. Classification (GTDB taxonomy): domain Bacteria; phylum Planctomycetota; class Planctomycetia; order Pirellulales; family Thermoguttaceae; genus JAHIKV01. The sequence goes on from JAUWNG010000064.1 coordinate 16,628, forward strand.
GTTGATTTTTCATAGCCGAGCGATTTAATCACTTCGAGCACCTCGCTGCATGTGGGAAACATGCGTCCACTGTTGCGCTTATAGTTGTCCATCGCGCTCATGAACTCGATTTCTTCGTATTTGTAGTCGCGTTCGCAGGTGGTCGGATCAATTTGTCGTCGTCGGTTGACCTTTACGCGGCGTTGCACTACCCGCCGTTCGACGCTCACCGGCTCATTTTTCGTTCGACGGTCGGTGTCCTGCCGACGGTCTGTTTTTCCCCGACGATCGACCGTAATCGTCGCCTTCGCTTTGGCGACGGTTTTGGCTTTGGATTTGGATTTGGCCGTTGGCTTCTTTGCCGCCGCCGTTGCCCTCTTTTTATCTTTTTTAGTCGCTGATTTTTTTTTGGCAACCACGAATTGAGCCTCCGCTATCAAAGACAACAGGATTATTGGGTGTCAATGTAGATAGGATACATCATGGTTGACAAAAATCATCAAAAAATGGATTGGGAAAAGCGCGGAATCAGGGGGACGCACGCCGGTTTGCGCAAAGAATCGGAGGACGCACGGCGTAGCAGTCACGACGAGGCGGCCGGACATGCGGAATGTGTGGCCTATGCGGAATGAAGGGGCAGAAAGTAGGCCGGGTTGCAACCCGGCGATCATGCGTAATCGTTGGTTCCAGTGTGCCGGGTCACGGACTCGGCCTACGGAAAGTCTACGATCGGCGGATCGATTCGGTCACGTCGCGGCAAATGTCGCGTAGTTCGCCCACGGAGACGTTTTCCAGGCGTTTTCCGCGCCCGTCGAGCCGCTCGTTCACCTTGACGGCGGTTTCCTGCATAAAGCCGTGCGTTTCCTGGCTCCCGCCGAGCAAGAGGAAGTTCTTGCCGCGGGTGATGCGGGTATGCCCATCGTCGTTGTCCAGCGCCAGTCCCAGCAGGGTGGCGGATTTGCGGGCTTCGTTGGCGGCTTTCACGGCAGTCGTTCGATGAAGCTCAAGGCTTCTTTCTGTGGAAGAATTGCCTCAGGACGTCCGCGGCCGCGGCGCCGCTGTTCTCGGTCGTCGGTCTGGTGGGGCGTTTAAGTTTGCCGGAGGCCTTCTTCGGCGGGTGTGTTTTTTCTTCCTTCGCTTTTTCTTCTTGTTTCGGCTGGGACGCCGACAACGTGGACGTATCGGTCAGGCTCTTGCCCGTCATGGTATCGTCCGAGGGAACCGGTTCTCGACGCGTCGGGGTCGAGTCCGAGACGCCGTCCTCGTCCAGCCACCCGCTGATGTCCAAGTCTTCCGTAAGTGAGGGGGAGGAGCCGGCGGTGCGCGCCACCGCTTCCTGGACGCTGAGGACCTTGGGCTTCGTCTTTCCGCCCACGCTCACTATCAACTGGACCTCGAATCCCAACATTCCCACCCGGAGCCGATCGCCGTTGTGCAACTCGCACCGCTGGGTAATCCGCTTATCGTTCAGGAAAGTGCCGTTGGTGCTGCCGCAATCCTCGATGGTCGCCGATCCCTCTCCGAGTAGGATCAGGCAGTGTTTCCGGCTGACCATGCTGCTCTGCGGCCGCAGATGACAGTTTTCGCCTCGACCGATAAGAAACTTATCGCCGGCAATGGGAATCTCTGTTCCCGCCAGTTTGCCGCTTTGTACGACGAGCTTGACTTCCATGATTGCGTCCCCACCACGGACGAACATTTCCGCCTGCTACCTGGACACCCCCGTGCCCTACCGAAAAGTGTTGATGCGGCAATATAAGATATGAGATATGTAACTCGCCGCACTCCCAATCTGGATACTATCAAGTCTGGAACCGTTAGTCAAAGGATTCCCTACCTTCGACCTCGGTTTTTCGTCCACGCGGCTGTAGAGTACTTTTCCGAGTCCAACGCGGCCGCCCGACGGCGGTCGCCCCCCGAAAGGACCGAAATGCGCCACTCGACGGCCAGAACCTCCGCCAGCCTTTCCAGCCACGCCTCTATTAGTTTATCGGCGGCAATTGACTTGCCGGTGCGATCTTTCAGGCCGTCCAGTTCCGGGGCGGCGGCCGATCGGGCCAAAAGCACGCTGCCGTGCTGCAAGACCGCCCCGCGGCGACGGCGCTGCGCACTGCCGGCTATCTTAACACCCCCCGCAAGTACATCGCCCAACGACCGACGCTGGAAACAAAGAAACGGCTGCCGCCGGGGTTGGGATTCTTCAGCACACGATGGCGCAGCCGCCATGCCGCATGTGTACAACGTCGCCTCGATCCCCCAACCGGACAACGCCTCGATCAGGCTCTCGTGGATTACCCGATACGTCCGCAACCGGTCGGCGACCAACGGATGCCCCTCGGGCACGGCAAGGCTGTAGGTCAGTTCCCGATCGTGCAGGATTGCCCCGCCGCCGCTCGTGCGTCGGATCGTCGGGCAGCCGGCGCTGGCTTCATGACGGAACCGATCTTCATACTCCTGGAAATAGCCCAGCGACAGGGTCGGCTCCTGCCATTGATAGAACCGCAGCGTCGGCCGGCCTTCCCTCGCGGCCGTCTCCAGCAACGCTTCGTCGACCGCCATGTTCCAAGCCCCGGCGGCGGGAGGATCGATCAGAAGGCGGAAGTGAGACAATGATGAATGATGAATGATGAATGATGAATTGAATGCCGTTGCAGAGCCAACAGATGGGTCGGATTGGCGCAGTAATTCATCATTCATCATTCCGCATTCATCATTCTTTCCCGCCTTCATTCTTCCTCCCTCCACCGCAATACCGGTTTCCGCGCCGCTTGCACCTCGTCGGGACGCGAGATCGGCGTCTCGTGCGGGGCCTCGTGAAGCAACTCGGGCGACTCCTCGACGATTCGCGCAAGCGCGTCGGCAAAGGCGTCCAACGCCGCACGGCTTTCAGTCTCCGTCGGCTCGATCATCATCGCCTCGCGGACCACCAGCGGGAAATAGACCGTCGGGGCATGGAAACCGTAGTCGAGCAACCGCTTGGCAATGTCCATTGTCGTGACGCCCCGCTCGGCTTTCAACGCCGCGGACGACGCGACGAACTCGTGCATGCAGCGCTCGCCGTGCGGAACGGGCAGGATGTCTTTCACCCGATGGAGCAGATAGTTCGCGTTCAGAACGGCGTCCTCGGCGATCCGCCGCAGCCCCTCCGGCCCGTGCGAACGGAGGTAGCAGTACATGCGGACCAGCACGCCGACGTTGCCGAAAAAGCTCCGCACCCGACCGATCGACTTCGGCCGGTCGTAATCCAGCCGGTAGCCTTCGCCGTCCTTGACCACCACCGGCGTGGGCAGGTATGGGCCAAGTAGTTCGGCCACGGCGATCGGGCCCGCGCCGGGTCCGCCGCCGCCGTGCGGGCTGCTGAACGTTTTGTGCGGATTGAAGTGCATCAAGTCGGCGCCGAAATCGCCCGGCCGGGCGACGCCCAGGATGGCGTTCATGTTGGCCCCGTCGAGATAGACCAGTCCGCCGGCGTCGTGGACCATTTTGGCGATCCGCTCGATCTTCGGCTCGAACAGCCCCAGCGTGTTCGGGTTGGTAATCATGAACACGGCCGTCCGGTCGTCGAGCTTCGCGGCCAAGTCATCGAGATCGACGAAACCTTCCGGCGTGCTCTTGACCGCTACGGTCTTGAGGTCGGCCATCGCGGCGCTGGCCGGATTGGTGCCGTGGGCGGCGTCGGGAATCAGCACGTTTGTGCGTCGCTCGCCTCGATCGCGGAAATACGCCGCGGCGACCAGCAGCGCGGCCATCTCGCCGTGCGCCCCGGCCGCCGGCTGGAGCGAGACGGCCGGCAATCCGGCGATCTCGGCCAGCATGTTTTGCGACTGATGCAGCAGAGCCAGCATCCCCTGCAAGGTCGATTCCGGCTGGTATGGGTGCAGGTCGGCCATGCCCGGCAGAGAGGCAAGCCGTTCGTTCCGCTTTGGGTTGTACTTCATCGTACAAGAGCCGAGCGGATAAAAATGGGTATCGACCGAGAAGTTTTTTGTCGAAAGATTAACAAAATGCCTTACCACGTCCGGCTCGGAGAGTTCCGGCAGCGGCGGCGCGGTTTTACTGATACTCTCTTTCGGCAGCAGTTCATCGAGCGGTTTTGTCGGCACGTCGCACTCCGGCAATTGCACCGCCCGGCAGCCGGGTTTCGATAGCTCGAACAATAGTTGAGTGGACTGGGTGTTTTTCATGGAAGTGTCTCAAGTTTGCTCAGAGCCGAGCGGCCTTATTGTTTGGAAATATCTCTTTGCCGTATAGCCAAAGGAACTTGTCCAGCTTCTTGAAGCCAAATTCTGTCAGGCCATAATGATGGCGAAATGCCTCAAGAATCTCTTTGTATCGGGGGTAGTCACGTAGTGCAGCTCGGTCAAATATTGCGAATCCATCTTGGTTCCGATAGGCCTTGTTGACTAATTCCACTCGAACTCGGGGAGTCCGAGGCGAGTGAATTTGTTGAGGATTTTACTTCGTAGCCGCGTTTCAGTTTGTTGGTTTGGAATTGCACGGTTTTTCAGATGGTCGCCAAAACAACATTTCA
>JAUWNG010000065.1 GCA_030612765.1 Planctomycetota bacterium
ATCCGATGTCCGAAATCCGATCCCTAATCCCCCGCCCCTCGCCCCGCGCCCCTCCATTGCCGCCGTGGGGACCGGCGGCGGCGGCATCGCCGGCTCGCTGGCCAAACATCTGCCGGGCTGCCGGGTGACGGCCATCGACAATATCCCGGCCGCCTTGGCGGTGGCCGAGGAAAACGCCCGGCAACACGGCCTCGCCGAGCGGATCGAGTTCGTCGAAAGCGACCTGCTGGCGGCGTTGCCCGACGGCCGGCAATTCGACTTCGTGGCGAGCAATCCGCCGTATGTCGCCGAGGGGGAGTGGGCCACTCTGGCCCGGGACGTCCGCGACTTCGAGCCGCGCGGGGCGCTGGTCGCCGGCCCACGCGGCACGGAAGTGATCGAGCGATTGATCCCTCAAGCGGCCGAGCGTTTGCGCGGCGGCGGTCATTTGCTGATGGAGATCGGCCCGGCGATCCACGACGCCGTCTGCGCGCTACTCGACGCCGACGGCCGATTCGAGGTCGGTCCGACGATCAAGGATCTCGCCCGGCTGCCGCGCGTGGTGCAAGCAAAGAAACGTTGACCGATCGACGTTTAGCCCCGGCGTTTGTGCCGGGTGAATGATCGCCGGGTTGCAACCCGGCCTACGTTTATGTCCCATTTTCAGATAGCCGGTGGCGTAGCTCTTCGCGGGGAGGTCCGCTGTAGCGGGTCGAAGAACGCGGCGCTGCCGATCATGGCCGCGTCGATCCTCGCCTCCGAACCGGTCCGGCTGCTGGGGACGCCGCGGTTGGCCGACGTGCGGACGCAAACCCGCCTGCTGAAACATCTGGGGATAAACGTTTCGCAAGTCGAAGAGGGGATGATTTTGGAGACGGTCGATCCCGCGCCGATCAGGGCGCCGCAGCGGCTGGTCCGTCGGATGAGGGCGGGCTTTTGCGTGCTTGGCCCCCTGCTGGCCCGGCGGGGCAAGGCCGTGGTCCCATTGCCCGGCGGTTGCAACATCGGACACAGGCCCATCGATCTGCACCTGAAAGGACTTGCGGCGCTGGGGGCCGACCTGTGGTTGCAGCACGGCTACGTCGTCGCCACCGCACGGCGGCTGACCGGGACGACGATCGACCTCCGTGGTTCCAACGGCCCGACCGTGACCGGCACGGCCAACGTGCTGAGCGCCGCCGTGCTTGCCCGGGGAGTTACGATCATCCGCAACGCGGCCGTCGAGCCGGAGATCGTCGATCTGGAAAGATTCCTCGCGGCCTTGGGGGCGAGGATCGAGGGCGTGGGAACTTCGACACTGCGGATCGAGGGCGTGGAGCAGCTCGGCGGCGCGACGCATCGGCTGATTCCCGACCGGATCGAAGCGGCCACGTTGCTCATCGCGGCGGCAGTTACCGGCGGCTCGGCCACAGTGACCGGCGTAGTGCCGGAGCATCTCGACGCGGTGTTGGAAAAACTCCGCCAGACGGGGGCGGTGATCGAGGTGGGTAAGGATTGGGTGTCGATCGGCGAAAGGGGACAGGTACATGTTTTCGGTCAAAAATGTAGCACAGCCGCCCTCGGCTGTGCCAATTTGCCCGGGACAGCCGAGGGCGGCTGTTCCACAAGAACCAGTCCCCCGGCGGGGCGGTTGCGCGCCGTCAATGTCGTCGCCCGATCTTATCCGGGCTTTCCCACCGACCTTCAGGCCCAATGGGCGGCGCTGGCCGCCGTGTCCGACGGCGTCAGCCGCGTCGAGGACCGCGTGTTTCCCGGCCGATTCATGCACGTCGCCGAACTGAACCGCCTGGGGGCCAACATCACTTGCGGCAATGGAGCGGCGAAGGTCGGCGGCGTCCGGCGATTGAGCGGCGCGCGGGTGTCGGCCCACGACCTCCGCGCCGGGGCCGCGCTGCTGCTGGCCGGTCTGGCGGCGGAAGGCCGCACCACCGTCGATCGAATCCATCACATCGACCGCGGCTATCAGCGGCTCGACGACAAACTCCGGCAGCTCGGCGCCCGGATCGAACGGGTGGAAAATCAGCCCTGGAACAGCACGATTCCCAAGCCGGTCGCGGCCTTGTTCAGCGAGGCGTCGAGACTGGCCAGCGGGCACGCTTCCCGCATGGCAAGCTCCAGATAGGCGGCGTCGTAGGCCGAAAGCCGCCACGCACGCGCGAGCGACAGCACTTCTCCAAACGCCTTCTTGGACGTTTGCTCGTCGACGACGATGGGAAGCCTGTTCAGAATGTCAATGAATCTCGCACTATTCGCTTCTGCAATACGTTTTCTTCGCTCGGCAATCGTCAATACATTCGCCACTTCCAGAGGCCAATGAATCGGCACTACCGCTTCCTGATCTTCCAGAGCGGCCATCACGGCGGTGGTGCGAGAAGTGCTCTCGTCGGCAAAACACCATGCCATGGTCATCGAGCAATCGAGAATGAACCGGGTCATGGGCGGCCTTCGTCGATCATCTCTCGAATGGAAAGACCGTTCAACCGTTGGCCTTTACGGAACTCAAGGAGAGCCTCAATAGTCTTTCGCACATCCGACTTTGGGGTTTCAGACGCCGGAACGAGCTTTGCCACGGGGACGCCGTGGCGGGTGATCGTGAACTGCTCGCCCTTAACGACCCGATCCAAAAGGGCCGGCAGATGTGTCTTGGCTTGATATGAACCGACTGTTTCCATGGCAACGCTCCAATCAGACTGGTCTAAGACTAGTCTAGCTTGTTTTTGCATTTCCGTCAAGAGTGCCGGGGCTAAACGCTCCGATCCGCGCCCGGCGTGGACGCCGGGGCTAAACATTATCGCCCTTCGCCCCTCTATACACGTGTTGCATCAGCGCGTTCTTCTTCGAGGTGACCGGACCGGGGGTCGCGTCCTCCCGCAATACCGTGACCATCATCTGATACTTGGCGTCGATGTCGTCGGCGTAGTGGACCAACAGGGCCTCGGGCGTCATCGGCGGCTGCGGCGATCCCCACTCCGGCAAGCGCTGATGGGCGATGATTAAGTGTTCGAGCCGCAGCAACGTGTCTGGGTCGAGCGGTGGTTCGCATTCCTTGGCGGCTTCGCGGACCATGTCGCGGCCGAGCAGTATGTGGCCGATAAGCGCCCCTTCGGCCGTCCGCTCCGCGCCCTCGGGCCGCTGAGACAGTTCGCGGAGTTTGCCGATGTCGTGCAAAATCCCGCCGGCCACGACCATGCCCTTGTCCAGGGGAGGCTCCATATCGGGATAATACTCGGCGTATTTGTCGGCCAGGAAGACGCACGTGCGGGCGACGCTCAGCGAATGTTCCAACAGCCCGCCGGCGTAGGCGTGATGGTTCCGCCGCGCTGCCGGATGGCCGAGCAACTGTTCGCGGTAAGTATGCAACAGCGACTCGACCAACTTGTGCAGAGCGGCTTTTTCGACGTGTTGCCGAGCGAGGTCCAACAGTTCGTCGAACATCGTTTGTGGATCGAACCGCGATTTGGGCAGGCAGAGGGCCGGATCGAATCCGTCGGCCGCGTCCGACTCGACGGTCTCGCGGATTTTTCGGATATCCAACTGCGGCCCGAAACTGGTTTCCTGATAGACCGCGCGGACTTTGTAGAACACGCCCGGCTTCCAGTGGTCGCGGCACTCGATTGCCCAGGGTGAATCGCCCCAGATTGGAAAGCTTACCTGCCGGCCGCCGTCGCGGAATCCGACACGGAAATAGGGCTTGCCCGTCTTGGTCTTCAATTCTTCCTTGTCCGTCAGCAAGAGGAATAGATCGGCCTCCCGGCCGGGCGACATCTCGGTGAGCGTGGCGATGGGCATTGGTAATGAGGGGGTTCGGGGTTTGGGGGCAACAATTGTTGTTTAGCCGCCGCGTCCACGCGGCGCTTGCCATAGGGTTCTGCTGGATTGTAGCGGAGCGGGCCGGTTCCGGGGAGTGGCTGGGCAAGCTGGTCGGGTGTCGGCAAATCCGTTGGAGTTTGCCCATTCTGCCACCCGAATTCAGAAGTAGCCATTGCGAAACCGCAAGCGGATGGTTGGCTATCTCAAAGAGCATTATTGAAAGACACATGGCCGTTACCAGACGCCGATTGCTGCAACGCCGACCGCCGGATTCCAACCGGGCGGCGAGGACGCATCTCGAGGGCTTCGCGGCCTACGCGGCGGGCGAATGTCACCTGGCCGAGAACACGGTGGCGGCATATCGGCGCGATCTGGAGCGGTTCGTTCAGTGGCTCGACGGGCGGAGCATTCCGGCCCTTTCGATCCGCGAGCTGGCCGACTACGTGGGCTGGCTGGACGCCCGAAAACTGGCGGCCGCCTCGATCGCCCGGCACATCGTCTCGCTGAAGGTGTTTTTCCGCTACTTGCAGCTCGAGGGCGTACTCCGCGACAATCTGGCGGAGTTGCTCGGCAGCCGAAAGCTCTGGGAGCGCGTACCGAAAGTGCTCGGCGTCGAGCAGATCGAACGGCTGTTCACCGCTCCGGGGCGAAGCGATCCGTGGTGGCGGCGCGACAGGGCCTTGCTGGAGCTGCTCTACGCCACCGGTTGCCGGGCCTCGGAGATTTCGCATCTGAAGCTCAGCGACGTGCATCTCGACGAAAGCTATTGCATCTGTTGCGGCAAGGGGGACAAGCAACGCATGGTTCCGCTGAACTCCCAGGCGATCGAGGCGTTTCGCGCGTATCTTCAGGCCGAGCGTCCGAAGCTGGCCGCGCGAGTTTCCACGCCGCCCGATTGGGCGCTGTTGTCGCAGCGGGGAAAAAGGCTGCGCCGCGAGCGGATTTGGGAATTGTTGAAGGAGTACGCGCGTCGCGTGGGAGCTCCGCCGGAGGTCAGTCCGCACACGTTGCGGCACAGTTTCGCCACCCATCTGTTGGCCGGCGGGGCCGATCTACGCCACGTGCAAGAGATGCTCGGCCACGCCAGCATCGCCACCACGCAGATCTACACGCACGTGGACCTGACGCGGCTGAAGGCGGTGCATCGGAAGTTTCATCCGAGGGCGTAGAGGGGAGAGGGGAGAGGGGATTAGAATCGTATCATCTGTGTGAGTGGGCCGCTTGCGGCTTCGCACTGCGCGGCCAATTCTTCTCAGTCGGACAACGCCGCGTGGACGCGGCGGCTAAACATTGTTTTGCTTCTTTCCACTTTCCTCTTTTTTCTTTCCCTCTTCACTCTTCTCTTCTCCCTTCTCTCCTCCCTCTTCCTCCTTCGGCTTCCTTGGAGGTGCAAACCTGATCTTTTCGATCATGCGGATGATGGTTTGCTTGTCGTTGGCGACGTAACCGGAGATGGCGTTTAGGGTGTTGATGACGTACTTGAACTTGAGATTGTAGTCGCAGTCGAGTTCGACCTCCGTATTGCTGGAGCCGGCCGGTCCACGATCCAGCCCGGCGAGTTCGTGAACTTGTTTGTGCAGTTCCGCGAAGGAGAACATCTTCCGTTTGCCCATCTGAATACCGGCCAGTTTACCGTCAGGATGGGCAGTGAGGCGGATTTTCACCGGAGGCAATTCGGGGGTGGGGCGTAGTCCCTGGCGCGGCGAGGAGAGGGGCATGGTGATGCCGAAATCGCCTTCCGGCGAAAAGAGCTTCAGCGTCAATATGAAGAAGATAATCAACAGGAAGCAGGCGTCGATCATCGGCGTCAGGTTGACTTCGATTTTCTTGAATTCGCTGCTGCCTTTTTTGATTTTCATGGCCGCTCCCACTTCGCGCGGAGGACAAATCTTTTAAAATCGGTTTCCTGACACAAGCGGATGACCTCTTGCACTATTCCGGTGGACACGTCCCGGTCCGCCCGGATGATGATCGTGGCGTTTTTCACGTTTCGTCCGAGGACGTTCCGGATCGCGTCCCGCTCGCGCCGCAAAGGCTCCTTCAGCGCCCCGGGGGTCATCCGGTCGCCGCCGAAGAGCACTATTCCCGAGGAGAGAATCTGGATGGTGATGGGCGTTTCCAGAACGCCTTCGGCCGGTTTGGCAAGCTCGCTGCTGGGGAGCCGGATCAACTCGCTCTGTTCGTCCGAGGAAAAGTTCAACGTCAATAGAAAGAAAATGACCAACTGGAACACGCAGTCGATCAGCGGCGTCAGATCGGGATTGGAACTGAACGATATGCGGCTTTTGAAACGCATGCCATATCCATGATTCGGGGTTCGGGGTTCGGGGTTCGGGATTGGAGAAACAGTTTAGCCGCCGCGTCCACGCGGCGTTATGCGGTCGGCGGATCAACTCTTCTTGTCCAAAGCCGTCGGCGCCTCGAAGCGCTTCATCAAGTTGCTGCTGACCACGCCGACTTCGATCACCAGCCGCGCCAGCCGATTGCGGACAATATGATAGAAAACCATCAGCGGAATGGCGATCCACAGTCCGACAATAGTCGTCACCAGCGCAGTGCCGATCCCCACGGCCAACTCGGACGGTTTGGGAGTGGTAGGCGTGTTGGCAATCACGTCGAACGCCATCACCATGCCGTCGACCGTTCCCAGCAGGCCGAACATCGGACCGATCTGTGCGATCAGGGCGATGTATCCGTTGCGCTGCTCCATCTTCATGACCTGTTCTTCGCCGACTTCCTGCATGGCGTCGTGGACGGCTTCGTGGCCATCGGTGATTTTCGACATGCCGGCCGCCAGAACCTTTCCCAAGAACGATTTCTCGTCCTTGGCAAGTTCAAGAGCGTCCTGGTACTGCTTCTGGTTGAGTTTGGCCTCGAAAGCCGCCGCCAAATCGTCGGGACAGACGCTGTTTCGCCGCATACCCAACACGATCATCACAATCAGGGCCACCGAATTGAAGGTGAGAATCAAGAAGATCACCACGTAGCGGAACTTCAGCGACTGATACAGCCACACCAGAAAACTCGCCCGCGAACCTTCCGGTTCCCTGACCTCATCGGCCGCCGCGTCGGCGATCTCGTCGTCGAAACGGCCGGCGGTGCTTTCTTCCCACTCGCTGTCCTCGGGCGGAGTCACCTCCAATTCGCCTTCGTCGGCGCCCGGGACGGGCAATGCGCCTTCAACGTCAGGCGCCGAGAAGGCCAGCGGCGCGGTCATCGACAGCACCAGCGAGCATAGAACCGCGACCGACCAGCTTCGTAATATCCCGCGACGCATGAGAACCTCCAATACTCAACGTTCCGTTAGAGACGCATTATCTCTTTATTCTACTTCGACTTTTTCGCCGCCACAAAACCGAACAACTATCCCCTCTATCGACGGGGGATAATTGTCCAACACAAATTGAATGTCTCGTTTCGATTATATCGATAATAGGGATTCGCAACAGAACAACCTGGTCAATTGGGTGGTACGCAAAAACAGCTATTTAGCCCCGGGTGAATACACCCGGGGCACGGTCTGGTGCGCCCAGGCACTCTTCCCCGCCGTGTATTCACGGCGGGCTAAATGGTATTCAACGGGCGGGCTAAATGGTACTATTCCCGGACACCCTCAGTTATTCTTTTACAGCGTCCAAGCATTCATTCCCCGATTTTTTTTACCCAAGGACTGTCCGGGTATCGATCTTTGAGGACTTGTCTGGCCCGATTTGCTCGTTCCGTCTTATGGACTTGCTCCCACAGGTTGGCGAGGTTTGCCAGGGCCTCGGCGTGAGCGTCGGGCTGTGCGGAGTATAACACGTCGACGCGTAGGAACGCCAGCAGGGCCTCCTGGGTATTGCCGGCCTGTCGCTCGGCGGCGCCTAAAACGTTGTATGCCCGGGCCATCAGCGGGACGTCTTCCGTGTCGGCCTGCTTGATGACTTCTTCGACCAGTTCAATTGCCTCGTCGTGCTTCTTTATTTTGACCATTGCGCCGGCCTTACCCACGCGGGCGGCCGTGCGTTGCCGCCCGGCGGCATCTCCCTCGGCCGTCACTGCAATCACCTTGTCGAAGGCGGCGGCTGCCTGCTTGGCTTTTCCCTGATCCAACAGTGCCCAACCGACGGCCACTCCGCCGCGCATTTGGTAGTCCGGCCAGGGCGCGCTCTGGAGCCGCGCATAGTATTCCGTCGCCTGAGTGTACTCTTGGATGGCAACCAACAGATCGCCCACCGCCTCCGCTGCCTCGAAATAGTGATAGCTTTTCGGATTGTTGTCGGCGAAGGCCTTCATCAACCGTCCGGCCTCGGTGATTTTCATGCTCCCGCCGAGCGCCAATTTGGTGACGCAGAGGGCCTTGAAGAACTCGATGTCTTGGCAAATTTCCGGGCGGCTTGGCTCTTTTTTGATCCGCTCCAGGGCGGCCAGGGCCTCCGCATAATGACCGCCAAGGACATGGTTTTTGGCGGTTTTCAGGTCTCTCGGCTCACCGTCGAAGTAAATGGTCAGGATTTGGTTGACGGGTATTTCCTTGGCCAGGGCGCCGCCCAAGCTTTTCTGGAAAAGGACCTTTATCGAGTCCATCCCGACAACCCGGCCGGGAACCATACCCTGCTCGGTTTTGATGGAATCGAACGCCCGGGCCGCGCCGCCGACCGCAAGGCATACAACCAGCGTTGGAATCAGGCAACGCCGTTTCATGATTTTCTCCTCTGCTTCGTGTTCCGCCGTCGCGTCGTACATATATTGGACATTAGCGGCGTCTATCCTGCCAAAACGCCCCGCGACTGCGATCGCGGGGGATACAAAACGCCGCACTCTTTCCCCCGCGACCGCAGTCGCGGGGCGTTTGTCTTATGTCCCGGGGGCTATTTCGAGGCTGCCGACATTCTTTTCTCGGACGCTTCCAGCCCGCGCTGGTCCTCTTCCATGCCGAGCAACCCTTGAATCTTTCTCAACAGCGTATCAAATTGATTGTACCACTTCTTTCCACCCATTTCAGGCCGGAGCCTCTGAATCAGGACGATGTCTTGTTCCGCCCGCCGCAACTGCTCGGTTTTTTTTCCGCCGGCCAGGCTCAATGCGTATTTCAGGCGGCATAGCGCCAGATTGTATCGGGCCTCGTTGAAGATGTCCTGGTGCGGATCGCTGAATTGTACTTTTCCGGCGATCCCGCCCCACCCCCAAACCAAGTAGACGATCTCTCCGTCCTTTTGCTTGGCTTTTCGCCCCCCGCGGATTGCCAGCAGGTAGTAGCCGGGTTTTTCCCGGCCCCAATCCTGGTAGGTGTAGGCGGCCTCGAGTTGAGCGTCGATTAAGTTGATGCGGACCGCCAGGATTTCCACGAGCAGGTTCATGGCGTCGTCATATTTTCCCAAGCGGCGGAGGCAGCGGGCCAAGCGAATCTGGATGCTCTCGACCGCTCCCTCGCGCGGGGCGAACTCCTTGTCCTCGCGGCAGATATCGACGATGCGGCCGTAAACCAGGGCGGCTTTCCGATAGTATTTTTCGGCCTCCGGCGGCAATTTGCCCTCGTCCGGAGCCAAACTGTTTCCCAACTCCACGAATGTCTCCGCCACCCAATAGAGCGCGTTGAATGTGATCTGGTTGGCGGGACGGTTGGCGATACGGGTGAGAAACAACTCGAATCCACGCGTCACCCTGTCCACCTCTGCCCGGTTGCCTTCGGCTTGCAGCCGCTTCAACGATTTTTCGAGCAGCCGGCCTAGTGTGATATAAATTCGGGTGAGGTTTTCAGCCGGCGCGGCTTTTTCCAGGGCGTCCATGGCCTGCTCGGCCTTCTGCAACTGCTCGGTGGCCACGTATGCCCGCAACGCCACCTTGAAGGTATTCACGCGGAAGTTTCCACGGTCGACCACCTTGCTGCCTGCCTTGGCGAGGGTATGGGCGCCGATTTTCGGATCGTCGAGCCACCCGACGGCCTTTTTGCCCTGGTTCTCCTCCAGGCAGATTTGCGCCAGCGAGAACGTCCCTGCCACCAGCGGATAGGAGACCTTTTGGCCGGCATCGACGCCCTTCCGCAGCCGTTTGACCCCGTCGGTCAGCATTTGCCGGGCATTGGAGATCATCTCGGTCATTTTGGCCGTGGTGGGTTGTTGCTGTTTGGGGAGCCTGGCGGCTTTGAGATATACCCTCCACAGCGCCTGGCCGGCGAGCAGTTCGGCGTTGCCGCGACGGGGTGAATCGACAGATATGCGCCGAAGGAAATCCAACGCCTTTTGCAGGTCGTTCTCCGTCACCGCAATACGTATCAGCGTCAACCGGGCATCGTCGGCCAGTGGATCTTTCGGCCAATGTTCGGCGGCAAATTGGGCAATGTCCGCGATTCGCCCTACCCCGAACCGACGGTCCGCGCCCGGCGGCAAGTCCTGCAACAGCGCGGTGTAGGCGGCCAGGGCGATCTTCGCCCCTCGCAGCCCCTCCGGCCGGTCCGTGTACCGCCGAGCGAGGAACTCACCCAAAACCACCGCGTCGTAATACTCCCCGATAATCCAATCCAGATATGCCAGGCGATAGCGGATGGTGTTCAACTCGTCGATCTTCGCCTCCTCGGACGGATGGGCGAGGGCAAACCGCAAACATACGAGCGCATTGGCCCGCATCCGCTCGACTTGCTCCGGTTTCAGACCCGGCTGCCACGATTGGCTCCAGGCGAGGCTTGCGCGGTCGCGGGCCTCCGCGTAGCTCTTCGGCGTCTCGATTTGCACCTGTCCGGCGGCCAGCAGCGGATCGGTCAGCTTTAATCTGGCCTTGAACTGATACTCGCCCGGATACCGTGCCGCCAGCAAAAGCAACTCCTTGGCGCGTTTTCGATACATGCCGCGGAGTCTTGCCTGTTGCGGATCGTTTTCGCCGAGTCCGCGGGCAAGCTCCAAAGCGGCCTCGCCGCCCAGGTATCTGATCTCCGGGGCCGCGTCATTCGCCCTTTTCGGCCACCGAAGGCTCTTCTCCCATTCCTCGAAAATCTCCCAGGCCTCTTTGTATTTCTTTATCTCCGGCAGCAAATTGATCTCGATGGCCATCTTCGTTGCCGCCGAACGTATCTGACGAAATCCTTCATCGTCGTCCGGGTCGGGTGCGGCCAAGGTGCCGAGTATCTCGCTGGCCCTGTCGTATTCGCCCAATTCCCTGTAGCAGCGGGCCTGTTCAATACGGAAAGAATAGCCGCCCAGCCATCGATTGTACTTCCAGAAGTAATGGGAGAACTTGGCCCGCGCCTCGCGGAGCAAAGTCTTGTTCTCCCTGCCGCCCGGCTCGTAGGTTTGGGCAAGGTCGTAGTACGTCTTCGCCAAGGCGAAGCGGGCCAATATCATCTCGGCCATCAGTTGGTCGCGCTGCTTGACCAGTCTGGCGTCGTCCTGGTCAATTTTGTTGAAGCGTTGTTTTTTCTTGACCAGTCTGGCGTCGATCTCCGCGAGCGATTGTTGCGCCTCTCGGAACATTGCTCGTGCCCGTTCCAACCACCGCCGTCTCTCGGCCGGCGTTTTACCCGGCCGACGGGACTCCTCGACCAGCGCCTCTCCACGCTCGATCTTCAGGTCCGTGAGGTTCCGGCTCGCGCTATCGGCCAACGGATGTTGGGGGTGATCGGCGAGAAATTTTCCGAGGTATTCGCGGGCTTTGTCGAGCTGCTTCTCACGCTCATCCAACGGCAACTGTCGAGCGCCGCCGATCAGCGTAACGCCAAACTGATAGTCGAGCGTTTCCCGAAAATCCTTGTCGGTTTTCGGGCTGTCGCGCAATGATTTCAACAAATCGAGCGCAACGTCGTGGAGTTCCCGCTGGCGCAAACCATCGAGAAAGGCCTGGGTATTGTCACCCGCCGGAAGCGGCGCGCTAATCAGCCCCAGACAACCGATGGCGATGAATCCGGCCAGAAACCGCGTTACCCCATGCCAACGTAGCATCTAAAACCCCTGTTAGTGGTGGTTTTCGGCGAATTGTAGGACGGATTTCCTAATCCGTCTTGCGCATTTTTATTTAGCCCCGGGTGAACACACCCGGGGCAAGGTCTGGTGCGAAAAACCACTTCCCCGCCGTGTATTCACGACGGGCTAAATGTATTCACGGCTGCCTAGATGGAAATATTCACGGACAGCCCCAATTATATGCGTCGGACCACTGCGCCGCGTCCCGAGAACCACTATGGTAGTGTAATTCATGCTTGCCTCCCGGACAACATACTATATACAATGACATCGCTCCTCGTCATCTCCTGAAATCCGAAAGTACATGGCCGTGCTTGACTTTCGTCAAACTTCCAAACGCCGAGAAAGTCCCTATTTGATCGGACGCCGTTTGCTGATCGGATTGATCCTGCTATCGGGGGTCTTGTTCATTCTCTCCGAAATAGCGTGGCAACCGGGCGCCTGGCAGTGGCTCGACCGCCTGGCGGACACATCGCAAGACGCCTCCGCCGGCGGCATCGACAACCGTTTGCACGCGGTTCCACAAGACGACTTGACGCTCGACAGTTTTGTCATCGGCAAGCCGGATTCCAAGGAGAAGGAGACCGGTCGGCGAAAAGGTTATTTTCCCGGCGTCGATACGGCGTTGCTCAATTCCGTCAAAGATAACACGTTTTTTTCTCTGGCCGATCGTGAGTGTTCGCTGAATTTGCTCGACGTGCTGGACAAGACCGACGAGCGAAAACTCCGCAAGGTGTCGGAGGGGAGGGTTACGTACGCCCAATTGTTCCGCCAGCCGGCACACTATCGCGGCCGGCTGGTGACGATCTCCGGCGTGGTCCGTCGAGTACACCGGATCGAATTGCCGGAAAACAAATACGATATCCGGCATTATTTCAAGGTCTTGCTCTATCCGAAGATCATACCGCCCTTGCCCGTGATCGCATATTGCTTGCGATTGCCGAAGGGTTTTACCATCGGCATGGATGTTTCCGAGGAGGTGGAGGTTACCGGCTTCTTTTTCAAACGTTGCGCTTACCGGGCGAAAGACTCGCTACGGACCGCTCCAACAATTTTGGCCAAAACCCTCCAATGGCAAAAACGGCCGGCGATGGTCGAGGAACCGGCGGTGGACGGCCGAAAGCTAATCCTGGCCGTCGTCGTCGCCGCTCTGCTGGCGTTGCTGACGGCGTGGTATGTTTACATACGCACGGAGCCGTCGCACCCCGCTTTGTCCGATCGGCCGCCGAACTTCGACCTGCTGAAAGAAATGGATCAACGGAATGAAACCACCGATGAAGGTTGACAATTATCTGTGCTTCGTATTGGCGATGTTTTTTGCGGTTTGTGCGGTTTGTGTTGCTTCGCCGGCCGGCGCCAAGGAATTCGCCGGTCCGCGGGAACAATTCCGCGCGCTGGGTGTGGAGGACGCCTACTTCGACCGGCTCGCCGACGGTGGGCCAATGACCCGGCACGAGCGGGAAACGCTGCTGCGGATACTGTTCCGGCTAAGGATTTTTCCGCCCGTCGATCTGGACAGTTGGGCGATGGACGCCGACTTGCTGGAAACGGCGATCCAGCGGCCGAAGGATTATCGCGGCTTGATCTTCCGGTTGCACGGCCGCGTTACGGATATCAGGCCGTTCACCCCCCCGCCCGAGGCCGCCGAACGCTATGAACTGAAAAAATACTACCGCTGCCGGCTGAAACTCGACGCGCTCGAAAAACCCATAATCGTATACACCGAAAACGTGCCCAAGCAGTGGCAACGGGGCGCAAAGCCAAACGCCTCCTGCGGCGCGCTGGGCGTGTTCCTGAAACTTGCGACGCCTGCGGGCGCCACTGCCGGCTCTGCGGGCGCCACTGCCGGCTCTGTGGGCGCCACTGCTGGCTCTGCGGGCGCCACTGCTGGCTCTGCGGGTGCCACTGCTGGCTCGTCCAGCAGTGCCGGCGCCACGCCGGTCTTCGTCGCGCCCCGTTTGGCCTGGTATCAAAACAATCTCCTGGGACGGCTGGGAATGGACACCGGGTTGTTCGACACCGTGGAGGACCGAAAGCCTCTTACAAAAAAGGACCGCGCCGCCTTCTACGAAATGCTCGTCGCGGTCGGTCGAACCAAACCGGGCCAACTGCTCCGCCAGGCGGAGGCCAAGCTACCGAAAATCCCCGCGAAATGGCGAGAGACCAACCGGAAAGGGCAAGAATTCTATTCCGTCGTCCCGCTGTTCAACAAGCCAAATACTCAACGGGGTCGATTGGTGGCCCTGCGCGGCACGGCACGGCTTGTCGAGGAAGTCTTTGTCGACGAGCCGGACCTCGTCGCCCAATACGGCATCGACCATTACTATCAGCTCATGCTGTTCACCGGCGACTCGCAGGGCAATCCACTGACGTTTTGCGTCCGGGAGTTGCCCGAGGGAATGCCCCACGGGAATATCCCCAACTACGGCGAAAGCGTGCAAGTGGCCGGCTTCTTTTTTAAGGTTTGGAGTTATCCCATTCGGAGGCGGTCCGACGAGGCCCTCTCGCCGGGCGAATCGAAGACCCGCGACCAGTTGTCTCCGCTGTTGATCGGCCGCTCGTTGGTTTGGCGTCCTCCGCCGAAGCCCACCGACCAGACCCGCGCCAACGTCATTGTCGGCGGGCTGTTCATCGCGGCGATGATCGTCGTATGGGTCGTAGCCTGGCAGTCGATGCGCCGCGAGCGTCGCTGGATCGATCAGGCGATCGGCGGCCCGCCGAAGAATTTTTCGCCCCCGGAAGAAAGTTAAGAGATAAGAACGTCACTTTTCTCTAGTGGTCCGTTGAAAAAGGGTGCCACTGCTGGCTTGTCCAGCAGTGCGGGTAGAAACACCCGGGGAAACACTGCTGGACAAGCCAGCAGTGGCACCCGAACTCTCGAAAATCGACTTTTTCAACAGGCTGCTAGCCCGAGCGTTTACGCCTGGGAGACGAAAACCGACAACGTTTTTCTATTTCCGCTTTTCCCTCGCCCCTCTCCCCTCTCCCCTCTCCCCTGCCTCCTCGTACGTCCGTCCGGCGACGTTGCCGCGGAAGTTTTCCAGGGCGATTTGTGCCAGACGTTGGCCGCAGGGGGTGGGATAATCGCCGGTGATGCACGCCCGACAGAGATTATCGGCCTTGATGCCGATGGCCCGCGCTATCGCCTCCACCGGCAAGTAGCGGAGCGAGTCGGCGCCGAGCCGGGCGGCCATTCGGGCCTCGATCTCCGGCCGCATCGGCTCAGGAAAAAGGGGACAGGTACCTTTTGCCGGAACGGCCCTTCGGGTGCTTTGCACAAAAGGTACCTGTCCCCTTTTTCCCCCGAGAAACTTCGGCGCGAAAAGCTCACCGATCGTGGACATGTCGATGCCGTAGAAGCAGGGCGAAACGATCGGCGGGCAGGCCACCCGGACGTGTATCTCGCGCGGACGGCCAGATTGCCGGATGCGCTGCAAAAGGACTTCCAACGTAGTGGCGCGGACGATCGAGTCCTCGACCAACAGCACCCGTTTGCCTTCGAGCACTTCGCGGAGCGGGGTGTACTTGGTTTCCGCCTTGCGGCGTCGGTCGCCGCCACCCTCGATAAAGGTCCGCCCGCTGTAACGGTTGCGGATCAAGCCCTCGACGCACGGGATCTTCAGCGCGAAGGCCATCGAGTCGGCCGCGGCCTTGCTCGTGTCGGGAACGGGCACCACAACGGTGTTTTCGTCGATCGGCACGGTTTCCAGCCGGGCAAGCTCCTCGCCCAGCGCTTTGCGGGCAAGATAGACACTCCGCCCGTCAAGTGTGCTCGCCACGTTGGCGAAATAGACCCACTCGAAGAAACAGTGGGCGTGGTGCGTGGGTTCGGCGAAAGATTGTATCTCCACCTGTCCGTCGCGGACCGTCAGCGCGTGGCCCGGCGGGACCGACTTGATGCTTTCGGCCGCGAAACCGACGTTCAACAGGGCCACGCTCTCACTGGCCGCGGCCACCAGAGGGCCTTCGATCGCGTAGCTCAGCGGCTTGATCCCCAGCGGGTCTCGGGCGACCATCATGTTGCCCAGCGCGTCGAGAAACACCAGACTGTAAGCGCCGTCGAACTTGCGGGCGAAACGACGGCAGATTTCGATCGGGGCCGGACGCCGCTCGGCCGCCAACGCACTGCAAATCTGATGCATCAGCACTTCCGTGTCGGCCTCGCGCGAGAGGTAGTTGTCGTCGTCGTCGAGCAGTTCGCCGCGGAGGTCGGGGTAGTTGGCCAACTGTCCGTTGAAGGCGAAGCTGAACCATTTGTGCTTTTTGATGTGATGCCGCTCGAATGGCTGGGCGTAGCTGCGGTCCTCGTGGCCGCAGGTGGCATAGCGGACGTGTCCGATAGCCGCTCGGCCAGCATATTGCTCCATCAGGCTTTCAGACTTGCCGCGATGGCCGAGCCGAAAGACCTCGCTGACGCTCCCCACGTCCTTGTAGGTGTCGATCAGTTGGTTGCGATGTGGGTTGTAGGTAGTCAGACCGGCGGCCAGTTGTCCCCGGTTCTGGATATCCAGCAACATCCGCGGCATCAGCCGGGAGATTTCCTCAGGGCCTTGTTCGGGACACAAAGGGCTTACGCCCCGGTCGGGTAGATGATATATCGCGGCGACGCCGCATTCCTCGTGAAGATCGCTCATACTTGTATACTATGAGCAAGCGGCGACTAATACAATCCACCCGAACGTATTGGACCCCAAGGGTCGAAGGAAGTGTGTGGCAAAAATTTCCGGCAACCGAATTTTGCGATCAGCAGAAGGTGGAGTTGCCGGCAAACGGGCCGAAGGCCCAGCCGTTCTCCCAGCCCTGGGCAACGCCCAGGGGCGCGAGTTGCCGCACAAGAGACGTGTCGGCCCAACGGGCCAACCGTTCGCGGCTGGTCTCGAAAAATGATTGGCCCGTTGAGCCGACACGGGACGTTTGCGTTACTTCCGCTTCCGCCAGGCGTAGAACAACAAGGCCAGGAGGCCAGGAGCCACGCAAACGAGTTCATAAGGACGAATAGCCACGTGGTTTCTCACGGGATATTTCCTCTCGATTTGATGGTTTGTGGCGGTTTGGGCGCGATCAAGCCATCGCCCGAGGTCTGAACCCAGTTGCCGAAGGTGAGTTGCTGATCTTTTTGGAAGCGGCTGATATCGTCGGGTGCGACGTGCGTCAGCTTCGATGCGTGCTTGCCTTGCGGCCATGCCTGTTGTGCCCGCCCGACACAGGCCACGATGTCCTCGAAATCGGCATGGCGGTCGCGGCGGGAGGAGTAGATCAGGCATGGTCGAGGAGCAATCATTGCAAGTACGTCGTCGAAATCATAGGGGATTTCGCCCTCTTGCCCATCGAAGAGTCCCAGCAAGGGCTGGAGTGCGTGCCACTGCCAAAGCCGCCGGTTTCCGCCGGTGTACTTGGCGTCGGAATCGGTTCGTAACGGAGTGAACCCATCAAAGGAGGCCACGCCGGCGATTCGTTTATCCAAGGCAGTCGCGTACAGCCCGACCATCCCACCCAAAGAGTATCCCAAGACATAGACTTCGTCCTTGCGGACTTTCGGCATTTTGCCCTGAACGGCGCCCTTGCCATCGACCAGGAAATCGACTGCGGCGTGAACGTCATAAATCATTCGTCCCAACCGCGACCATTTGGGATAGTGTCGGTAGAAGTCGCGGCCTTCGAGAAGCCGGAGTCCGAACCCGCACTGATCGTAGGCCAGAACCACGAAGCCGGCGCGGGCCAGCCGGTGGTACACCGTGGTCTCCTGTACGCCATAGCCCTCGTTGTAGCCGCTCTGGTACGAATAAGGATGCAGCCAGATCACAACGGGGGCGGGGCGATCTCCGACATCCGGGTTGTAGTAGACGTTCCCGCGGACGTTGGCGCCGAAGCTCACGGGCAATCGGGCCGTGTTGGGGATGCTCCAACGATCGTGGTCCATCCGCGCCGATTCCTCGGCGCTAAGAAATGTGTATTTGCCGTCCCAATCGATCTTCGCCGGCGCCTGCCCTAGCGCCCAGAGGATTCGCTCGCGGCGATCGGCCAACCGATCGCTTGCCCGTGGAGAGACAAAGGGAACCCGGACGTCCTCTGGCGTGAGCCTGGCTTTCCAGGTTTGCCAATCGAAGCGGTGGATAAACTCCTCGGGGAAGTCGCTCTGTTTGGCGCTGCCGCGTCCGAAGGAGAGGTCGAGCCAGTCGATGTTTCGCCGGCGATGTTCTTCGGTGATCGGATTATGCCCGCCACGGCGGTAGCCGACGCGTAGTTTCTCGGGGCATCCCAGCAACCGATAAACCTTCTTTCCTTCCAGGTAAGCCCGTTCGACGGCGAAGGTGGGATCGCAACCGTCTTGATGGGCGGTGTCCAGCAGACACCGCCGCGGGGCGATCAATGCCAGCCATCCGTGCGCATCGATCGGCAACTCGTGCTCGCGCCCCGTATATGCGTGCAGACTTTGCAGAAACCACGTATCCGGAAAGTCGGCCGGGGCCTCGGCGAACGTGGTCCGCGACGCAAAACGGTAGGGACACGAGGCGGGCGTGCCGGAACTGCGGGCCACCACGGAAGTGATCCGCCCGTCGAAAGCCGCGGCGATAATCGCCTGCTTGCCGTAGCGGGAGTGACCGATAATGCCCACTTGCCCCTTCGCCACTGGGTAGCCGTATTTTGGGTCGAGCAAATAATCCAGCGCCCGACTGGCCAGCCAGCCCTTCAACGATATTTCCGTCCAGGTTGCCTCGGGGTACTCGGCCTGGAACGTCAGCCAAACCGACTCGTAGCCGGGATACTCCGCCTGTTTGTGATGGCTGTCGATGCCGGGAAACAGACACGCGATGTAGCCTCGTTCCAGCGCCATTTCCGCCCAGCCGAGTTGGTAATGGATCGGGGCGACCAAGAGCACCGGAAACGGCCCCTTGCCACCGGGAACCCACACCCAGATCTCGAAAGAGGCGTCGCGTTTCGTGTCGAACGTAAGTTTGATCCGACGCCGGACGGCGCCGTTGCGGCCGGGATGTTCTTCAAGCGTCTCGGCGCGGAGAATGGCCGGGACGGAACGCGGAAACGTGCCGATGAAGGTTTCGCACATCAGCCGCCGGATTTCTTCCTTGCGGCGTCGCCAGTCGGACAAGTCGCGGACCGGCGAGCCGTCGGCAAACTCCAGCAGCTTGGGCAAATCGGCGTTGCGGCACGGCTCATTTGCCGGCGCAAGGCCGCCGCAAAGAATCAAGCCCGCCAGGAGCCACGCAAACGAGTTCCCAAGGACGAACAGCCATGCGCGGTTTCTCACGGGGTATTTCCTCTTGGTTTGGGGTCAGACCCCCATTGTCGCATTGTTGGACACGATCCGCAACATGCTCAGCGGCCTGCTCGTCCTTATTGTCCGTCCGACTACGGCCGGCGGATTTTCAACTCGAACGGCTGATTGGCCGTGTCAACTTCCAGCGGCGTCTTGAAGGGATCGCCGTATTCCAACGGCACAATGTCGGCCGGCAGCGGCATGCGATCGCCCCCCAGCAACGTCGCCTTGTACTTGCCTGAAACCAAGCCGTCGCCGGGCATGTGACTTGTGACCGAGTGGAACTCGCCCGTCGCCGGATCCACCGCCGCCACGCCCGGCCGGGGATGAGTCTTTGCGTCCAACGCGCCGCCCTGCGGATAAAACGTCAACGCCATCCCGTCGATCGGGATCAACGAGCCGTCTTCGTAGGTTACCTTGCCCGAAACTTGTACATACTTGAACGGATCGCCGGATCCGCAGCCGGCCAGCAACGCCAGACCCAGCGCGGCGGTCAGGAAGTAGTGGATAGTGGGTAGTGGGTAGTGGATAGTGGGTAGTGGATAGTGGGTAGTGGATAGTGGATAGTGGGTGGTGGTCATATTTACTTCCCCGTGCGTAATTCGTGCTTTGTCATCTACCTTGAGTATTCCGCCTTCCGCCTTTGTCAGAAGGCGCTGGCACTGGCCGGCGCGCCGTCGGCCGACAGGTTCAAGCGGTCCCAGACGGAAAATACCGGCGGGTCGGAGGTGACGTTGCCGGCTATATCGATGAAATCGCTGATCCATTGGACGCTGCCGTCGCACAAGCAGACATGTACGCCGTTCTCGTGCACACTGCGGGGAGACTGTTGGTTGTTCCAGAGCATAGGATAGCAGGTCATCCTTTCGTCCACCATCGTGCCGTAGCCGACGGCCGCGGTGACGGCGTCGCATCCGGTGATGTTGTCGCCGCCGAGGCCGGGGGAGTTTGGGCCGTTGCCGTCGCCCATGTAGGAGCCGTGCCCCCACAGCGCGCTGGCCGCGCCGCTCATGGCCCACGTGCCGCGCTGGTCGCCGGCATACAGTCCGGCCCGAATTTCCCCGAGCAGGATGGTGTTGCTCGTCCCGTCTCGGATTTCGGGTATCCGCAGGGCGGTGTTGGCGCCCATCACGCCCCGCAGCCGATCACTCTTCCAGCCGTAAGACTTGGCGTAGGCGCCGCAATTCAGTACGCCGTTGCCGTAATTGAAGCAGTAGGGGTTATAGTTCATCTGCGCCAGCGAGGCGTTGGCGGCGTAGTTGCCCCTGGCCCAGCCGTCGCCCAGTTGGCTGGTCTCGCCGTTGGTCGAGCCGTTAAAGGGCGTACGATTGTTCGGATCGCTCGGGCAGAGCATTACCGAGAGGACTGTTCCGCGAGGGGCGATGTTGGCCGGATCGGTGATGTAGCGGGGCAGCCTGAAGGCGTCGTAAACGGCCTGCTGCTCTAAATGCGGCAGTATGAGGACGACCCAATTCGGACCGCGCCGGTTATTGTTGCCCTGATGGATATTCACGCCCGCGGCCACGTCCCACGTCGAGCTTGGCGGGAGAACGCCGTGGGTCTCCTCGTAGTTCAGCACCGCCAGACCGACCTGTTTGAGGTTGTTCATGCACTGCAAGCGTCTGGCCGCCTCGCGGGCCGCCTGCACCGCCGGCAACAGCAACGCGATCAAAATCCCGATGATCGTAATGACCACCAAAAGTTCCACCAAGGTAAAACCGTGAGGGGAGAGGGGAGAGAAACGCCCCCGGACTGCGGTCCGGGGGGCGACGTTCAGCCGGCAAGCTCGCACACCGCGCGGCAAGCTCTGATTTCTGATTTCTGATTTCTGATTGAATGAGTACATCGTTCGCCTCCTGGTCGAGCGAAAAAGGCATTCTGGAAACAAGTTCGACGCCAGCCGCGCCCTAGCCCTTCAATCCGGTGAGGTCCAGTTCGCGCCGTTTGTTCTCCTTGAGTAATTCCTCCATTGTAAGCCGGCCGCTGCGCAGCGCGGCCTCGCGGCCGAGGATGCACGTCAGGCAGCCGTCCACCGCCCGCCGCACGGTCGGGTTCTCGAACCGCCCGGCGAGGATGTCGGCGTGGAACGCGGC
>JAUWNG010000051.1 GCA_030612765.1 Planctomycetota bacterium
GCCAATGGCTTCCACATGGCAATGTGCGACGGCTCGGTGGATATCATCAACTACTCGATCAACCTTGAAACACACCGCTGCTTGGGCAACCGCCATGATGGCTTGGTGATCGACGGCAAGAAGTTCTGAACCAAGGCGGAAAACGGAGGTGAGCAAGGCGGAATGTAACCGTTCTCGGAGACTGTCACTCTTACGTCTCTTCATGCCGACAGAAACACTCAAGCCGGGTACGGGACGACTGTTCCGTTTCTGTTGCGGAAAGTTGCACAAGTCTCGGGCAAGGTGACCTACGAAGACGGCTCGTTGATCCCGATCGACGGGATGGCGTTGACGTTTTATCCGCAGGGCGGCGCGTTGGACGCAAAGACTCATCCCCGGCCGGGCGTGGCGACGGCGGACCGGGCGACGGGCGAGTTCCACTCGATCACAAGCCACATGCCCGGCGACGGCTTGGTCCCCGACAAGTACAAGGTGACGTTGCTGGAGGGCAATCGCATGCCGCTGCCGGCCGACATCGTGCCGTTGGAATACGGCGATCCCTTCAAGACGCCGCTAGAAATAGACACGGCCGATCAGCCGTTCGAGTTGAAGGTGCGGAAGCCGCAATGACGGCCGGACAATTGACGGGAAGGCGTTCCAGCAGTCTAACAGGCCGAGGGAGCAGGCATTCGATTTGCCCCCGATTTGTGCCGGTCGCCACTCGAAGTAGTCGGACGGAAGTGCGGAACAAGAATCTCGCGGTGTTCCACGGGCGTTATGGTCCACAGTCCCCTGGTCCGAGGGCGGACCATATCCAACCGTCCGGCCGAGAGTGGCCGATGCCCCCCCGCAGGACAACTGAAGGTGTTCCCGAACACTTTTCCCGGCCCTTGCAGTCCTCGGCGGGGTATGGCAAAATAACAGGCTTTATTGCCCGTAAGATTGCCCCGTAGGACGGATTTCCTAATCCGTCCCACACCGCCACCTGATTTTCCCCGAGGAGTCCCCCATGATGCGATTCGGTAGTTTCGGCAAAGGAGATCGATTGTCCAGGCGGCGGCTGAAAAATTGGCTGCGCGTGGCTTGCTTGGCAGTGGTGGCCGTCGGCTTCTTGGCCGCGGCTGCTTGGAACAACTCGGCCGTCGGTCAGATGGAAGGCCAAACGGCCGCCGATACGACCGCGGTCGCTTCGCCCGACGCGCCGGCCGAACGCGGAGACTCCACTCCCATCGAGCCGTCGTTGGATAGCGAGAAATACCCCATCGTCACGCCGATGACCGGCAACATGCTGTTCTATGTGATTTGGGCAGTCGCGTTCGTCGGATCGCTTATCGCCTTGGTGTTTGCCATCTACTTCTTCCGCAAGGTGATGGCCGCCGACGAAGGCAACGAAGAGATGATCGAGATCGCCGCGCACGTTCGCGCCGGCGCGGCCGCCTACATTTGGCAGCAATACAAAGTCGTCACGCTCTTCTTCATCGTCATTGCCGCGCTGTTGACCTGGATGGCCTTTGGACTGGAGGTGCAAAGCCGGTGGGTGCCATTCGCCTTCCTGACCGGTGGTTTCTTCTCTGGTCTGGCCGGTTGGTTCGGCATGAAGACGGCCACCTGGGCCTCGAGCCGAACGGCCGCCGGCGCCCAGAAGTCGTTGAACCAGGGCCTGCAAGTCGCCTTCCGCGCCGGCGCCGTGATGGGGCTTACCGTGGTCGGTCTGGGGCTGTTGGACATTACCGTCTGGTTCGCCGTTCTCTATTGGCTCGTGCCGGCACTCGGCTATGAACCGCTGGGCCTGGTTTCCATTACCGTTACCATGCTCTGTTTCGGCATGGGCGCCAGCAGCCAGGCGCGCTTTGCCCGCGGGGGCGGCGGTATCTTCACCAAGGCCGCCGACGTCGGCGCCGATCTGGTTGGCAAAATTGAGGCCGGTATTCCCGAAGACGACAAGCGTAACCCGGCGACAATCGCCGACAACGTGGGCGACAACGTGGGCGACGTGGCCGGCATGGGCGCCGACCTTTACGAATCCTATTGCGGTTCGATCCTGGCCACCGCCGCACTTGGCGTAGCCGCTTTCTCCAGCGGTCTTCTTCTGCCCGAGGACGTCCAGAAGCAAATCGCCGAGGGCGCGGTCACGAAGGCCGCCGCCGTCCTCGACTTCCAGCTTCGCGCCTTGTTCCTGCCCATGGCCATGGCCGGCGTGGGGATTTTGCTTTCCATCATCGGTATCTTCATGGTGAAGACGAAAGAGCAAGCCGATCAGAAAACGCTGCTGAAGGCCCTTGCCCGCGGCGTAAACGTATCGAGCCTTTTGATCGTGGTCGCCGCTTACCTGCTGACCCGGGTTCTTCTGCCCGACTTTATTTGGGTTTCGGCCAGTGTGGTCGTGGGCCTGGTTGCCGGTTGGCTTATCGGCAAGTGGACCGAATACGCAACCAGCGACGAATACGCACCGACCAAGAATCTGGCCGACCAGGCCCTGACCGGCCCGGCCACGCTCATCATCTGCGGTATTGCCAACGGCATGAAGAGCGTTTGGTTCCCGGTAATTACGGTCGGCGCGGCCACGCTGTTGGCCTTCGGCTTCTCTGCCGATTGGCAGTTCAACGACGTCAACCTCTTCGCCATGGGTCTCTACGGCGTGGGTATCGCCGCCGTGGGCATGCTTAGCACATTGGGTATCACGCTGGCCACCGACGCCTACGGCCCCATCGCCGACAATGCCGGCGGCAACGCCGAAATGGCCGGTCTCGATCCGGAAGTCCGCAAGCGAACCGACGCCCTGGACAGCCTGGGCAACACCACGGCCGCCACGGGCAAGGGCTTTGCCATCGGTTCGGCCGCTCTCACGGCCTTGGCCCTGTTGGCCGCATACATCGAAGAGGTCCGCATGGGCCACGAGCACTGGGCCGAATCGGCTGTGGCCGAGAAGGCGCCCGGCTGGTACAAGCTCAATGAGCAGCATATCGCCAAGGTTACTAAAAACAAGGAAGTCGTCAGTTTTCTGGCCATGCCCGCCCACGTGCGTCACGCAAAGGTGTTTGATATCTGGAAGGAACTCGACACCAGCGACGGCCCCGTGGAGATCAGAGAAGAGATTATCGCCGAGGTGGACGGCGCGCCGCGGTTCGTGGCATCCAGCACCGAGTTGGTGCCGACCGAATCCGCCAACATGATCGACTGGATGACCTACTACGCCTGTAACCTGATGAACCCCAAGGTTCTGGTGGGCGTGTTCCTCGGCGCCATGGCCACGTTTGTTTTCTGTGCCATGACGATGCAGGCCGTCGGTCGCGCGGCGTTCGGCATGGTCGAAGAGGTCCGTCGCCAGTTCCGCGAGAAGCCGGGCATCATGGACTACAGCGAGAAGCCCGACTATGCCTTGCCCGTGGCGATTAGCACCAAGGCCGCTCAGAGGGAGATGATCCTGCCCTCGATCCTCGGCCTGGCCACTCCGGTCGCCGTCGGCCTGTTGCTGGGCGTTGCCGGCGTGATGGGCCTGTTGGTGGGAACTCTCACCTGCGGCTTCTGTCTGGCCATCTACATGGCCAACGCCGGCGGTAGCTGGGACAACGCCAAGAAGTACATCGAAGCCGGCGCGCACGGCGGCAAGGGCACCGACGCCCACAAAGCGGCCGTCGTGGGCGACACCGTGGGCGACCCCTTCAAAGACACCAGCGGCCCAAGCCTCAACATCCTCATCAAGCTGATGAGCATGGTGAGCGTCGTCGTGGCCGGCCTGATTGTCCGCTACAGCCTCACGGCGTTGGGAATTTTCTAAGAAGGTGTTTTAGAAATCAAAATGTGGCACAGCCGCCCTCGGCTGTGACCGAGAATTCACGGTTAATCACACAGCCGAGGGCGGCTGTGCCACATTTTAAAACACGTTCTAAACGCCGTTTGGAAAAGCAAAGTGATATTTGCTTGATAAAGTGAGTCAGAACGTGTTTTGATATCGAAATATCCGCATTTAGCCCCGGGTGAATACACCCGGGGCAAGCGGTTTTTCACGGTCAATCCGGCCCGCCGTGTATTCACGGCGGGCTAAATGAATGATTTCAAGACACGTTAACCACGCTACAAACGGCTATACCCTCTGCAAGTAGGTGATTCTATGTTGTGCGGTCTTCGCTTATTGTGTATGACTGCTGGTTGTCTGTTGTTGCTGGTCGTTCAAGAAGTGGCGGGTGGTGAACCGTTGGTCAATTACGACGAGAGCAAGGTTCCCGAATACACATTGCCCGACCCGCTGGCGCTTTCCAGCGGCGAGCGGGTGACCGACGCTAAAACATGGATGGAACGCCGCCGTCCGGAGATTCTTTCATTATTCGAGCAAAATGTTTACGGCAAGTCTCCCGACAAGCTGGAACCGCTGTGCGAGCTTCTCTCGGTCGAGACCGACGCGCTCGGTGGAAAAGCGACGCGGAAACAGATCGCGGTATATTTAACCGGCCGGCGAGATGGACCGAAGATGGACCTGCTCCTGTATTTGCCCAACTCGGCCAAGACGCCCGTGCCGGTGTTTTTGGGGCTGAACTTCTATGGAAACCACACGATCAACCCCGACCCGGAAATTGCGATCACCAAATCCTGGACGCGAAACAACCCTAAACTTGGGATCGTCAACCATCGCGTGACGGAAAAGTCGCGGGGAATCTACAGCGGACGTTGGCCGGTGGAGTTGGTGTTGTCGCGAGGCTACGGCCTGGCCACCGTGTACTACGGCGACATCGAGCCGGATTTTGCCGAGGGATGGAAAAGCAGTCTTCGCGCCGCACTGAGTCCGCAAGGAAAAGACACCGTTTTCAAACCGGACGATTGGGGCGCGATCGGCGCGTGGGCTTGGGGGCTAAGCCGCGCGCTGGACTGTCTGGAACGCGAACCGGACGTGGACGCCAAACGGGTAGCCGTCATCGGACACTCGCGGCTCGGCAAGACCGCGTTGTGGGCCGGGGCACAAGATCAACGGTTCGCACTGGTGATTTCCAATGATTCAGGTTGCGGCGGCGCCGCCCTGAGCCGACGGCGATTCGGCGAAACGATAGCCGTGATCAACAGATTAACACACTGGTTTTGCGTCAACTTCCGGCAATTCAACGATCACGAGGAACGGTTGCCCGTCGACCAGCACATGCTGATCGCGTTGATTGCCCCACGGCCGGTGTATGTCGCCAGTGCCAAGGAAGACAGATGGGCCGATCCGCGAGGGGAGTTTCTCGCCGCGCTAGGCGCCGATCCGGTTTATCGGCTTTTGGGCGTTGAGGGACTTCCGGTCGATGAAATGCCGCCCGTGGATAAACCCGTCGCCGGCGCCATCGGCTATCACGTCCGCCGCGGAAAGCACGACTTGACCAGGTACGACTGGCAACAGTATCTCGACTTCGCCGACCGGCACTTCAAACGGTGAATCGAATTAGTATCTGTTGCGGAAGGTACGTGTAGGGTGGGACAAGCGCAGCGCAGTCCCACCAAGAGCCGTGAAATGACTTTCCGCAACAGAATCGAATTAAATATCGCCGCTGAAACTTGTTGTAAATTTATCGCAACAAGCTATTCGATCTCGGCCTCGGGATAGAAAACGGCGTGGCAATCGTTGCAGCTTTGGGCGAGCTTTTTCATCGCCTCGGCCGCGGCCGCCTCGTCCCCCTTGTGGATGGCGGCGTTCATCGCGCCGGCAGAGTCCCGCATCGCCACGGAGAACTCGAACCACTGCTTCGCTTGCTCGGCGTCTTTCGCCTCGGAAGTGTCGGCCATCGAGCCTTGGGCGATTGTCGCGATCACGGCCGTATAACCCACCGTGAGCTTGGCCTTCGACTTGAACCGCTTCCCCTTAATGTACCGCTTCAGCTTGGTGTTTATCGTCGGCACCTGCTTCATCAGTTCAGGCAGCGAGGCGGTCCGCCCCCACTTCAGTTCGAGGTCGGATTTCCGCTTTCCGTCGGCGGCCTCCCGAACGACGGCGATGGCCCTCTTCGCCTCCTCCATATCCTCGACGACGGCCAACAGGGTGGCGGCCTGCATCAAAGCGCCCGCGCGGTCCTGGTACTTATTCGGCTCGTCGTGCAAACCCAGGGCCAAAGCGATGACGACTAGGGTATTCGAGACCTTGGCAATCTTCTCTTGGATGTACTGGAACTCATCGTCGTCGACGATGGCCTTCTCTAACTTCCTTATGTACTTGTCAGCCTGAATCGTCAGGTCTTCGGCCGGCGCGAACATCGATACCTTCGGCGCCGGCGGCATGCCCTCGGGCGTGTCGGGGATCGAATGCAATGCAGTCTCTACACGTTGCATCGCCGGCCGCTCGGTTTGCTCCGTCTCGGCTTCCGCGGCCGGTTGGGCCTTCTCGCCCGGTTGGGCAGGTTGTGGCTCCGATTCCGTGGGCTTGGCCTGCTCGCTCGGCTTTTGCTCGGGCGCGGGAGTGCAGCCCGAGAGGGTCAACGCCAAAATGAAAGCACTCGATATGACCGGCAGTGCCACCGTCGAGAAAAAACCGTTTGCCAACCGCATTCCTCACCTCCTTGCTTAAGAAACCGATCGTATCCGTTTAGCAGCCGCCGGCACGGCGGTTCGCGGATAATCACAGGCCGCCGTGCCGGAGGCTGCTAAACATACGATAGTTCGCCCCAACTTGCCAGCCCGATGGCCGCTTGTCAATGGGCGGTGATAACGGCTACAATGCGACAATCTCGGTGAAGGACACGTAATCGCAATGGCCAAAGCGACATACAAAGACGCAGGCGTCGATCTGGAGGTTTACCGACGGGCCATGAGCCGGTTGCCCCGGCTGCTGGCTCGGACCCACACGCCGCGGGTAATCCCCCTCGACGGAGGGTTTGCCGGGCTGTTCCAGCTCGATTTCTCCAACCGGCTCTTCGCCCGCCGCTACAAAAACCCCGTGCTGGTTTCCTGCACCGACGGAGTGGGCACGAAGCTCAAGGTGGCCATCGAGGCGGGCAAACACGACACAGTCGGCATTGATCTGGTGGCGATGAGCGTCAACGACGCCCTCTGTTGCGGGGCCGAGCCGCTGTTCTTCCTCGACTACATCGCCATGCCCAAGGACGACCCGCCGCTGCTGGAGAAGCTTGTCGAGGGGATCGCCGCCGGATGCGTCGAGGCCGACAGCGCGCTGCTCGGCGGTGAGACCGCCATTATGCCCGACCTCTACGCGCCGGGCAATTACGATCTGGCCGGATTCTGTGTCGGTGTGGTCGAAAAAGGGCGGCTGATCGACGGCCGGGCTATCCAGCCGGACGACATGGTGATCGGCATCGCCTCGAGCGGGCTGCACTCGAACGGATACAGCCTGGCGCGGAAGATCGCCTTCGACATCGCCGGCCACAAGGCCTCGGACCACGTCGAGGAGCTTGGTCAAACCGTCGGCGAGGCGCTGCTGACGCCCACGCGGATTTACGTCCGGCCGGTGCGAAAGGTGCTCACCTATTACCGCGTGAAGAACGTCATAAACGGTCTCGCCCACATCACCGGCGGCGGGCTGTTCGAGAACCTCGAGCGCATCCTGCCCGAGGGCGTTCAGGTGGCGATCGAGCGCGACAGTTGGCCCGTCCCGCCGATCTTCACCTGGTTGCAGCGTCTCGGCGAGGTAGATCAGGAGGAGATGGAGCAGGTGTTCAACATGGGCGTCGGGCTGGCGATGATTGTCTCACCATACTACGCCGAAAGCATCCGCCGCCAGTTGAAGCGCGACGGTTTGCAAACTTGGCTCATCGGCCGCGTCCGCAAAGGCCCGCGCGGCGTGGTTTGGGGAAAGAAGAATGGCGGAGGGCGGAAGGCGGAGGGCGGATAGTCACCGATACCGGGTTCCAAACCGCCGCTTGCGGTTTCGCAACAACCGACTTGCCGCCGCTTAGTATGTAGGCCGGGTCGAGACCCGGCCTACGCGTGTTGGAGTTTAGTCGCCATGACGCTCTTTTCATATGTTGTTCATCACGATACTGGGATGGCACCAAACCCTAATGATGGATTTTGTACGCTCGTATACTGTAAATTTATGAAGCACAAAAGCAAGCGTAAAAATATTGTTGAGTTAGCAAAGGAAGGCGACTGGATTATTGGGACAGGCGGCAAGAATAAGAAAATCAGCTCTGGTCACAAAACCATAATTTATATCATGCGAGTGGATGAAAAACTTCCCTTTGTCGAATATATCCGGGATTCACGGTTTCGCGGACGCTCCCAAGGGAAGAAACACGGTAAGTTCGCGTTGATCTCACACACGTTTCTTTACTATGGAAGAAAGGCGATTCCGATTAACCAAATACCGGGCATGAAGCCAGCCAACCTTGAAAAGAAAGGCCCTGGCTTCCGCAGCAGATTTCCTCTCGACCACGTTCGCCAACTTGTTCGATGGGTTCAAAAACAACACCGTAAAGGCAAGATCGGTGAACCCCGCGTATCTGATCCAGAAAACATCCACGAGAAAATCCGTCGGTGTAAAACATATATGACCGGACACCGCTCGCTTGAAATTATCCCGTTTAGGTGATACATGTTGCAACGACGTGCCAAGCGAATTAGCCGGGACTTGACTCCGGCGGAACAACGGCGTTTGGCGGAATACCGCGAGCAAATCGCCAAGGAGTTGCCCGAGTTGCAGGCCCGCGATCAGATGCGCAAGGACGCCCGCCAAGAGAACACTCTCAGCGGCGAGTTGCGGCGCACCATCCACAAAAGCGACTTATCGTTGGCGGAAATCGCCACGCGGGCCGGAATCACTCCGATCATGCTCGACGACTTCCTGACCGGCGAACGTACCCTGCGGTCCGACGTCATCGATCGGTTGACAATCGCACTGGGGTACGAATTGAGCCGCGCCGAGTAGGCAGCAGGTAGGTCGGGTCGAGAGCCGGCGGATTGCTCTCCTCAGCCTTTCACCATAATTCCCTCTCGGCGGGCGATTTCGAGAATCGGGCGGCTCTCGTCGGTTTCCCACTCTCGCTCGCCGCAGGGGATCGGCTCGACGCGGGAATCGGTCGTCGCCCGCAATTCCCAAAGCTTGTTGACAAGTCGGTGGCCGGCCGGCGGCTCCAATTCGGGCGCGATGACCACCAAGTCGATGTCGCTCCACTCGTCGGCTGTGCCTTTTGCGTGTGAACCGAACAGTACGGCGCGCCGCGCGTGGATGCCCTCTTGAGCCAACGCGCGAAGGTATTGCCGCACAACTACGTCAATTGCTTGACTAACCATGATCTTGTTTCCCTCGCCATGTCCAGTTCGGCCTGCGCTTTGTCCAAGTCAGGCGTCTTGATCGGAAAATCCGGATAACGGCCTTCCTGGCAGTACCGCTGCAATCGTGCCAAGAACGTACGTCGCGGCGGCTCAAGCGAAATCCCCGCCAACTCCGCCAGCCGGAGAAGGTCGTGTGTTCGCGGAGGAACCGTTTCCGTGGCCTTCGATACGTGGGCCTTGAGTGCCTTCTCAACAGTCAAGTGGGCAAAGAACAGACTTTGACGAATCTTGCGTTTATCCAGCAATACCGCAGCCGCCTCAATATCGTCCTGCGATCCGTTCAACCAATACTCAATCTGCCGTCGAATATCCATCGGCACTGGCTCCGAAACTTCTCAGGGACCGATTCTGAACTTTTTCCATTCTACTTGGTGCCAGCCGCTCCGCCAAGTGGACGAGCCGAGAGTCGAAACAGAAAGGCGGATTATACGAAGAACATCTCACTGCGGCTTCGACGGTCCCGCTTCTTTTAGCGCATCGAGCACCGCGCTCTCTGAAATCAAGTCCGGCAGAACGATCACCTCTTTCTCTGCCGGCTGGGCGGGCCAGATCGCCAACAACGGGATGGAATTGTACCCCAGATCGTTCAACGCTTTCTTAATCATCGGAGACTCGTCGGTCCAGTCGGCCATCAGCGGCGCCACGCCGTTGGCGCGGACCAACTTCAACACGGCCTCCTTTTCGATCGCCAGCCGCGAGTTGGTCTTGCAATTCGGACACCAATCGGCGGTGAAATCGACCATCACTGTCTTGCCCTCGGCGCGGGCTTGCTGGAGCGCCTCCGGCGAGAACGGTTGCCAGGGGATGATCGGCTCCCAAAACAACACGGTGAAGGCTAACCGGCCCACGAGGACCGCCACGATAATAGCGCCCAACCAGGCCGTCGCCTTGACTTGCGGCTCGGCCGTCGCGGGCGTTCGGCCGATCCACCAGCAAGCGATCCACAAGCCCAACAACAGCGTCATCGTGGGCAGGAAATACGGCGTGGTCAGCGTGTTGAAAAGATATATCACCGTGGCCAGCAGCAGGAAGCCCATCAGTTGCTTGAATGTCTCCATCCAGCCGCCGGGCTTGGGCAGGTATTGGATCAGCTTTGGAAATGCACCGATAACCAGATACGGCGAGGCCATGCCCAAGCCGACTGCCGCGAATATCCCGTAGACCAGCATGGGCGGCTTCCCGAGCAGGTAGCCGAACACCGGCCCGAGGAACGGCCCGCTGCAAGGCGTGGCTAGGATCGTGGTGAAGACTCCCTTGAAGAAGGCCCCGGCTGGTCCTTCGCGGGTTTGCATTTGACCGGCCTTGCCCGCCCCGACGAAGCCGGGAATAGGGATATCCCACACCCCGAGAAAACTCAACGCCATGACGAACACGAAGGCCGTCATGGCGACTTTGAACCAAGGCAGCGTGAATTGCTCGCCCCAGGCCAATCCGGCGGTGGCGGCCAGCGCGGCAAGCACCATGAACACCGAGATCAGTCCTATCGAGTACCAGACGTTAAGCGCGAACACGCGGCCGCGGCTCTCGCCCGCCTGTTGCATGAAGGCAAGCAACTTGAGGCTGATGACCGGCAAAACGCAGGGCATTATGTTTAGAATCAATCCACCGAGAAACGCGAAAAGGAGTTGAGTGAGAATCTCGAACAACGGTAAAGGTTTTCCTGGTACAACGGTCGCTTTCGGCGAAGCCGCAAGCGGCGCGGTTCCCAGCGTCGCCGTGAAAGGCAAATCTCGCGGCGGCAGACATGAATCCGCGTCGCACGGCTGAACGGTTATCGTCCCGACGATCCGCAACTTCGACGGATCGACGCCGGCGGCGAACTCGAGCGGAGCGCGCCAGAGGACCGTGCCGTGATGCGTTTCGACCATGATGTTGTCGAACACCGGCTCCTGCTTTTTGTCCGGCGCGACCGACGGACGAAAAACGCCGGTCAGTCGGACACCCGGCGGCAGGTCGGCCATGATCCGTGTGGCGATCGGACCGCCCGGCGGCTGCGTGATCGAGTAGATGTGCCATCCCGGCTCGATCTCGGCGGTGACGAACAGTTCGCCTGGCTCTCCGTCCGTAGGCGCGGTAAACGCGCCTTGCACTGAAACGACGCTTTGCTTGCCGCCGGGGGCCAAGTCGAACAAACCGCCGCTTGGATTTGCTTCATCGAGGCTGAACTGTCCAACCGCGGGCAACGCCGCCGCGAGAACGACGGAGAAGAAAACCAAGATTTTTATTGTTTGCAACATAAGCTCCAAAAAATCAAGGACTGCTCTCGTTCCCATGCGGAGCGTGGGAACAAGCGGTGAGACATCAACCGCGGCATCGGAAACACTGAATCTTACGCATAATCCTAATCTTCGGCAATGCACTGGTAATCGGCGGGAATCTTGTTAAACTGGGGTATATCCAACGATATCTTCCGCCTACTGGAAAACACCTTCCTCCCCCCCACTATCCGGTGGGTCCGTTGGTTTGATTCCCAAACTCCATAACATTGTTCAGGAACGCAACCATGAGAAACCGCCTGTTTTCGCTTCGGTTTTTTGCAGCCGTTGGGCTTTGCCTGATCGTTCTTTCCCAAGCCTTGGCCGATGAGGCCAAGAAACCAGCCAAGCCTAAACAATCGCCCTACGCGAAGCTGACGTCCGGCGCCCGGACCATCGACGGCTTTATTAAATTGCACCAAAAGGGGACGAAGCTTTTTGGCGAGATTTCGCCGGCCAATCTAAACAAGGACATGATGGTGTCGATGGCCATCGCCCGCGGCATCGGCAAGATGCCGCTGGTGGGCGGCATGACGTGGGGCTTCCACGACAACTGTGTTTGGCAGTTCCGCAAGGTAGGCGATCGCATCCAGCTTGTGCGGCGGAACATTCGTTTCCGCGCGGCGAAAGGCTCGCCGCAAGAAAAGTCCGTCCATCTGTCTTTTACCGACAGCGTATTATTCAGCCTGCCGATTATCACCAAGAGTCCCAAGGGCAGTTTCGTGGTCGATTTGACGCCCATTTTCATGGGGGATTTGCCGAAAATTTCCTTGGTGCTGAAGGGGTTCCGTTTCGCGCCCGACCGCTCTAGTTGGGCGCAAATCAAGGGGTTCGAGAATAACGTTGAGATCGAAGTGGCCGCCACCTACGCCTCCAGCGGCGCGAAGTCGTTCGACACCATACCCGATTCACGCGGCGCTACGTTGCACATCCACTACTCCATCAGCCGGCTGAAGCCGACCGGCTATAAACCTCGGATGGCCGATGATCGCTTGGGATACTTCCTGACGGTCATCAGAGACTACTCGAACTCCGGCGACAAACAGTTTGTTCGTTACATCAACCGCTGGGACTTGCGCAAGTCCGAACCTTCGGCGAAGGTGTCGCCGCCGGTGAAGCCGATCATTTTCTGGATCGAGAAGACCGTGCCCTTCAAGTATCGCGCGGCGGTGCGCGAGGGGATTTTGGAGTGGAACAAGGCGTTCGAGAAGGCCGGGTTTTCCAACGCCATCGAGGTTCGTCAACAGCCCGACAACGCCACGTGGGACCCGGAAAACATCAATTACAACACGTTCCGCTGGATAAACGCGAATACGGGGTTCGCCATGGGGCCCAGCCGCGTGAATCCGCTGACCGGTCAGATTCTCGACGCCGACATCCTCTTCGACTCCGAATTCATCGAGAAATGGTCGATATTCCACGACGGCCTTTCGCCGGGAGAAGCGACCGATCGGTTTCGTTCGCCGCTGAGCATCGACGGCGAATCGCGTGAAAAACGTCCGTTTCCGAACTTTTCCGGGTCTCGCCACAAAGAGATTTGCAATTGCGCTCAAAGCATGGCCGATCAATTCGCGTTGGGTATGATAGCCTTGGCCCCCGACGGCAAGTCGATTCCCAAGGAAAAGATCGAACAATTTCTTTTCGACGGCGTGAAGTCGGTCGTCATCCACGAGGTCGGCCATACGTTGGGACTGCGGCACAACTTCAAGTCCAGCGTCATCTTCACGATGGAGGAATTGAACGATCCGGAGAAGACCCGCAACGTGGGCCTGAGCGGCTCGATCATGGATTACGTGCCGGTAAACATCTCGCCCAAGGGTAAGAAGCAAGGAGACTATTTCAGCCGCACGATCGGCCCTTACGACTACTGGGCCATCGAATATGGCTACAAGCCGTTGCCCGGCGGCACGAAAAAAGAGGTCGCCGAGCTGAGAAAGATCGCCTCTCGCGGCACCGAGCCGGAGTTGCAATTCGCCACCGATGAAGATGCCGGCGTATTCGCTCCCGACCCGCTGGTCAATCGACATGACTTGAGCAAGAACCCGATCGAGTTTGCCCGCTGGCGGATGGAGTTGATCCAGCAGGCGTTGCCGGGACTCGTCGATCGTTCGACCGAGAAGGGCGAGAACTATCAACAGGCGCGCCAGGCATTCTCCGTCTTGATGCGCGAATACAACCGGACCGTGGGCCACGTCGTTCGGTTCATCGGCGGCGTCTACGTCCACCGCGATCACAAGGGCGATCCGAACGCACGGCCTCCTTTCGTCGTCACCGAGGCGAAAAAACAGCGGGAAGCGCTGGACTTCCTCGACCGGCACGTGCTTGGCCCCGACGCCTTCCAGTTTCCGCCGAAGCTCTTCGATTATCTCGCTCCGTCGCGCTGGAGCCACTGGGGAGTGAAACGCGTCAAAAGGCCGGACTTCCCCGTGCATGATACGGTGTTGAACTTGCAAGACCACGTACTCATGCGCGTCCTTTCGCCGATCACGCTATCGCGGCTGCTCGACTCGGAATTAAAAGTCCCCGTCGATCAGGAATCCTTCACGGCCGCCGAGTTGCTCAATCGGCTCACGGCAATCGTTTTCAAGGAGGCCGAGGACCTGAAGGAAGGCAAGTTCACCAACCGCAAGCCGGCCATCGACAGCCTGCGGCGAAACTTGCAACAGCGTTATTTCCGCCGTCTGGCCAATCTGGCGTTGGGTAAGGTCAAGGCGCCGACCGACTGCCGGGCCCTCGCCGCCGCCGAGCTGGACCAACTGGAGGTTCGTCTGCGGGAGGTTCTCGGCGGCAAGGCCGAATTAGACGGCTACACCCGCGCGCACCTGAGCGAATTGGCCGCGCGAATCCGCAAGGTGCTCGACGCCCGATTGGACCTGGAGCAGCCCTAACAACCCGTTGAAAAAGGGTGCCACTGCTGGCTTGTCCAGCAGTGCGGGGAGAAACTCCCGGAAAAACACTGCTGGACAAGCCAGCAGTGGCACCCAAACTCCCGAAGACCAACTTTTTCAACGGACTGTTGGCCCTCGGCTATTATTTTAGACATTAGATGACAACGCCCCGTGACTGCCGTCGCGGGGCGTTTTATAATGTTGTCGTTCTGATGTTCAAATAACGGTTACAAGACTGAGATGATATCGTGAAACTGGTCATTGCCATTATCCAACCGACAAAGCTCGAGGCCGTCCGCGAGGCGTTGGACAAGATCGACGTCGGCAGGATAACGGTCTGCGACGCCCAAACTTTCGGGCGGCGGCGGGAATTGACCGAGGTCTTCCGCGGCCGCAAATCCACCATCGCACCGCTGCGGAAAGTGGCCTTGGAGATCCTCGTCAACGACGATTTTCTCGACCGCACGATCGAAACGATCGCCGGCACGGCGCGGACCGGGCCGGAGGGAACGCTTGGCGACGGCAAGATTTTCGTCCTCCCCGCCGACCAGGCGATCCAGCTCGGCGACGCCACCCGCGGCCCGGGGGCGGTGTGAGGAAGCAAACAGAATAACGACCGGCTTTCTATCCTTTTCTTCTCTTCAGATACCGTTCGACAAAGTCTCGCGGCGTCATAACCAAAATGCCGGCGTATCCGGATGTTTCCAGCAATGCTTTGTCGCCGGAAACAATGCGTTTCACCTTGCCGGTAATGGCGCAGGCGAGAAACTTGTCGTCATCCGAATCGCGACAGACCTGCTCGGGCAACGGGAGAGGATCGACGACGATCGACGTTATCGTCAACAAGTTAAACACCGGCTGCAAATCGATGGCGGAGAATCTGTCGGCAAGCTCCACGCCCACACGCTGATACTCGTCTAAAATATCTGGCGAAACAACGATCTTCAGTACGCCTCGCCGCCAAGCATCAAGTATCTGAAACGGAGGTCCGGTGAAGAATATACCGGAGATGAGCACGTTCGTGTCAACGACAATTTTCATTTTCGGCCCCGAACGGCGGCCAGTGCGGCGGCCACGTCGGTACGTTTCAGACCGGCCGCTCGCGCCTCTCGCCGGGCCTTCTTGATGAGGGCGTCAAAATCATTCATCGAGGGTTTTTCAATCCCTTTCAGTATGACAACGCCTTTCTCCGCCACAACCACGAATTGATCGCCAGCGCTCAGGCCAAGATCGTTGCGCACGTTTTCGGGGATGACTACTTGCCCCCGAGAAGACATTTTTGTAGTGGAGATCGTTAACACGGTGGACTCCTTTTAATAATCTTACCAGTAAGATTATAGCACGGGCGGATTCATGAGGCAAGGAATTTCGCTACACTAAAGGAAAATCGCTTTAGCCCCCCTCACTCCGTCCGCGAAATCGCCTGATCCAGCAGTTCGGTGAAATTGTCCAGCCGGCGGAGGTCGGCGACGCCACCCGCGGCCCGGGGGCGGTGTGAAAACGGAGGGATATTTCCGCCACGAGATTTCAGCTATAATTCCGACATGAGCGTCGACAGCCCTATTGTCGAGGAAGTGCGGAAACGCCGCCGCGAACTGAGCAAGCGGTTCGGCAACGATCTCCGCGCATACCATGAACACCTCCGCGAAGTTCAAGCCAAGTATCAGTCGCGAGTCGTTGACCAAATCACCGTCGTACGTTCTCGCCAAGTGGAAGATGAAAGCAAAGCGAAACGCTAAATCGCGACGTTGCACGACAAGGGCTTGCTCCAAACCGAGGCTCGACTACCACAAGGCCAAGCCGAATAGGTTTGCCGGCCGGAGCGGAAAGAACTGCACGGTGGTCGAACTCGATGACGACGTTTCGGAAGTGTTCTCGGATTCGCAGTCGGTAAACACCGCCCTGCGGGCCTTCATCTCGGCAATACCGCGCAAGGCCAGATAGGGGTGTAGGGTGCGTCCTCGACGCACCGTATTCCGGCCCCACATATTTGTGGTGCGTCGCGGACGCACCCTACTCCGTCTGCGTAATCGCCTGATCCAGCAGTTCGGTGAAATTGTCCAGCCGGCGGAGGTCGGCCGCAATACGCGGATGGGCGAAGATGCGGACCCGCTTCACGTAGTCGTCAAACTGCTCGGTGGCCAATGTGCGGACAACCGGCGAGACCTCGCACAACGGGCGGTAGCGGTCCGCTTTCGGAAAATGGATTTCCACGTCGAACTGCACCTCGCGGGCAACCGGCGGGGCGTCGAACAGCAATTCATCCGGGGCGACGACCTGACCCAACGTCGTGCTGACGATCGCGGAAAGCCGCTCGCCGCAGGCCGCCAGCCAAGGGTATGGCCGGCGGGCAAGCCGCTGGTACAGCTCGCGCTGTTCGAGAAAGCTGTACTGCGCCAATCGCTTGTAAAGTTGGCGCGTGGGACCGAACAGACCAAGCAGCAACTCGTCGGCCGGTCCGCCGCCGGCCGTGCGGCGCAGCTCGTCGATC
The DNA here is from genome assembly GCA_030612765.1 of Planctomycetota bacterium. Lineage (GTDB taxonomy): Bacteria > Planctomycetota > Planctomycetia > Pirellulales > Thermoguttaceae > JAHIKV01. The sequence goes on from JAUWNG010000051.1 coordinate 16,863, forward strand.
ATCTCGTGCTCGGTCATGCGAAACAGCGTGTCGAGGTCCAACATTCCGTGCAGCAGGTAGAACGCCCGCTGGAGCATGGCCGTCGCGGCCCGCACGCCGTGGTGCCAGTAGACCTCGCTGAACATCACGTATCGGGCGAAGACCATCAACTCGGCGGCGGTTTTTCCTTTTTCGGAGATGGCCAGTCCGTCGCCGGCCCGATTCAGGCACAGGCTGCCCAGCAGCCGCTGCTGGTCGAAGTGCCGCCCGTAGGGAACGCCTGCGTGAAGACTATCGCGGTAAAGGTAGTCCATCTTGTCGATGTCGATCGGGCCGGAGAGCATTCCGGCAAGGATTTTCGCGCTCGGCGTGCGGGGTTTCTCGCTCAGCAGCGCGACCACGTTGCGGGGGTTGATGTCCCAATCGTGCCGCAGCACGTCGGCGATCTCGCCTTCGAGCAGGAAGCTGTTGGCGAACAACTCGTGGCTGGGTACGCTCGGCAGCCGGATGTCCTCGATCGGATGGCAGAACGGCCAGTGGCCCAGGTCGTGCAGCAATGCGGCGGCGATCAGCAGTTCGGCGTCTTCGCGGCCGACCAGCCGGGCGAACCGTTCGTCGTGAGCCAGTTGTTTCAGATACAACAAGGCCAGGCGATAGACGCCCAGGGAATGCTCGAATCGCGTGTGAATCGCCGCCGGATAGACCAGCGAGACGAGTCCGAGTTGACTGATTCGGGCGAGGCGGCGGAAGTCGGCGGTGTCGATCAGTTGCTTGACCCGCGGGGTCAGCGGCACGTCGACTTCCGGCGGAATCCGCACCAGACTGCGCCGGGCATCCAAGGCGACGACTTCGGGGATGTCGAGGATTGTGCTCATGGGAGTAGTCGTGACGAAAAATAGATTATAGTCTTGTAGGGTGCGTCCTTGACGCACCAACGTTCTGGTGTTCTTGCTTGTGGTGCGTCGAGGACGCACCCTACCGTGAATGGCATCCCGAAATCAAAAATCCCAAATCCACGTCATTCCCGCCACCCAACGCAGCACCAAGATCACCAGCAGGTAAAAACCATAGTGAAACATTGCGTTTCCAAAATCGAGGTCCAACGCGGCCATCGCCGCCAGTCCGCCGGCAACGACCAGCGGCGGCAAGACCAACCCCCAGTTCCACAGTTCGCCGGTAACCAGACCGCGAGAAGCCAGCAGCGCGAAGATACCCCAGAGAATCACGTATGCCGTGCCGCACACTGCCGAGCGGATGTAAAGTGGGACGCCGCGGTACGGCTCAAATTCATCGTCGTGAAGCACTTTGTAGGCGCCGATTGCCAACAGCGGCGAAATCACGAGCAGGCCGATCGCCGATGCCACTGTGTTGTCTTGAAACAGCCCTCCCATCGCCCACGTCGCCAACAGCGTCACCAACACGGCGGCGACTATCAGGGCGGTCGTCACCGGTTGGAACTTGGCGTTGGTTCGGGTAATAGGTTTTGTGATGAGTTTGCCGGTTTTGGAGCGCCCGCCGCCGGCGAACTGCTTGGGGGTGTGAACCTTTACCTCCTCGGACTTTTCCGGTACGCGGAGGGTGTGTTTGCAGTTCGGGCAGGGGCCGGACTTGCCGGCAAACTTGTCGTTGACATTGAAACTCTTCCGACATTCCGTGCAAACGACGATGATCGACATGCGGCGGGGCCTTCTTCTTAGGTTTCCACCCCCTAGTTTCGCACACGCCCTACGACTGTCAAGGATCACCCTTTTTATCGGCGGAGCGATTGTCTCGTCCGTTGCGGTGAGGTACGATTTAGCAGTGGATAGTGGGGAGGGGATAGTGGGGTAACCGTTCACGGGGCACCCGTCATTCTGAGCGTAGCGAAGAATCTCGCATGAGATCGCGGCGCGGGTGAGATTCTTCGCTACGCTCAGAATGACGATGTTTTCCCAACCCGTGAACGGTTACCCCACTATCCACTATCCACTACCCACTACCCACTACCCACTACCCGCTACCCACTACCCACTATAACACCGTGATCGAGTTCCTTTGCCCGAATGGACACAGAATCCGTTGTCAGGCGGAGCAGGCGGGCCGGGCCGCCAAGTGCCCCCGCTGTGGGGTTAAATTCCGCGTCCCCGACGCCGCCGACCTGAACATACCCGAGGCGGGCGATTCCGACTCCAACGTCTCGCTGCCGGAGTTCACCGACTCGGGCTTTTCGGACAATAAACTCGCTTCCGTCGGGGGGGGAATTCAGAAGGAACCTCAGATCGAGTTCCTCTGTCCAAACAGTCACCGGCTGTTCGGGCCGGCCAGCCTTCAGGGTAAGCCCGGCGAGTGCCCCGAGTGCGGCTCCCGCTTCCGCATCCCAACATACGACGAAGGCCCCGGCGAGGAGCAGACCCAAGAGAAGGTCGATCTCGGTCAAATTGAGAATATTGAGACTCCAAAAGCCGCCGCGTCGGTGGAAATCAGGGATATTGAGACTCCAAAAGCCGCCGCGACTGTGGAAATCAAGGATACTGAGACTCCAAAAGCCGCCGCGACGGTGGAAATCAAGGATACTGAGACTCCAAAAGCCGCCGCGTCGGCGGAAGCGGAATCGCGGCCCATGTCTTTGTCCGCCAAAGCTCGGACTCCGCCGAGTGACTCGCCGCCGACCATTTCCGACCCAAGCCCGGCGGGGCAATCCATTGCGGCTCTGTTCGCACGACTCTGGAGCCTTCGGTCGAAAGACGCCACCGTCGAGTTGCGGCTGCGCGACGGCGAGACGATCGTCCCGCATCAATTCCTCGAAAAGGCGTCTCGGCAAAATCGCAACGGCGTGTTCGTCGTGAAAGAGGCGGACGAAAACTTCTCGTTGGTGATCGTGGCCTGGGACGCAGTGGCACGGGCTACCGTTCGGGGACTAAAGGAAGTGCCGCCGGAGTGGGCCGAGAATAGTGGGTAGTAACAAGGGATGAAGGATGAGGGATGAAGGATGATGTCCGTCTTCCTCCCTCATCCCTCTCTCCGCCTAATCTTCTTCCATCAGATCGGCCTCGGTAATCATCGAAAAGCCCTTGGCGGCAAGCGTCTCCTGGGCGATCTCGATGTTGTCGACCATCAGCGCCACGGCAGCGTTGCCGCGCGGGCGAATCAACAACGGATACGCCTGCGAGATGTTCACCTCAGCCTGCAACAGAGCGGTGCAGACACCCAACATCGGCTGAGGCCCCTCGGGCAGTTCCACCCCGATTAGATCGCTTTCGACGATCGCCAGCCCGGCCCGCTCCAAAATCTCGCGCCCCTGCTCGGGATGGCTCAACAGGAACCGTACGAAGGCGCATTCCGTGGTGTCGGTGATCGACAGGGCCACGATCCGTACCCGGCTACCCTCGAACCGGCGGACCACTTCCAGCAGGGTCCCTACCTTGTTTTCCAGAAAAACCGTAAACTGCCGGATTGCCGGATAGTTCCTCCCTCGCATAGTCGAGAAATCGATGCCGGAGGATTGGTCTATGGACATCTGGCGCCTGCGTATTTCTGCAAGGGAGTATTTTTCCGGTTGGCGGGCAAGACAAGCCCGCAAAATCTTATGTTGCACCAATATATATTCCGTAACACCAATTGAGAACCCACCCATGCTCCACCAACACGAAATTGAACTTCGGGTGCGATACCAGGAGACCGATCCGATGGGTTTCCTTCACCATGCCTACTACTTTACCTATTTTGAGATCGGAAGGACCGAGCTTCTTCGGGCCGCCGGCGGAAATTACCGCCAGATGGAGGAGAGCGGGCTGTTGGTCGTGGTGGTCAAGGCCGAATGTCGGTTCCATCGTCCCGCCCGCTACGACGATCTGTTGCGGCTTCGGACCACCGTCACCCGCGTGACCCAGGCCAAGATCGAGCACCGCTACGAGTTGCTCCGCGACGGCGAGCGTTTGGCCACCGGACAGGTGACGCTGGCCGTCGTCGATCGTAGCGGCAAGGTGTTGCCCGTGCCGGAGTGGATGAGGATGAAAAATGAAGAATGAGCGAAGAAGCCGTCGAACGGTTTATCAAGGAGGGCTTGGCCGCGGATCAGGCCAAAAAGAATGCCGCTGCCGATCAGACCTAGACTTTTCGGTTGAGTGCATCAACCGCCGTTTAGCCGACGGGGTGGCACTGGCGTTTCACCAGTGCTGGGCCAGCGCACGGGCAAGATGCCCATGCCACCCAACGCCGCGACTCAAAATCTCTTACCGTCGATCGGCAGGCCGTCATGGCGGTTGCCCAGCCGGCGGTGGGTTTCCGGGTCGATCGTGTAGTTGATGAAATGCACCGAGCCGTCGCAGAAGGTCATGTGGAGGCCGCCGGCGTGCGCGCTGCCGAAGGAAAAAGTGTCGAGAAAGCCGGGGGTGTCCTGATGCGGGGGAAAGTAGGTGCAGCGGTAGATGTCGTTCTCGTAGCCCACCATCATGTTCGAGTTGTCGTCGCCGTCCAGGCCCGTGTAATAGGCGTCCGGTCTAATGTATCTCTCGCCGGCGAGGTACGTGCAACTCAAGCCGTCGGTCACGTCGCGGCTGCGGATCATGCTCCGCATGTACGAGATGCCGTTTTCATCCGGGTTTCCAGGAGGGAAGTTCAAAAAAAGGGCTTGCCAGTCGTAGGTGGGATCGTCGGCTTGCGCAAAGGTGGTGGGCCCAATGCCAATCTCGTCGCGAAATTGGCTCCCGGAGTTCATGGCGTAGTCGCCCCGCGCCAGCAATTTGACGCTCGCGTAGTCCATGTTGTGCTTTTTGACGTCGAGAAAAGGGTGGAGCACGGACGGTCGCCGCGTCGGGCAGTTGCAGATCGAAATCGGCTGCATGACGAGCTGGATGCGGCTTTGCCTTTTCTGCTGGTCGGTCTCGCCGGCGCCGATGTCGCGCAACGCTTGCTGCTCCATATAGGGCAACACGTTGAAGATCCATCCGCCCGGCTGGCGCAGTCCGAAGCCGCGATCGGGATCGCCCTGCCAATGCCAGTCCCAACCACCCGTGGGGAAGAAGCCTTGCGCCTCCTCATGGGCTATGATTGCCAAGCCAAGTTGTTTGAGGTTGTTGCAGCACTGCAACCGCCGGGCCGCCTCGCGGGCCGCCTGCACCGCCGGCAGCAGCAGCGCAATCAAAATGCCGATGATCGTGATCACGACCAAAAGTTCCACTAACGTAAAGGCGGTGGATTTCTGATTTCTGATTTTCTGATTGCTTCGGCACATCGTTCACCTCATGGCTGAATGGAAAAAGCGTTCAAACATACCCCAAGAATCTCATACCAAGGCGCAAAGACAATAGAGAATCCGTTCCCTTTGCACCTCTGTGTGAGTTCTTGTGATTCCGAGAATGGCCGGCGCTCCGAGCGTCATCACGAAAGCCGTTCGTGACGACGCCGGATATCGCCAGTCAAATCAGAAATCATACATCCTAAATCATAAATCTACTTGCGTTTCCGCCATGCGTAGCAGAGCAGCCCGATCAGGCCGGTGGCCAGCAACGCCAGCGTGGACGGCTCGGGAATCATCCCGGCTTTGGCTTCCTCGATGATCTCAGCACCTGTCAAGACGGTGTTATAGACGCGGAAATCGTCCACCAAGCAGCCGTCAAGGTGGTCACTATCTGAATCTCCGTTCCCAAGAATAAAACTCCTATCCCCTGGGACAGTAAGGATATTTATGTCTCTCGTACTCTTCTCTTCTAAGACTGTCCTTACCATTACCCCATCAAGGTATAGCGTAACCCCGGCGGTGGAGGACTGGGTTGCGGCGATATGGTGCCACGCGCCAGTGGAAATATCAGTGCCGCTACCATAAGCCCTGATTGCATGCTTTGAGAAATAGACTCCCTCAGCGTAGTCCCAACTTACACCCAAAGTATAACCCTTGGAGGTCCACAGTTCCGCCGAAATCACAATCGGCCTCTGGGATCCCATGGGAGGGAATTCAGGCACATAAATCCAGGACATCACCGTGAAGTTGTTCACTAGATTCATCTCGTCGAGGTAGCCCTCGGCGGCGAAGCGCCACCCGCTGTCGACGTAGCCTGACTGGATACCGACGGCATGGCCCGTCGAGTACGGGAGCACAATGTTGCCATAGGTGCCGGCAGGCACACCCGCCTGCTGGTACAGGAATCCACCTTGGCCATTTTCCACCGCCGTTTCCGTGCCAACTTGGTCGTACAACGTGGAGCCACTTGCCTCCTCCATGTTGTACCAGGCAAGGGGGGCTGCCTGAGCGGTGCCCGCGACAGCAAGAACACAAACGATGCCACAACCAACAAATAGTCTGACGTAACTCATTTATCTACTCCTCGTGAAAAAAAGTACCCTACGATCCGAAACAACTCAACAACTCGGAAACACAACACCCGCCTTGTTGGAGCGGCAGTTGCACTGCCGCCCCGTTCCCTGGTTCCCACGTTCCGTTCTGCGGTGGGAACCCACGTTCTCCGACGCTCTGAGGTTGTGAATAAATCAAAATCGCGTCGCACTTACCACAATCTGTAGTTGCGAAACCGCAAGCGGCATACAACATATAGTAGTCAACGCAACCGCTCACTAATAAATTCACAGCCTCTCTGCGTCGGCAAGCAGCAGTCCCACCGTCAAAAAACGTGGAACCGTTTTGGTGGGACTTCGCTTCGCTTGTCCCACCCTACGATCTTGTGCGGTCCCACGCGGAGCGTGGGAACGAGAAGCCCCTCCGCTACGGACCATTCATGGCAGCACCCTCCTTTCGGTTTTGAGGCGTACTTTCCTGGTTCCCACTCGCCCGTTCTTCAGGGGCGTTGACTTGTCGATAATGGCGCTCGATTCGCTCCTCCGAGAGGGCGTACGGATAGACGGCGACGTGGGCCAGCCGGCCGCAATACGGATGGTACGGGCAGTCGAAGTCGCACGCCGTGCTTCCAATCGCCACCCACACCGGTCGGGCCTTAGGCATAAGATTCTCAACGAGCGATGCCTGACGCCGGCCGTTTAAGAACAAGTGTACTGCTTTGCCGGCATGGTAAACCACGGCCACGTGGACCCATTGTTGCGTAGGCACCGCAACGCCGTCGAACGCAAGGTCGCGGACATTGTAAAGCGTGAACTGTAGGCACGGCCGGCCGGCGGACGCCGGCGGCGCATTCTCCGGCACGTACTGCAAGCTCCATCCGGCAACGGTTGTGTCTCTCTCGATAGCGTCGGCGGAGATGATTCGCTCGATGTCCGTGGCCCCAACGTCGAGCCAGATCCAAGCCTCGACGGTGAAATCGTCGGCGAAGGCGAATTGCTCTTGTCGGCCGACGTCGATGTAGCCCTTGCCGTCCATCGCCGCCGAGAGCGACTCGGACGACAGGGGACCCGGTTGGCCGGCCAGAACGCCGCCCATCGCCCAACCGTGAAAACCGTTGCCCGAGCGGTCGGCGAACCGCCGCGAACGGGCCGGTTCGTTCAAGGGCCAGTAGGCCAGCGGCTTGTCGGCCAAGACGACGCGGATGTAGTCGGCGTCGGCGTCCGGCTCGCTCGGGGCCTGCAGTTGGCGGACAAAGCCCGTGGCCGCAAAATCCACGGGCGCGAACTCCCCCCGGTCCGGCCCGATCCGCACGGCGTGCCCGGCCTTCACGCGGACCGACTTGTCTCCGCCGTCCTCGGCAGATCGAGGCCGGCTGACGACCTCGCCCTGCAAGACGTGAACCTCGGTTGCACCCTCCTCACTTACTTCCACGCCGAACTCGGTGCCCAGGTCGGTGACGACGGCCGTGGGAGTGCGGACGGAGAAGAGGGGAGAGGGGAGAGGGGAGAGAGGAGAGGGATCTGACCTCTGACTTCTGACCTCTGACCTCTCTTTCTCTACCTTCGCTGTCAACTTACCCAGCGCGAGGTAGCCGCCGGTTTCCGATTCCACATCGTAGGTACAAGGCCCCTGGAGGATGACCTTCGCGCCGGAGTCGTAGGTTATTTCCATCAGCCCGGAAGAGAGGATGTATTTTCTGTCTAAGGGAACGTGGGCAAAGTCCGGCGGCGGCAGGTAGTGGGGATCGTCGGACCACTGCACGGCGAGCATTCCGGTGATCCGGCCGACGAACACCATCTCCGGCCTGGCGTCCGACGGGGCCGACTGCGACGGCGCCTCGGCGATATGTTGTTGGTGGGTGACTTTCATGGCCCAAAACACCAGCAGCATCACGCCCATAATCACCGTGGCAACCATGCAGGAGAACGCCCAACTGCCGACGAAAGGATCAGTGGATGGTGGATAGTGGGTAGTGGATAGAGTGGGGAAGGGGGGTTAGGGGTTCGGGGCTAGGGGGTCGAGCTGGTGCGGCAGTTAATCTGCCCCAACCGCAGAGAGCGGTTCCGATTCCCGAACCCC
>JAUWNG010000118.1 GCA_030612765.1 Planctomycetota bacterium
AATAAAAAATCAAAATTCCCCCTCGCCCCGCTCCCCTCTCCCCGCTCCCCTCTTCTTCGTCCGCACTCCCACCACCATCGTCACCGACCTGGGGACGGAATTCGGCGTCGAGGTCAGCGACGAGGGAAACACCATTTCGTACGTCTTCCGCGGGTCGGTGAAAGTGCAAGTGGTCGGCGATGGTCATAAACAAGAGGTAGTACTCCGCGAGAACGAGTCGGCCCAAGTGGTGAAAGTGGATGGGAATCCGTCGATTACCCGCCGCGCTGTTGCGGATGACTCCAGGTTCGTGCTGGAGATGCCGCCCCCGAAGGCCGTCCGCGACAGCGAGGCTTACGCCGAACTCGTCTTGTCGCTGAACCCGGTTGTTTACTACCGAATGGAGCGGCCGAAAAAGGGGACAGGTCCAATTGGCCGGGGTGGCACTGCTGGCTCGCCCAGCAGTGGCGACCGCAATGACAGGACACTGCTGGACAAGCCGGCAGGGCCGAAAAAGGCGAAAAAGGGGACAGGTCCAATTGGCCGGAACGGCCCGGAGGGTGCTTCGCACCAATTGGACCTGTCCCCTTTTTCGCAGGTTTTCGATTCCGCTCCGGGCGGCCATCACGGCGAGTTGCGTTTGGGCAACGAGTTCGGCGGCTCGCCCTATTGGGCCGGTCGCTTTGGCGACTCGCTTAACTTTCGCGGGCCGGAGGTGGGCGACCACGTTATCGTCCCCGACTATCCCAAGGCCGTCGAAGATCGGCTGACCGTTTCGGCCTGGGTCGTGGCCATCGGCCGCCCCGGATGGGCCATGATCGCCGCCAACTGGGGCCATCGTCAGGAAGGAACTCATCTCACGGGGCAATTTCTTCTCTGCCTGCACGGCCATGACGGAGACCTGACCGCTCGCGTGACGCAGCGCGACGGGCAATACGTGGAGGCCCGTGAGGGGGTTTCACGCCCCATTCCCCTGTTTGTCTGGCAGCACGTGGCCCTGGTGGCCGACGGCGCCACCTTGCACTTGCACCGAAATGGCGAGGAAGTGGCCTTCGTTCCATACACCGACATTATACCTCGGCCACCCATGGCGAGCTTGGGCATCGGCTGCAAGACGAACAACGCCGGCACGGAGGCGGTATCGGGCAATCGGGGCGATACCTATTCGTGGTGGCGCGGATTCTTCTGGCAGGGGCGGATCGACGAGTTGGCCGTTTTCGACCGCGCGCTTTCAGCCGAGGCGATTCGGCAACTTTATCTCGGTCGGTTGGCGGGTGGCACTGGCGTCTCGCCAGTGCAGGAATTGGGACGGGATACAGTCGGGAGCAGTGGCGAAACGCCAGTGCCACTCACTCGAAAGGAGGCGCAGCTTATAGAGCAATGAACGTTGTGGGCAGCCACAGAGGTGTTCGGGCGGGCGTTCCGCCCGAAATCAAGTTTTTTCTTTTCAATTGAGGAGTGATTGTCATGAAGTCGTTATCTAACGCTATTCTGGTTGTTCTTGTGACAGCGAGCCTTGCAGCCGTCGCGCGAGCAGACACGCTGTACGTGGTAGAAAGGGTGGACAGAGACACAAGTACAGGTGGTGGGTATTGGTCTACAAAGATCGAAGCCTACGATTGGGCTACCGGTGACGTGGTTGCCTCGGCGGCGTTTTCCACCGCCGACACGGTGAAAGTCGAGGGGCTTGCCCTCTCGCCGGATGGTTCCATCCTTTATGTGTCCGATAGGCAAAGTATGATTCGGACGTACAACCCCGCGACCGGCGAGCTGCTCGACGGCAGTTTCGTCGCTCTACCGTCATTCGCTTACGGGCTGGTCTGCGATTCCGCTGGGAATATCTACGCCAGCATGAAGAATAAAAGCATCGCCAAGATCACACCCGCCGGCGTGGTCAACACCACGTGGGGCGATCCCCCAAGTAGGCACTCCACCGACCTGGAAATTCATGGGAATACGCTGTACGGTGCGATGGAGAGCGATGGTGTGGCGACCTATGACTTGGATGTCGGCGGCTCTCCGACGACACTAGGAGGAGCAAGCTCAAAAATCTGCGGGTTTGCAATGGCGCCAAACGACACGATATATTCAGTCCCGTATGATGGGGAGGCCAAGATCTTCCAATGGGAGGCCCCGTACACTTCCGGTACCCAGACGGCGCTAAGCTCGACCACCTTTATAGGCCCTAGAGATATTGACTATGTCGACGGGGCCCTTTACGTGGGTTCCATGGGAGGGGTTTACAAGTACGATCTGCTCACTGATATCAGGAGTACGTTGGTGGACTTGTCGGGAGGATCCTATCCCCTCGCGTCGCAACTCGAGTTGTTAATTCCCGAGCCGGGCACGTTTGTCTTACTGGCCACTGGCCTGATCGGTCTGCTCTGCTACGCTTGGCGTAAGCGGAGGTAGATTTATGATTTAGGATGTATGATTTCTGATTTGACCGGCGATATCCGGCGTCGTCACGAACGGCTTTCGTGACGACGCTCGGAGCGCCGGCCATTTCGGAAGCACGAAAACTCACGCAAAGGCGCTGAGGCGTAAAGAGAACGGGCTTTTTGTTGTCCTTGCGACTTTGCGCGAGATTTTTGAAATCGTGTAGGTTATGCTTCAGCATAACGCTTGCGCAACGCAAAAGTGGAGTGCGTATGTTATGTTGAGGCATAACCTACGACTACGACCTTTTCCATTCAACCGTGAGGCTAATGATGGACCGAAGCAATCAGAAATCAGAAATCAGAAATCAGAAATCCACGGCCCTCACCCTAATCCTCTCCCAAAGGGAGAGGGGATTTACACTCGTGGAACTTTTGGTCGTGATCACGATCATCGGCATCCTGATTGCGTTGCTTCTGCCGGCAGTACAAGCGGCCCGCGAAGCGGCCCGCAGGGTGCAGTGCGCCAACAACCTCAAGCAGATCGGGCTAGCCATGCACCACTACATGGACGCCTGGGAAGGATATTTCCCGCCGGGCAGCCCGGGGCCGCAAATGCACGGCCTGTTCACGTACATCTTACCCTACCTCGAACAGCAGGGGATATATGATCGGCTCGACCTGAATGGCAATACCTGGGAAGAGCCTCTGCAATATACGATCTTGCCGGTCTACATTTGTCCGAGCTACCAGGAGTCATTGGACTTTGATGATTCGTCCGCTGCGGACTTTCTGCAAGGGGCGAAGATAACGTATCAAGGTGTTGGCGGGGTACTGCAAGACTCGGGGCAGCTTGTGACCCCGTCGCCGTCGTTCGGCGACATGCCCCACAACGGCATCTTTCGCTGGGGCGCGCTGCGTGCGATCGCCGACGTTCGCGACGGCTTGAGTAATACACTGGCTTTCGGCGAATTCGTCCATCGCGACCCCAGCGGTTCCAGCCCCCACGGTGTAGACCGAGGCCTAAGTGCCGTACGGTGCTGGATCTACGGGGCCAATATAACGGACGGCAGCTACGCCTTTAAGGTCGTCCAGTACCCGATCAACGCGCCTCTCAACCGTTACACCGACGGCGTTTACTTCAACCACCTGCCGATGGGGAGCGACCACTCAGGGGGCTGCCACTTCACCATCGGCGACGGGAGCGTCCGATTTATCAGCGAGATGATCAATATCCAACTCTATCAAGCCCTGGCCACCTGCGACGGAGGGGAAATTGTACAAATCCCATAAATTGGAGCCTCTGGTTCCCACGCTCCGCGTGGGAACCAGGAATATCATCTTCCCGCGCCTGTTCGCGGCTTTCACGGCGGGGTTGATCTTAACAGTAATTTCCGGCTGCGGAAGCGATCGGTTGTCCACCGCGCCGGTCGAAGGTAAAGTGTTTTACGAAGGGGAGCCGCTCAAGTTTGGCGGCGTGATCTTTCAGCCGGAGAAGGGTGGGCCGTTGGCGCGGGGCCAAATCCAGCCCGACGGCACTTTTCGTCTCTCCACCTACGGCGACGGCGACGGCACCGTGCTCGGCAAACACTTCGTGCAGATCACCTGTTTTGAAAATCAGCATCCCGATGCCTCCCAATCTGGCGGCCAGAAGGAGTCAGGGCTTGGCCGGTCGCTGATTCCCGTGCGCTACACGCGTTTCCAGACGAGTGGGTTGCGAACTGAAGTCAAGGCCCACAACGAGCCGTTCATCTTCGAGTTGAGCAAAGAAAGATAATTTGACATGCCGACCACTCGTAGAAACTTTCTAAAACACTCGGTGGTCGTTACGGCAATCGGTGGGCTTGACGCCTGCGCGACGACGGCTACGGGAGCCGATGACGACCCGCCGCTAAACGAAGTGGTTTTCCAACGCCGCGTTCCCGTCCGTCACCAGGTAGACGTGTTCGTCGCCGGCGGCGGACCGGCGGGCGTGGCGGCGGCCGTCGCCGCGGCCCGTCAAGGCGCAAGCGTCTTCCTCGCCGAACGCAACACCTGTCTCGGAGGCATGGGCACCGCCGGCATGTTGCCCGTGTTCATGCGATTCACCGACGGCGTACACATGCTGGCCGGCGGCCTCGGGGCCGAAATCCACGGGCGACTCAAGGCCGGCGACGGCACTGGACCGGACTTCGACAGGACGATTCGGGCGGAAGTCCTCAAACGAGTCTACGACGATCTGCTCTTAGAGGCGAAAGTCCCCTTCCAGTTCCAAACCGACTTCATTGCCGTCGAGTCCGACGCAGGCAAGGTCTCGTCGGCCGTTTTGGCGGGCAAGAGTGGGCTGTTCGCCGTCAAGGCCAGGGTGTTCCTCGACTGCACCGGCGACGGCGACCTGGCCGCTTGGGCCGGCGCACCGTTTGAAAAGGGGGACGAACACGGCAGCTTGATGCCGGGCACCTTGTGCAGCCTTTGGACAGACGTCGACTGGGAGGCCGTCTACCGCGACGGTCGGCAACGCGACGACAGCCGCCTGGAGGACGCCTTCCGAGACAAGGTATTCACTCTGCAAGACCGGCATCTGCCCGGGATGTATCGCGTCGGCCGGCACACCGGAGGGGGCAACATCGGACACGTCTTCGGACTGGACGGCGCCGATGAGCGGTCCATTACCCAGGCGCTGCTTAACGCCCGCAAATCGCTGCTTGAATACGAGCGTTACTACAAAAAGTACCTGAAGGGTTTCGAGCAAATGGAACTGGTGGCGACCGCCGCGCAACTCGGGGTCCGCGAGAGCCGCCGGATTGTGGGTGATTACGTGCTCGACTTGAACGATTACAAGTCGCGGGCGGTGTTTGCCGACGAAATTGGCCGATACAACTATCCGGTGGACATTCACTCGGCCAAGCCCGATTTAGCCGGCCACAAGCGTTTTTTGAAGGAATTCCGGACTCTTAAGTGCGGCAAGGGAGAAAGTTACGGCATCCCTTACCGCAGCCTCGTGCCACGGAAGCTGACCAACGTGTTGGTGGCCGGCCGCTGCATCAGCACCGATCGCTACGTGCAGAGTTCGATTCGCGTGATGCCGGGCTGTTTCATCACGGGGCAGGCGATCGGGGTGGCTGCCGCGATTGCATCGGAACAGGACTGCGATACCCGTAGCGTTCCCGTCCCCGAATTACAGCGTCGGTTGAAATCGATGGGGGCCTATTTGCCGAATTGTTGACCTATTGGGTGTTGCCGGGGCCATGTTGTTCGGCATTGCTGCGGCTGCGGTCGATTTTCCACTCCACCAACTCGGCGATGACCTCGTCCAATCCCCAACGGGCCTCCAGTCCGGTCAGACGGCGAAGTTTCGTCAGGTCGGGCACCCGGCGGCGGCAGTCCTCGAAATCCTCGCCGTACGCCTCCGCGTAGCTCTGGAACTCGATGTGTAGCGGCGAATGTTGAATGTTGAATGATGAATGATGAATGGACCGGGCGTTGGGTGACTCTTCGGACAATTCATCATTCATCATTCTGCATTCATCATTTTTCCTCCCCTCCACCGCCGCGATTACCCGTTGGGCAAGCTCTAAAATACTCACCGGCCGGTCGCTGCCGATGTTGCACACGCCGCCGGTGGCCGCCGGATTGGCCGTCAACGCCAGGATCATCCGCACCACGTCCGAAACATGGGCGAAGCTCCGCTGCTGACGCCCGTCGTCGTGAACGATCAGCGGGTCGCCGGCCAGCGCGGCGTCGACCAGCCGAGGCAGCACCATGCCGTAAGCGCCCGTCTGACGCGGGCCGACCACGTTGAACAGCCGGCCGATCACCGTCGGCAGCCCCCGTTCGCGCCAATAGGCCAACGCCAAAAATTCGTCGATCGCCTTCGACGCCCCGTAGGACCACCGCGGCCGGACGGTCGGGCCAAGCACGATGTCGTCCTCTTCGGTCCATCGAGGCTTAGGGTTCTTGCCGTAGACTTCGCTGGTGCTGGCCAGAAAGAATTTTACTTTTTTTCCGGCGTCGATCAGTAGCCCCAGTTGCCGCAGGAGCAGTTCGGTGGTGTAGATGTTCGTTTCGATGGTGCGGATCGGGCTTTGAGCGATCAGCCGCACGCCCACCGCCGCGGCCAGGTGATAGACCTCGTCCACGTCGGCCACCAGCCGGCGGACGAGTTCCTCGTCGGCCACGGTCCCTTTGGTGTAGCTCAGCCGGGGATGGTCCAGCACGGCGGCGAGGTTGTCGATCGAGCCGGTCGATTCGTCGTCGACGACCGACACCCGATCGCCGCGTTCCAACAGCGCTTCGACCAGATGACTGCCGATAAAGCCCGCCCCGCCGGTGACTAAACAATGTTGCATTGGATGATGTGGGATTTTGTAGGCCGGGTTGCAACCCGGCGGTCGTGTGCAATCGTTGATTGTAGTTGGCCCAAACATGCCGGGTCACGACCCGGCCTACGGAACTTATCAAACAGGAGTCAACAGAGACAACGGAGAAATTTGCTTCGGCAATTTCTTAACTCCGTTACCTCCGTTACCTCCGTTTCCTCCTGTTCAAGAAAAATGGTGGGGCTACACAGGAACTTCTGAAATATCCCTGAAATATGATGGTAACAAGCGGCTTCCCCCCCCGCAAGTCGAAGGGAAATACGGTCTCCCTCCCTGGCCAGGGGGGTGTGCCCCGCAGTATTCGTACCACTTATTCCTGGAAAACTATCAATTTGCTTGTTGCAGTAGGGAAAAAAGGATGTTATCGTAAAAGTTGGTAGGGCAGCGAAGATTCAACTTCTTTCTTGAAGGAGGCAGCGGATGAATACTTGCCGTTTCTTTCTAGGCGCGGCGGCGCTGTCGCTCTTGCTCGGGAGCATCGCACAAGCGGAAACCATTACCCTCGACGCCTCGGATCGGGGCTGGTACAACAAAGACGCTTCCGGCTCCTACTACCATGATCCCGACAGTCATAACTATATGGTCGGTCGATATTCGGAAATGGAGTTCCGCAACTTCTATGTTTTCGACCTGACGGACATCGTGGACCAAATAACCAGTGCAACGCTGAGGGTGAATGTGCTCGGGATAACCGAAGGGAGCGAAACCTACGAGTTGTACCACGTCGAGACCTCCGTGGGCGACCTGACTTCCGGCATTTCCGACTTGGGCGCGATCTTCGACGACCTGGGAAGCGGCACGGCATACGGCAGCCGCGAAATTCTATCTTCGGAAGCGAATACGTATATCGAGATTTCGCTCGACGCCGACTTTCTCTCCGACGCCAACGACGCGAGCGGTTTGTTCGCTATTGGCGGTGCCCTGACAACACTGGTCCCAGACTCATCGGACGACGAGTACGTTTTCGGCTATCACCTCGAAAGGGCGCTCAACTACTCGCAACTGGTCGTGGAAACCATTCCCGAGCCGGGGACGATTGTGCTGCTCCTGACGGGCGCGACGGCCATGTTCGCCTTCACCCGCGGTCGCCGGACGCGTCGAGTCTAACAGCCCGTTAAAAAAGTCGGATTCGGGAGTTTGGGTGCCACTGCTGGCTTGTCCAGCAGTGTTTTCCCGGGAGTTTCCCCCCTGCACTGCTGGGCAAGCCAGCAGTGGCACCCTTTTTCAACGGGCTGCTAAGATAAGTAGGGTGGGTCAAGCGAAGCGCTGCCCCACCAATTGTTCCCTCGTCTTATCAAACAGGAGTCAACAGAGCCAACGGAGTGAGTTGCATCAATAATCGTCTACACTCTGTTTCCTCCGTTCCCTCCTGTTCAAGAAAGCCCTCGTCCCCCGCCCCTACTCAATAAACCGGTCGACGAGAATCGCCTTTTCGACGTTCAGGTCTTGCCCGCGTTGGAAGCCGACCGGTATCGAGCGGTCGAAGATGTAGAAGGCCCGGTGCCGTTCGATCTCGCCGGTGTCCATGCCCAACTCCCGACCAAGCCAATAACCGTCGGGATGCACTGGATCGGGTACTCCCGCCGTCACCTCAAAATACCCCACCGTTATCCACACCGCGTAGACGTTCGATCGGGTAGTGACCAGGTTGCCCAACCGTTGCAGCCCCTGGTAGCGGAAGTAGGGGTTACGCTCGGGATCGTTCACGACGCCGATGGTGCCTGCAGCGGTTGTCGTGTCAAACTGAAACAACGGGTTGCCGAATGAATCGGCGCGCAACAGCGTTCCGTTGATTTCCCGGTCCAATTGCAGGCTTGTAATAGGTTGTTCCATCGACGCCCCGCCGAACGAGCGGAACGGCCGGGCAAACTCCGTCGGACAATTCGCGGCGGGCGGGTCCAAGACGTTGGTCGCGCCGTCGTTGTCGCGCCTGCTCTGCAAGAACTGCGTCCAACTCAACCCCGGCAGAAATCCGTTCATCAAACCCTGAAACACTTCCCGGCTATAGATCGTGTTCAGATTGATCCGGCCCGGCTCGCGGTAGGCGGAGATACGGCTGAACGGCGGATGGAACGTGTGGCCGGCGGTGGTGGCGGCCAAGTTCGGATTGGCCCAGGTTCCCGTCCCCACGAACGGCGACGGCACGTGCAAATACTCCAATATCCGGTGCAACTCTTCGTCCGGCGCGCCGGACGGAGAGTTCGACGGGAACAGATTCAGCAGGTGCGGGAAGGGTTTGTTCGGTTCGGTGTAGGGGTTGCCCGGCTGGGCAATGTTGTAGTATCGCAGCAGTTGCGACGAGCGAACCCACGGCACCAGCATCAACTCCAACTGGCTCACGTACGGCCGATTGTTCCACGTCAGCCACGGGAACGGGCCGGTCGTAGGATCAGGATCGCCCCGATACGATCGCCAACCGGTGGCTGAGTTTCTGGGATCAATCGTATCCGTGTACGGATCGCCGAACGGCGTGTTCAGATACCCCAGCGTGTGCTGGAGAACGTGCTTGAATACGTGAGGATCGCCGGCGATGGGCGGGATCGGATCGTCCACCAGATCCTTTGTGCCCAAGTCCAGTTTCCAAAGATTATTGACGCCGTCGGTTGCCGGGTTGTTCGTTTCGCCGCGTTGATGCGAGGCGAGCATCACATCGCCGATGGTCTCGTCGTCGTCGGTTTCCGCTTCCCCGTTGAATGTCGTCAGGTCGATCGGCTGCGAGTCGATTGTTATGTACGGGTTATAGTCGACCGGCATTTGTCCGGCCATGTTCAGCCCCTTCCACGGTCTCCGCGGGTTGGCCAATCGCTGTAAATGCACTACACAATAGTTCGGCGTGGTCTCTGTTTGCAGTAGTACGCCGGAATCGAGCGGTTGCAGGAGTACTGGCTCGTATGATTTACCGTCCGCTCCAGTAGGCGGAGGATACCCACTCGTCGGTTCCGAAACGCTCAGCCGGCGCGGCTGGTCGATCACGACGGCCACCGGCGGTTTGATCGCGCCGGTCGGAAGCTCGTTTGAATCGGGCGAGGGGTCTGTATCTTTAGGACGCAAATTACGTATGACGCTCACTTGATCCGTCGCATCATTAGGATTGATGTCTTCCGTCAGTTCGATTCTCCGCGTCTTCGTAACGATTCCATCCGTCCGCGTGCCCACGAGAGTTTCATTGTCGGGTCCGATCACGGCGTACCGGCCGGGCAGAATGGGGGCGATGTTGTTGCTGGTCGTATGATATTTCGTGCCGCCGCCGGTAATGCTTGCCGTTGCTGGATCGACGAAATACACGCTCCTTTCAATGTCCGGCCGATTCGCACTGCGCGGGTCGTCGAGATCCTTGTTGACGTCGGCGTCGGCCGTGATGGCCAGCCGCCACACCGGATGCCCCTGGGGCGTAGTCTGGTCCAGCCGGACGCAACTAACATAGTGCTGCGTCCCGGACATATCCGTCCCAAATAGATATGGCGGATTGCCTTCGGGTGCGGGGTCTGCCTCCGTCGCATCGGCCGGCGGGTCGAACGGCCCGGCGGGGTTGTACAACTCGACAAACAGCGACCCTTCCGGCCGCTTCCGCTGGTCGTAGTCGCCGTTGTCGTCCTCCGGGTCTCCCGCATTTACCGTATGGACCTTTCCGCCGTCGTCGTCGAGGTCTTCGGTTTTCCGGTCGTGAAAGGCCAGCGTTTCGGTAATCAGCAGTTCCGGCCGCTCGCAGCCCCAGACCCGATGCAGCGCGTTGCCCGGCGGGTTCCAGCCGGCGGTGATCGCGTGCGCGGCGTCGTCGTAGGCAAACCTGGAATCGTAGTCGAAGGGGGTCATGATGTTGTCGCGGTCGCGGAAATCGACCACGTTCACCGCCCATTGCGCCACGGCCCGCGCCGCGTCTTCCGCATTGCCGCCAAAATGGCTCCTCAACGAATGTCGCTCGGCCAGCGTCAGCACCAGCACGTACAGGTGCCGGGCCATAAGCTGCCGGGCACCCAACGGACTCTGTTCCAGCGAGGGAGGCAGCGCGCCTGTACCGTCGTAGCTTACGAGAGCGGTTTGTCCGCTGAGCATCACTTGTTTTGCGGTCGCCGGCGGCGCCGGGGCATCGACAATGCCGGGATTATCGGTGTCGTCGCCGGGGGTCACGCTATACGCCCGGCCGTTGCCCAACGGGCGGTTGATGTTCATCCGCAATCCGGCCAGCAAGTCCGTCGGCAACAACTGCGGCAGCAGGGCCAACGCTTGGGCTTCGGTCAACAGCCCGCCGCTCAACAGCCGTTCCTTCAACCGCTTGGCGACCTGCCACTCCGGCGGAACGCCCGGGCACGGCAGATCCCAACTCTCGGTGGTAAACGCCTTTCGCCGTGCGATCGGCAACAATACATTGACCGGGGGAACGCTGGTGTCCGAGGTAAGCGTCCACAGCCGAGCGGGCAAGGCCGGGGCGTCGTGGTCGAACGGCCGCAGCAGCCGCTCCAACTCGGCCAGACTGAACGGATTGTCCGGCGTCCCGCTGGGCTGCCCGCGGCTTTGGTTCGCGTCGAGGTTCATCTCATAAGGGTTATCGACGATCGTGCCGCCCATGCCGCCCATGTACAGCGGCCGGCCGGCCAGGTCCAGCCCAACGCCCCCGGTGCCGAACGGGTCGGGCGGCGAGCCGAATGAATCTCGCACGTACGTGTTTGCGTCTTTTGTCTGGAAGCCCCACCAGTAGCGATAAGTGCGGTTCTGCTCGCCCGCGTACTCGAACCACTTGTTCGCACTGAGCGGGTCGAGCAGTCCTGCCGCGCCGGGCACGCCGGTCAAGCCGTATCGACCCTGGTATCCGCCGTCGCCGGTCATAAGCTGCCCGTAGATAGTTATGTTGTTCAATAGGTAATTGAGATTGATTTCGGCCGGTCCGAAGCCCAGGCCGCGCGACAGGATGTTCGTCGTGGCGACGCCGCCGGCCAACACGCCCGGCGTAGACACCATTTGACCGTAGTACGCCGGGTTGGTCTGCGGCAGCGAGCCGTGGGCGTTCAGGTTCAGGCGGCCGTCGAGATCGACGCAGAGGATGGCGAACAGCGGCTTGTATAAGCGGCCGTCGGTCGTCGCCCGAACCGGCATACCCAGATCAACCCACACGCTGTCCGTTACTCCGTCCCCGTCGTTGTCCACGTCCCAGGAGTATAGGCATTGGGTGGGATCGCTCGGGTCTGGTACAAAACTGCCATCCCAAGCGGGGTTGAAACGCGGATTGCTGCCGGTGAAGTAGGGATGGTCGGCCCAGGGGAAATTGCCGATGGGCCGGAGCATGATAGACCGCAATAATCCGATGTTGGTGTTATCCCAGCCTCCAGGTGGGATGCCGAGTTGATTTTCCCAATACCGCACCAGCGCGGGTCGGTGGAGCGAGGGGAGCGTTTGGACGATCGTACTACCAGTTGGCACCACTTGCGCGGCCAGCAGCATGTTTTGGAAATCGGCCGCGTCGTAGTCCTCGTTCGCTCCGCCCGGCGGATTGGGGTTTACGGTTCTGTCGTTCGGCAATAGCGCTAGTGGGTGCGTGCTTGCGACCAAAGTATCATCCAGGTCGCCGGTGCCGGCGTTGTACCCGAAGCCCGTGCCGCTGAACGGTACGCTGTTGATGGTGAACTCCGTGCCAGCCGGTGGCCACGCACCATTTGGAAAGGCCACGACTTGCACGATCGGAGAACCGGTGCTCGCCGCAACGATGCGCGTGCTTTCACTCCTTAAGGCAAGTTGCTCGACCGTGTTGCCCAGTGTCGGTACGACCGTGATCGTCAGCACGCAGCCGACGCGACGGGCCAAAGCGGAAATAAGATTGGATAGATCAGCGGCGGCCGTGATTGTTATTAGATTTCCGCTCGTGTCGTAATACGAAAGCTGACTCAGCGTAAGGTTTAGCAACTGGGGAAATGGCGTACCAGTAGTGAATCCGACCGGCTCTGCAAGGATGATCGTTCCGAATACATACTCGTTCCCATAAATATCTTCCAGCAAGCTATGTGCCTGCATCACCGAGGACTGATCGAGGAGGCCGGTCGCGTAATTGGTCGTCGGGCCGCGAAAGACCTGCATGGCGGCCTGATGTAAAAGTTTCTCGGGCGGGTCGATCACCTGCTCGAACCGCTCGATGCTCTTCGCGCTCCGCTGGGCCTGGCCGCTGAGGACCACGAACGCCACCGCAATCAACGCGAACAACGTCAGGATCGCCAGCACCACCAGCAGCAGGACGCCGCGAGGAGGGGAGAGGGGAGAGGGGAGAGGGGAGAGGAGAGAGTGTTCCGCCTTCCGCCTTCCGCCTTCCGCTTTCCGCCCTCCGCCTTCCATCTTCTGCCTTCCCTCTCCCCTCTC
>JAUWNG010000143.1 GCA_030612765.1 Planctomycetota bacterium
GGGGGCGGGGGGGGGACGCGCGGTTTTTTCCCGCCCCGGCCGCGCTGTCGCGGGGCGTTAATGTAACATTGAACAATTTCAGACCACGTTCTGAATGGTGTTCACGGTGCGTCGTGGTGTGCTTCAGTTCTTCTTGTCCTAACTTAAGGAGGGCGACGTCATGGCGGAAGTAGAACTCGGCAAAGTCACCCATTACTTCAGCAAGATCGGCGTGGCGGCGATCGAAATCACCCAAGACACCCTGCGCGTGGGCGATACGATCCACGTCAAGGGCCACACCAGTGACTTCACCCAAAAAATCGACTCCATGCAGATCGACAACAAACCGGTCGCCGAGGCCACCGCGGGGCAATCGATCGGGTTGTGCGTGAAGGAACACGCCCGCGAACACGATCACGTGTTCAAGGTCGTCGAGTAGCCGAAGCGTTCAACGTCGTTGTTGATTGACGACCGACTTGATACGGAAATGAGCGATGGATACCGCCGACAAGCCAATTATCGTTTCCCGACATGCCGCGCAACGGATGGGACAGCGAGGGGCAACGCCGACGGAAGTGGAACGGGCCATTCGCGCTGAACCGCGGCAGTCCGCACAACGCGGCAAGTGGCACACCCGCCATGCCTTTCCCTACAACGCCGTTTCGCCCGTCAACGGCAGGCACTACGCCTACAAGACGGTGGATGTCGTTTTCGCCGACGATCCCGCGTCAATCACGGTGGTGACGGTTAAGGTCTATTACCACAACTGAAAGAGAACGAGGTGTTCCGATGAAGATTTGCTATGACGCCGAAGTGGACTCGCTTTACATTGAACTGCGATCCCTGGAACCGGGTACGGCCGAGTGCCGGGAACTAACGCCCGATATTACCGCCGACTATGGTCCAGACGGCAAAATTGCCGGACTCGAAATACTCGATGCTTCCCAAGTTCTCGGCGAAGACGCCCATAAGGTCGTGCTTGAATTGGCCCCAATCGAATCGACAGCGACTGCCTGAGCCTGGCTTGGCCGATAGGTATTACTCCTCGCTCTCCAATTCCTTCGCCTTGGCAAAATCAGCCTCGGCCTTGGCGTTGGCGCCGAGTTGCTTGTGGAGCTGGCCGCGGGCGCGATAAGCGGCGGCGCTTTCAGGATCGAGCCGGATCGACTTGTTGTAGGCCGCCAGGGCCTCGGCCGGCTTGTTGAGCTTGAACAGACACGCCCCGATCCAATAGTAAACGTCGGCTTGCTCCTCATCATAGCCTTCCTCGGCCAGCATCTGTTTGAGGAGTTTTCGGGTTTTTTTATACTCGTCGTCGTGCCAGAAGCGGTGGACTGTGGCCCAGTCGTACTCGCGGGCGTAAGGATGCCAGGGGTACGCCGCCTTGTCGGTGAAGCTGTCCAAAACGCTCTCGGGCGTGTCCCACCACTCGCAGAACCAGAGCGTCGGGTCGGTCGGCAGCTTCTTTTTCGCCGCCAAGGGGAGAAATTGTTGCACGTAAAAAGCCCTGGTGCGTTGCGCGGCCAGAAGCTCGAACTTGAGAATGCCGGCGACGAACTCCTCTTTCGAGAGTTTGCCTTCATCGGCCTCGTCGTGCAGGCGGATGAACTCCCGGGCGTAAGCGACGTTGTGCAGTTCGTAGACCGCGCCGGCCCAAAGCTCCTCGAACGACCGCGGCTTGCCGTGCTTCGGTCCTTCGGTGTAATTCTCCTCGATCAGAATGGCGGCGTTGCCGTCCTCGTCGGGGGCCAGATGTTCGGCGTCGGAGTGCAACGGCGGCGTCGGATCCCAGTCGATCGGCGAGCCGAAATCCTCTCCGGCGAATTTTCGCTCCGCCCAACGGCGCAGAAAATCCGTCTCTTCGCCATACTTGTCCATTGCCGGCCGGTCGCGCAACATTCGGTCTACCTGCCGGCGGCCGTGTTTCAGCTTGCCGGCCGGGAGCTTGGCCGTCGTCGAGGGCCGGTATCGGATACCGGCGTCGCCGGGGTTCATTTCGATGGCCGCTTTCAGATCGGCCTCGCCCTTGGCGTATTGCCCTTTGCAGAGCCAGGCCACGCCGCGCAGCCCGCGGTACTTCGCCTCTTTCGGCGACTGGCCGACAGCTTTGTCCATCAGCGCCAGGGCGACGTTGTGGTCGCCGTCCTCGATCGCCTGTTTTGCTTGCTCGAAGGCAAGATCGAACCGTTCGTCGGCCGGCGCGGTCTGCCCGGCGCAGAATGCCGCCGCCGCGACGATCAGGACCGTTGGTGGTTGCAAACGCCGCATAAATGGCCTCGTGTCGTTGTCGATCTGTGTAGGGTGGGTCAAGCGAAGCTTAGCCCCACCACGATTTTTCCACTGTTGGTGGGGCTGCGCTTCGCTTGACCCACCCTACTTTCCACTCAGTTCCAAAATCCGCCGCCATGTAATTATCCCTCACAACGGGCTTGTCGGCAATCCATTCCGGCTTGCCTTGCCGGCCGTGTCCGCCTATCATGGCCGTCACCAATTACCCACCATCGAGGGGTGCTTGAAATTGTTCGATCCCGCGTCATTTCGTGATTTGGTCGGCGGCCGGCGGCGAGGGGCCGGGGCATCGCTGCTGCGCGGCGGGTTGCGGTTGGGCGAGACCTGCTACGCAACGGCCGTTCGACTGCGAAATTGGGGGTACGATCGCGGCGCGGCGCGGGTTCGACAGGCCGGCGTGCCGGTGGTCAGCGTCGGCAACCTCACGCTCGGCGGCACCGGCAAGACGCCCATGGTCCGCTGGCTTGTGCGATGGTTCCTTGAACGCGGCGTCCGCGTTTCGGTGGTTAGCCGCGGATACGGTTCGGCCGTTGGCGAGGCGAACGACGAGGCCCTGGAGATGCGGCTGCTGTTGCCCGACGTGCCGCATCTACAGAACCCCGATCGCGTGTCCGCCGCTCGCGAGGCCGTCGAGAAACACGGCAGTCAGCTCGTCGTGCTGGACGACGGGTTTCAGCACCGCCGGATCGCCCGCGATTTGGACATCGTGCTGCTGGACGCATTGACTCCGTTTGGATACGACCACGTATTTCCGCGCGGGATGTTGCGCGAGCCGGTCTCGGGCTTGCGGCGAGCCGACGTGGTGGTTCTTTCCCGCGCCGATCTGATTGAACCCTCCGAGCGTGAGGCGATTTGGCGGATCGTCCGCCGCCATGCCCCCGATGCGATTTTCGCCGAGGCGGCCCACGCCGGAAAAGGTGTCAGGAACCTTTTGTGCGAAGCACCCGAAGGGCCGTTCCGGCAAAAGGTTCCTGACACCTTTTCCGGCCCGGTGGCGGCGTTCTGCGGCATCGGCAATCCGGCGGGCTTCCGGCATACGCTCGAACAATGCGGCTGCCGGGTTGTCGGCTTCCGCGAGTTCCCCGATCACCATCGCTATACTCCCGAAGATGAAGATTCGCTTGCCCGATGGGCCGAGGAGCTTGAAGTTTCGGCCGTCTTGTGTACCTGCAAGGACCTGGTGAAAATCTCCCGCGACCGACTGGGGACCAAACCGCTGTGGGCAGTGCGGATCGAGTTGGAATTGCTCGGCGGCCAAGAGGCGTTGGAATCGCGGCTGCGGCGATTTTGCCCCGTTTAGCAGCCGCCGGCACGGCGGCTTACGGTTAAGATGAGTGGCCGCCGTGCCGGCGGCCGCTAAACGGATACGACTGCCATGAAGATCGCGGTTTTTCTGCCGAATTGGTTGGGCGACGTGGCGATGGCCACGCCGACGTTGCGTTCGCTACGGCGGCACTTCGGTCCGCAGGCGCGAATCGTCGGCATTATGCGCCCATATCTGGCCGACGTGTTGGCCGGCGCCGGCTGGCTCGACGAGCAGTGGTTTTTCGATCCCCGGTCGAAGCAGCGCGAATTGCGCTCTCGGGCGGTGGCGCGGCGGATGCGCGGCGAGCGATTCGACCTGGCCGTGCTGATGACCAACTCGCTCCGCACGGCGTGGGTAGCCTGGCGAGGCGGGGCCAAGCGGCGGATCGGCTACGTCCGTTACGGTCGCGGTCCGTTGCTGACCGACAAACTCTATCCCCGCCGCGACGGACACTGGCTAAGCCGGCGCCACCCCCGCCGGATCGTGCCCGAGCCGATGGTCGAAACTTACCTGAAGTTGGCCCGCTCGATCGGTTGCGAAGAGGAATCGCCTCGGCTGGAACTGACCACCACGGCGGCCGACGAGCGATCGGCCGACGAGGTTTTCGAGCGGCTGGGGCTGCGCGGCGAGAAGCCCATCGCGGCGCTCAATTCGAGCGGCGCTTACGGCGGATCGAAGCTCTGGCCGGTCGAATACTTCGGCCGCTTGGCTCGGCGCATTGTCGATGAGTTGGACTTCGACGTGCTGGTTATTTGCGGGCCGAAAGAGCGTGAGATTGCCCGTGAGGTCGTCCGCCTGGCAGCCGGTACCCGCGTGGTTTCGATGGCCGATCAACCGATGGACCTGGGCACGTCGAAGGCGTGCATTCGCCGCTGCCGGGTAATGGTGTCGACGGATAGCGGTCCGCGGCACGTTGCCGCCGCGTTGGGGCTGCCGGTGGTCACGCTTTTCGGTCCGATGTTGCCCGTCTGGAGCGAAAATCCGACGCAACGGGCCGCGAACCTCGTGCTCGATCTGGACTGCATCGGCTGCCACAAGCGGGTTTGCCCGTTGGGGCATCATCGCTGCATGCGCGACCTGAGCGTGGAAACGGTTTTCGCGGCCGTACACGACGTATTGCAGCAAACGTAACTAAACCGCTTGCGGTTTCGCAATCAACTCCCGGTACACCGCCAGCGTGGACTCTACCATTTGGTCGGCGGTGAATCGTTGCTCGGCGCGGCGGCGGGCACGCTCTCGCATCGCCGCACATTGGTCGGGCGAATCCAAGGCGTGAAGAACGGCCTCGGCCAAGGCTTGCGGATCGCGAGGAGGAACCAGCCATGCGACCGGTTCGCGTGGGACAGGTTGGCAACCTGTCCGTTCCTCATTATGTAGGACAGGTTGGCAACCTGTCTGTTCCGTGTTTGATTGGACAGGTTGACAACCTGTCCTACAGCCGACCAGGTCCGGGATTCCGCCGGCCGTGGTGGCCACTATCGGACATTCGGCAAGCATCACGTCAATCAACGTCGAACATAGCCCCTCTTTATGCGACGGCAAAACGAACAGGTCGGCGGCGTGGATCAGATCGGGTACGTCGTCGCGGAATCCGAGAAAGCGGACGTGCGAGTCGATTCCCAACCGTTCGGCCTGCCGCTGTAGCGCCGAGCGCAACTCGCCGTCGCCGGCCAGGGCGAGGACCGTGTTGGGCGCCTTTCGCACCACCTCGGGCAAGGCCTCCAACAGGAACCTGTGTCCCTTGTGGTCGGTCAGGGTCGCCACGGTAAGCAGTAGCGTTTGATCGTCGTTCAGCCCCAACGCCTGCCGCCCTCGCGCTCGATCGCCGGATCGGACCCGCGCCGGATCGACGCCGTCATGCACCACTCGCAACAGGCGGTCCGGGATGCCGCCTTCTCGGCAAACATCGGCCACCGCGCCGGAAACGCAGACCACGCGATTGCAGAACCAGCGATACTGTTTTGGCGAGCGGATCGTGAAATCGACTCGCCGGGCGGCGATGCGAGCGGGAATTCGCAGCCCCAGCGAGGCCAGACCCGCGACGCCGATGGCATGTGAATCGTTGTAATGCAGCACGTCGGGCCGGATGCGCCGCAGAGCGCGGCGAATGCGCCACAACGCCGCCGGGCCACGCCCGCCGGAGAACGTGACGACCTCGAAACCCTCGTCCGCCATCCGCTCGGCAAACAGACTGCCGCGGCGTGCCAGCACGACGCATCGGCATTCGCGTTGGCGCAACCCTACGGCCAGCAGCCGGGCCTGCTCCTCGCCGCCGTGCCAGCGGCGCTGCGTCGAGACCAACGCGACGGTCAGGGCGATAGAGGACATTGGAAGTTAGGGATTGGGCACAATTGCACGTACACTATTGTTTAGCCCCGGCGTCCACGCCGGGTTATTCGTTGGAATCTTGCCGGTAGCAACACGGGTAAGCTGCGCTTACCCATGGCACCCGCTTTTTTCTGAATCCCGGCTCAGTTGCCAGAGTTTAGCATACTTGAGAAACGTATAATACATGCTGCTCAGGCAGACGATCAGACCGGCGACGCCGTCGAGAAATCCGCCGCGAAAGAGGTAGAGTTGCAGAAACCGCAACGGCGGCCGCAAAAGTATTCCCAGCCACCCGGCGCGTCGACCGGCGGCGTACCGATCTTCCGCCCAATATGTCGTGTAGCGGTTTTGCTTTTCGGTCCACTGTGCGAGCGACCGGCACGTGTAGTGGAGTATCCGGCCTTGGAACATTCCCACCCGGTCCGGCTCGACCTCCAACCGCTCGTGTACCCGCGACGGACCGTAGCGGCAGGCGTCACGGCGAAAGAGCCGGATGACCGTCGAGCGGTTCCAGCCGCAATGCCGGATCGGCCGGCCGAGAAAAAAGTTGTCGAACCGCACGCGGTAAGCGTCCCGACTGGGATCGTTCCGTTCGAGCACGTCGCGGACCTCGACGGCCAGCCCATCGGTCAGCCGCTCGTCGGCGTCGATCTGAAGTATCCACGGATGAGACGCTTGGGGGATCGCCCAATTCTTGAAGTCGGCATGATCGACGAACTCCCGTTCGATCAGCCGGCAGTCGCCCAGCCGGCGGACGATCTCGGTGGTGTCGTCGGTCGAAAGCGAATCGGCCACGAGAATCTCGTCGGCCACCGGACGGACCGACTCGACGCACGCACGAATGTTGTGCGATTCGTTGCGGCAGGGGATCAATACCGTGAGTTTTTCGGGCATGGTATCAGGTACACTCCGTGTGCCGACTACTCCACAAGGTCCTTTCGGGCGGTACGGACGAGGATAATGAATCCGGGTTCGTCTGTCGGCATGGCGTCCGGGCGCACCGGCGCCATTCCCAAACGCCGCGCGCTTTCAACCAACGCCGCGCATCGGTCTTCGGTGAGTTGCTTCGCCGGCCTGAACAGCACGACGTCGGCCCGGCTGTTCTCGATTATTTTCAGGATAAGCTCGTCTTTCGCATCGCAGCTAAACGCTCGATACGGCGATCCGGCGGCGTAGTAACTGACGATGGGAGTCACTCCGAGCGGACCGACCAGCACCGTGGGGCGAGGAAACTCACGTCGCACCCAGAGTCCCACGTCGACGGCTGTCTGCCTGCCGGCGAAATACACTCGATTGCTGGTCATGGCGGCGGTCAGATTGGCGGCGAATATCACGCCGAGCACGACCGCGGCAATCGTGTCGGGGCGGACCCGCCGGCGAACAGATTGTTGAAAAAGGGTGCCACTGCTGGCTTGCCCAGCAGTGCAGGAAGAAACTCCCGGGAAAACACTGCTGGACAAGCCAGCAGTGGCACCCAAACTCCCGGAATCCGACTTCTTCAACGGACTGCTAAACCACTCCGCCACGCGCGACAATCGGGCCACCAACCCCAACAGACCCAACGCGGCCAGCGGCGAGGCCATCAACACGATCGGCAACGCGTAGCGCGGGCAGATGTTTTGGCCGTACCAAAGATGGATCCAGATTCCGCATAAGATTACCACGGCGGTGTAGAACAGCGGTTGATGATCGCGTCGGGACCAGACGCGGCGCCATCCCCATATCCCGCCGAACATCAACAGTGCGAAGATCGGCGACAGCCCGCGAGTCATCGTGGGAAAGAAGACCCAGGCCATCCGGCCGATGGTCATCCCCATCGCCGGACCGTTGCCGCCGTCGGCCGGCGCTTGGCCGAAAAGGTGTTCCAGCCACGGCTGCACGCGCTCCAGCGGGTCGAGCCGGAGCAGGGTCCAGTCGTGGCGGCCGTGCAACCACGCTATATTGACCAGCAACAGCATTGCGGGCAATATCACCACGCACAACACTACGCCTAGGAGCAACTTGCCGCGGTCGCTCTGCCGGGTGCCACTGCTGGCTTGTCCAGCAGTGTTTTCCGATAGACTCTCGCAGGCACTGCTGGACAAGCCAGTAGTGGCGCCCTGCGACGAACCCGGCGCCAATGCCAGCCAGCGCCAAAACGTCCACAGAGCGAGCGGTATCAGCAGAAACAGGCCCTCGACGCGGGTCAGCGAGGCCAGGATGATCGCGGCGCCGGCGGCGAGAAAGTAGCGGTGGCGAACTTCCGTCACCGCACGCCACATCCAATAGATCGCCAGCATGAAGAGCATCCAGAAAGTCGGATCGCGCATGACCTCCGGACTCCACTCGATGAACTTCGGATGGACGGCGTAGAGCATACAGGCCAGCAATGCCACGCGGTCGTCGAACTGCCGCCTGGCCCAACCCCAAAGCGGCAGCACCACGAGGCTGGAGATCGTCACTCCCCAAAGTCCGGCGGCCAGCTCCCAATCCAGTCCCAGACGATGCAATGCCGCGAGAATGATCGGGTAGGCGTTTAAGTCAAAGTCTCGAAACGCCACGCGGAGGTTGCCCGACTCGATGGCCTTTGCGGCGTGAATGTATATCACCCCGTCGGGGCAAACGCTGGTGATCCGCAGCGCCATCATCGCCCGCGGCGCGAGGCACAGCAACACCATCGCCGCCAGCAGCCATCCGGCCGGCGGAAGCCGCAAGCGTTCCGGCCGCGGCAGGGCAAGATGGTTTGGATATTCGGCCGCCGCCGGCTGAAACGGAAGAAGCAGCCCCATGACAACCTATGCAAAATAAGACGAACGACGAAAAAACGCCCCAGACACAAACACATAAAAACAGGGGGGTGCAGTATACTTCGGCCGCCTTAAGCAGGCAATAGCAGGCGGCCGGAGAAACCCGGAAGAAAGCGGAAAAATAACGGCGAAACATCGATCCCATCGCGCTCGGTAGATTAGCGCAACGATCCAAGTTCCTTCGTCGTGTTACAGGACGCTGCTCTAAAGATCGCTTTCGGTCAATCCGGCCAACTTCAACAGATGATTCAACAGTCCTTTCTTGAGCGCCGCATTTCCGTGTATCGGAATTGAAAGCCGGATATTACTGCCCGGCTTGCCGTAGATGTGGTGGCTTCCTCGCACGCGCAGCAGTGCCCAACCATTACGTTCCACGACCTTTTTCAAGTCTTTCCCGGCGATCGATTTCATACCGCGATCTCGATCACTCGAGCATTGGAGGCAATCGGCGGTGGCGGCGTCACATCAACGGATAAACATCCTTCGACGGCTTCGTAGAGATTTCGCAGAAGTTCCTCAAACGTGTCGCCCTGGGTAGCACAACCTGGAATCGAGGGCACTTCGGCCCAATAGCCGCCCTCTTCCGCATCGTGAACGATTACTTTGAGTCTCATGGGACTCTCCCGGCTGTATTGGACTTCTTGAAAACAAATCTGATTATATCATGCAATCTTGCGATATATCAATCCCGACACACGGCCAATCCGACAGAGTTAATCAAACTTCCGATCGGTCAGCCGCTGGTAGGCTTCGACGTACTTCTGCCGCGTTTTCGCCACCACTTCGTCCGGCAGCGGAGGCGGAGGACTGTTCTTGTCCCAGTCGGTCGTCGAAAGCCAGTCGCGGACAAACTGTTTGTCGAACGACGGCTGGCCGTGACCGGGGGCATACTGATCGGCAGGCCAGAAACGAGAACTGTCGGGCGTGAGCACCTCGTCGATCAACAGCAACTCGTCGCCGATCCGGCCGAACTCGAACTTCGTGTCGGCGACGATGATTCCCCGCTCCCGGGCGTGCTCCACCCCGCGCCGGAATATCCGCAGGCTGCGACGCCGCAATTCCTCGGACAATTCGCGGCCGACAAGCTCCACCATCCGCTCGAACGTGATGTTCTCGTCGTGACCCTCGACGGCTTTTGTCGAAGGGGTGAAAATCGGCTCCGGCAGTTGAGCGCATTCCGTCAGACCGGCAGGCAGCTCGACGCCGCAGACCGTGCCGCTCCGTTGGTACTCCTTCCAGCCCGATCCGGCCAGATATCCGCGAACGACGCACTCGATCGGCACGACTTTCGTTTTTCGGCAGAGCGTCGAGCGGCCGGCGAACAGTTCCAGGTCAGTGCCCGGCGGAAGATCCATCTTCTCGACGTCGGTCGAAATCAGATGGTTAGGCTCGTCGAGCAATTGGAACCAGAAGGCGGCGATTTGCGTCAGCACGCGCCCCTTGTCGGGAATACCCGTCGGCAGAACCCAGTCGAACGCGCTGATCCGGTCCGTGCTGACCAGCAACAGCCGATCGCCCAGGTCGTAGATGTCGCGTACTTTTCCCTTCGATACCGGCAGCCCCGGCAACGATGTCTCTCGGATTATGGTGGACATTAGTGGGTAGTGGATAGTGGGTAGTGGGTAGTGGTTAGTGGATAGTGGATAGTGGA
>JAUWNG010000144.1 GCA_030612765.1 Planctomycetota bacterium
CACCTACAACTCCGGCGCGAAGGTCATTCTCCAGGGGCCTTGCACCTACGAGGTGGAATCGACCGCCGGCGGCTATCTCGCGCTGGGAAAACTGACGGCAAGAGTGGGGGCGAGGGGCGAGGGGCGAGGGGCGAGGGCAAGCGGAAGCAATCAGAAATCAGAAATCAGAAATCAGAAATCTCCTTCATCCTTCATCCTTCATCCTTCATCCCTATTCTCCGTCCGTACTCCCACCGCCATCATCACCGACCTCGGCACGGAGTTCGGCGTGGAAGTGAGCGAGGAGGGAACCACCGAGTCGCACGTCTTCCGCGGCTCGGTGAAGGTGGAAGTAGTGGGTGGCACTGGCTTAGCCAGTGGCACTCCGCGCGAGGTGATTTTAGGCGAGAACGAATCGGCGCGAGTGCAACGCGACAAGGACGCCGAGGACCGACTGGTCATCGTGCGCGGCACGGCCGATTCAACCGCTTTCGCTTTCGTTCGCCCCGGGCAACTGGCCGCGCTGGCCGAGGAGCGGCAACTAAAACCCTTCCGCCGCTGGCAGGCATTCAGCGAGTCGTTGCGGAAACGCCCCGATCTGGTTGCGTACTACAACTTCCAGCAAGATGAGGATGAGCGTTCCACGTTGCGAAACCGGACATCAATGGGGCATCAACTTGACGGCCGGATCAAGGGGGCCGTTTGGGTCTCGGGGCGTTTTCCGGGTAAGCACGCCCTCTACTTCCACGGCCGCAACTGCGGCAACAGAGTCGAATTGCCCGAGCAGGAACGCTTCCAGTTCGCCGGCCCGTTCTCGGTCGCCGTTTGGTTCAAGACCGACCGGTTCGAGGGGAAGTGGGTGGTCTTGGTTGCCAAGAGTGACACGTCGTGGCGGCTCCAACAACACGGCGACGCCAATGCGCTCTCATTCGGCGCGAGCTTGGACTTTGGCCCCGATTTCCGAACAACGACGACGGCCGGCCGGACCGAGGTCGCCGACGGCCGTTGGCATCTGGCGGTGGCGGTGTTCGAGCCGGGCGACGACACAACGCACAAACGGCTGTATTTGGATGGCCGTTTGGAGGCGGAAAGCCAATCGCCCCGGTCCGCTTACTTGCACCAAAACGACGAGCCTGTGTGGTTGGGCGACAACAGTATGAGGCTCGAACCCAGCCGCGAGTTCCAGGGTTTGATCGACGAAGCGGCGTTTTTCGCCGCCGCGCTGTCGACCGACGAAGTCGCGGCGATGTTCGAGGCCGGCACCCCAGACCATCCGCCCGCGGATGGAGAAAGGAGGTGATCGACGACGACTTGACGATGCGGAGAGTGTAGCTGGCGCGCGACGTGGCGCGCCGGAATCCTAGCCGCCAGTGCGGAATCAATGTGCTGGGCATGTCGTCCGGCCGACGCGCGAACGGTTAAACTTATCGATTTTTTAGTTCGACTGTGTTCCCTTTTTTAACCCCTTTTTTGCTAGGAGCGAGATCATGAGAAGCAGTATGTTGAAAGTGACGGCTTTGGTTGGCCTGATCGCGGCGTTGTCATGTCCGGCATTTGCTCGGGCAGACATCATCAGCAATCTGATAAGGTATTGGAAGTTTGATGAGACCGTAGCGGGCCCCGTAGTGGATGCGACCGGCAACTCCGACGGGACTAACTATGGCGCAACGATTGACCAACCCGGAGAGCGTGACAGAGCGTACTTGTTTGATGGAGTCGACGACTACGTGGATACGAACTCCGTAGCGATCCCCGCGACCGGAGACTTCAGCCTCTTTGCCTGGGTCAAAACCAGCCAGACGGAAAGTCAAGGGTCTATCTTTAGCGTTAACGCCGGCCAATCCGGTCGTGCTAATCTTGCAATTGACAACGGCAAACTGGCGTGGTTTCATAAGGGCGGAGTCGGCTTTGTGCAATCGAGCATGGACATCAATGACGATGTTTGGCACCTCGTGGGTATTACCCGATTGAGCGACACATTTACGTTCTGGGTAGATGAGGGGAGCGAACTCGTTGGCACATCATACGCCGCAATCGCTGTTGACGAAAACTTGGTCCTTGGCAGCAAAGCGTCGCACGACGGTTTGTGGTTCGATGGCTTGATTGACGATGCTCGCGTGTACGGCCGCGCATTGAGCGCTGATGACGTTTCCGAACTCATTCCCGAGCCGGGGACGCTGGCACTGTTGGCCACCGGCCTGATCGGGCTGCTCTGCTACGCATGGCGGAAGCGGAAGTAGATTTATGATTTAGGATGTATGATTTCTGATTTGACCGGCGCTTTTCCGGCGTCGTCACGAACGGCTTTCGTGACGACGCTCGGAACGCCAGCCATTTTCGGAAGCACAAGAACTCACGCCAAGGCGCAAAGGGACGGATTTGCGCCTTCGCGTGAAATCGTTGTGATTTACCTCGGGCGGTTTTTCTATTGAACCAGGAGGCAAACGATGTACCGAAGCAATCATAAATCAGAAATCAAAAATCAGAAATCCCGAGCGTTTACGCTCGTGGAACTTTTGGTCGTGATCACGATCATCGGGATTCTGATTGCGTTGCTCTTGCCGGCGGTGCAGGCGGCGCGCGAGGCGGCACGCCAAGTGCAGTGTAAGAACCACCTCAAGCAGATCGCCTTGGCGGCGCTGACGCACGAGCAGAAACTCGGTTTTTTCCCGACCGGCGGCTGGGGTACGCTTTGGGTAGGCGATCCAGATCGTGGCCCGACGCATCGCCAGCCCGGCGGTTGGGTTTACAACTGCCTTCCCTTTCTTGAGCAGGAAGCGCTATATCTTCTGCCGTCCGACGGGATGGCCGACAGCATTACCCCGCAACAGGCACAAGGGGCGGCAATAATGTGCCAGACGCCGCTGTCGGTGCTCTGCTGTCCGTCGCGACGGCCGTGCGTGGCGCTGCCCTATATCAAGGATTATGTACCCCACAACAGCTATAAATTCGACGTCGCGGCCCGCAGCGATTACGCCGCCAACAGCGGCGACACGGGATACAGCGGAATCTACGGGCCAACCTCGCTCGCCAACGGCGACAATGGCATCGGTTTCGATCCTCGGGGATATTATGGAGCGAACCCACCCGCCCTGCAAACCGGGGTCATGTATCTTTGCAGTGAGGTTAAGATGAACGACATCTCGGACGGAACCACCAACACCTATCTTGCCGGCGAGAAGTACTTGAACGCGGACCACTACCTCACTGGTATCGATGGCAGCGACGACCAGGGCGCCTATACGGGGGCCGACTGCGACAGTTGCCGATGGACCGGTTACAACGGCGCCGTCTCCCCGCAGCCGCCGATTCAAGACATTCCCGGTTATTCTTCCAATGTCCGATACGCCCAATTCGGCAGCGCGCATTCAAACGGCTTCCACATGGCGTTCTGCGACGGCTCTGTACAGATGATAAGCTACTCGATCGACATGGAGGTTCATCGCCGCCTGGGCAACCGCATGGACGGCATGGTGATCGACGGGAAAAAGTTCTAGCCCCACAAGCGTCAATAAACCGGCGATTCGATGCCGAAGTCCAGGGAGAAAAAGGAGTTGGCTGGCGTGCATTTTATAGTTCACTTGACGATAGCTTTGTTGACGGCACCCCTGGCAACGGCCGATTTGAGCAAGGCGCCTGGGGTCGTGGTCCATCATTCGCCCGCCCCTGGGCGACGTTCAAGGAACGGTCACTCTCGACGGCAAACCACTGGTGCGAGCCAAGGTGACATTCCGGCCGGATGCCGGAGGCCGCACTTCTTACGCCTTTACCGACGAAAACGGACACTACCGCCTCAACTTCCTCCGCGACATCAAGGGTGCCCTCCCGGGTACGCACAAAGTGCAAGTCCACAAGGCCGCAACCGATTCGGAAAACCCCCAGAAAAATCTTGTACCGGCTCGCTACAACAAGGAGAGCGACCTTGTACGCGAAGTCAGCAAGGGGAAAAACACCTTCGATTTTGATTTGAAAAGCAATTGAAGAGAAAGTGATAGTTCGACAACAACGAACAATTGCTGTTGAAAGGTTTTCAAGAAAGTCATCAGGAGAAACACGATGCGAATTACCTTAGCGCTGCTTGTTTATACGGTCATTGGTTTGCTTCCGCTGGATGCGAACGCTCAAGCCAAGAACCCGTTGTGGATCAGTCAAGTGTACGAGTCGCCGAACCCGTCACGGTTGTATTTAGGTTCGCCGAGCATCGTTCGGATGGGGGATGGAAGCTTGCTGACAAGCTACGATTATTTCGGTCCGGCCTCGCCAAAAAACAAATACGGAAGGGAGTACCGAGG
Organism: Planctomycetota bacterium; assembly: GCA_030612765.1. Classification (GTDB taxonomy): domain Bacteria; phylum Planctomycetota; class Planctomycetia; order Pirellulales; family Thermoguttaceae; genus JAHIKV01. Next base: position 4,272 of record JAUWNG010000144.1, read on the forward strand.
GGCACTCGCGCGATCCGAGAACAACGGCCAGAGCTGGAACCTTCTCGGTGACGTGGAAGGGGCGTTCTGGAGCGGCCTATTCACGCTTAACAACGATGTTTATATGTTGGGTTGCTCCGCTCACTCCGGGCACATAACCATTCGTCGCAGCAGTGATGGCGGCCAGGATTGGACTGATTCCGACACGGACAACCCAGTTTACCTGTTTGCCGGAGGATCGGGCACAGTCGCGCCAAATTATCACGGCGCTCCGGTGCCCGTGCTGATCAGCAACAACCGCATCTATCGGGCTTTCGAGGACAACAACCCTCTGAACTGGCCCGAGGGCTTTAAGTCACTTGTGATCTCCGCCGACGTCAATAGCGACCTGATGAATCCGGAAAATTGGACCATGAGCAACAAGCTGGCTTTCAATCCGGCCTGGTGGGGCGGCGGATCACCAGAACCAGGGTGGCTGGAGGGCAATATGGTGGAAGCCCCCAACGGCGAACTCTGGAATATCCTGCGATTCCATTCCGATCCTGTGGTGGACAAGGCGGCGATTGTAAAAGTCAGCCGCGACGGAACCACCGTCTCTTTCGATCCGGCAACCGGCTTTATTGATTTTCCCGGTGGGGCAACCAAGTTTACGATCAGGCGAGACCCGGTTACCGAGAAGTATATCGCGCTGGTGAACAACAACACCGATCCACAGTATTTTCGGCAGCGCAATGTTCTATCGCTGTCGGTCTCCGACGACTTGATTCACTGGAATGTCGTCAAGACCCTGCTGGAAGACGATCAAGGGTTGACCTGGGCACAGTCCGTCGCGTTGACCGGCTTTCAATACGTCGACTGGCAATTTGACGGTGACGACATCATCTATCTGGTCCGCACCGCCTACGACGGCAGCCGCAACTATCACGATTCCAACCGTATCACGTTCCACCGTCTTGATAACTTCAGGACGTATTTCGTGCCCGAACCATCGACGGCCATGTTACTGGTGGTCGCCCTGATGTCACTACTTATGCCAAGGTACGCTAAAAGGTCAATATAGTTGTAGAAGGCGTCTCCAGACGCCGAGTTGGTTAGCATGGGCATCTTGCCCATGATCTGGCCCAGCACTGTTGTGCAAGTACGCCGGCTAAACGGCTGTTGATGCCTTCAACCGAAAAGTCTAGGACTGATCGGCAACGGCGTTCTTTTCGACCTGGTCCGCGGCCAAACCCTCCTTGATAAACCGTTCGACGGCCTCTTCGCTCTGGCCGCCGACGAGTTTTCTCCGCATCCACCCCTTCGATGTCTTGCGGAACATGACCAGTTGCGGCACCGGTCCGCCTCCGGTTAGCTCCTCCGCGAGTTTCCCGTCGCGGTCGGCGTTGACCAGCGCGAAAGCAATCTTCTTGAAGAAACCACGCTTGCGGAGCTGTGGCAATACGGTCCTCTTCATGGTTTGGCAAGGCCGACACCAATCGGTGCCGATCATGACGACCAACGGCTTGCCGGTCTCGATCGTACTGCGATGGGCCTCCGCGTATGTCTCGGCGCCGACCGTGTCCGTGCCGGCAAGGATCAATGCTGAGTGTAGAACGGCAGCGCACAACACGGATGTCATGGAGATTCTCCTCTGTCCTGGCGGGTAGGTAGGTCTAGGTGGGAAAGTCCTGGATGGATGTCCCCTCTCCCGCATCGGGGATTCACTAAGTATAACTGGGAAGCATAAGTCGGCAAGTAGGGCAGAGCGGCGTTTGACGATTGTCAAACCCCAGAAAGCCCTCACTGTCCCGCCTATTTTGCTCGCTTTAACCAGTTTCTGTCGGTAGGATTCTCACTAAATGGGCATAAACAGGTGAGAGAAGTCGATATAATCGTATGCAAAGGAGGGTTACATGCGGCTACGTGTTGGTCTGATTGGACTCGGCGATTTCTGGCAGACGCGACATGCCCCGGCCTTGAGGGCGCTGTCCGACCGGTTCGAGGTCCGGGCGATTTGCGATCAAGTCCGGCATCGAGCCGAACAGGCGGCGGCCGGCTTTCACGCCGAGGCCGTCGATGGATACCATGTGTTGGTCCAGCGGGAAGACATCGACGCCGTGCTGGTCCTTTCTCCCCAGTGGTTCAGGGAACTGCCCATTCTGGCGGCGTGCGATTCGGGCAAGGCCGTCTATTGCGCCGCCGGACTGGAACTTGCCCCAGACGAGGCTCAATCGATAAAACGTCGGGTGGAGGAGGCGGGAATTGCCTTCGTGGCCGAGTTTCCTTGGCGACACGCGCCGGCCACACTCCGGCTGAAGGAACTGATCGCCACGCAACTCGGACGCCCGCGGCTGTTGTTCTGCCACCAACGGTCCATCATCGAAGAACCGACCGCCGGCAGGACGGAGTCCCGCCCGGACCAGACGATGTTTCGGCATATTATCGGACAGGTCGATTTGTGCCGTTACGTCATGGATTGCCGGCCGACCTACGTGATGGGCGTAATGCACTTCTCCGGCGAGGACGGCAAGACGGAAGACTATCGGATGCTGAACCTGGACTTTTCGCCGCCCGGCAAGCCTGGAATGGGGCCTACCGCACAGATAAGTTGCGGCCGCTATGTTCCCGCCGGTTGGGAAGAGGCGATCTCCTTTCGACCGCTGCCGGCCCTTCAAGCCTCTTGCGAAAATGGGATTGCGTTCGTCGATCTGCCGGCTACGTTGGTGTGGTTCAACGAGGCGGGCCGGCATCAGGAATCGCTCGATAGCGAGCGGCCGTTGGGCGAGATACTGTTGACCCACTTCTACCGTTCCGTAACCAGTCTGGTTCGTCGGAGTTCCGACCTGGAGGACGCTTATCTTGCCTTGAGCGTGGTTCAAGCCGCCTGGCGAAGCCACGAAGAAGGGTGCCGCGTGGAACTGGGGTGAGTAAACGGGGTGAGTAAACGGGACAGGTCTAATTATCGCGTTCGTTGTATGACTTTGCACGGTGTAGGAAGAGTGGCGAAGGAAATATGAACGCAATAATTAGACCTGTCCCGTTTACTCGTCCCAGAACGCCTCGGAGATAAACTGGATTAAATCGCCGGCCACAAGCGACACCTGCCCAACTTCTTGCGCGGCCAAGTCGCCCGCCAAACCATGCAGATGGACGCCGAGCCGCGCGGCGTCGAACGGTTCGAGACCTTGACACGCCAAGGCGGTAATCAGACCGGTGAGCACGTCGCCCGAGCCGCCGGTGGCCATGCCGGGATTGCCCGTCGTGTTGATCGCCCGGCGGCTGCCGTCGGTCACAAGTGTGCAGTGCCCTTTGAGAACCACGACGACTCCGCATCGGGCGGCCAGCTCGACGGCCGCGTCGTTTCGGGCGTCGCCGTTGAGCTTCTTAGCGATCAATCGGGCGAATTCGCCGGGGTGCGGCGTCAGTACGCGCGGCCCGCCGGGATGGGCAAGCACCGCCGGATCGGTCGCCAAGGCGTTCAAAGCGTCGGCGTCGAAAACCATCGGCTTGGCCGTCTCACGATAGAGCCGCGCGACGAGCCGATCCAAGCCGGGCGAACGTCCCAAGCCCGGTCCGCAGGCGACCGCCGTGGCCGGCTCGATCAATTCGACGAGCCGCTCGAACGCCTCGGGAGCGATACGGCCGGCGTCGTCGGCCGGCAGCGGAACGGTCATGTATGACGCTTCAAACCCGGCAATGGTGTCCAGGCACGGCTCGGGCACGGCCAGCCGCACCAGTCCGGCGCCGCCGCGCAGGGCAGCCATTCCGGCCAGCGCCGCGGCGCCGGCCATACCCCGCGAGCCGCCGACCACCAGCGCCAATCCGAAATCGCCCTTGTGCGCCTCCGACCGCCGGGCCGGAAGACGTGGAAGTTCAGCTCTCATTTGACTCCTCGATGTCGAATGTCGTATCCGCGAGAAATTTTGCCAGCCGGTCGGAGGCGACCAGGGCGTTTTCGCGCAACTGGTACATGTCCTTCAGACTTGCCGGCCGTCGCCACGCGGCGCCCACCGCGGCCCCCAGCCGGGCAGCGCCGCCTTTCTGTTCCAAAAGGCGCTCCACGTCGCGGGGCAGCGTCTCTTCCGCCGTGTCGTTTATCACCCGGATGGACGAAAATGGGACTTGCAACCGACGGCAGACCTTGGCCACGGCGAAGGTTTCCATATCGACCGCCGAGGCGGAGTGCTGCTGGAATAGCGATTTTTTATCGCTCGGCAGACGGACCATCCGATTGACCGTCAGCAGCGGTCCGCGATGCACGTCCGGCCGAGACGCTGTGGCGGAGAGTGCCGGCGGCAACGCGATCGGCATATCCTCGCCGTCGATGCTAAGGAGCCGATCGGCGACGAGGATGTCGTTCCGCTTCAGTTCCGGCGACAGCCCGCCCGCCAATCCGGCCGAAACGACGCGGCGGGGCCGGTGGCCTTCGATCAGAATCTCCGTCGCCCGGGCGGCGTTTTGGCGTCCGGCCCCGGAGAGGATCACGACCGTGCGTCGGCCCTTCAGGCCCCCTTCTCGGACGACGAATCCGCCGCCGCCGGTAGTCACCATGCCGTCGAGTACGTCCTCGAGCCCGCCCGACTCGATCCCCAGGGCGAAAACGACGCCCAATTGGCAGGGCTTGCGTTCTTCGGCTGGCGTATTCTCGGTCGCCGTTCCCGCAAATTGTTCCTTCGCCGCTTGAACGACGCTATCGCGCACCTTGGTCGTCGCCACGTTTCGGAGCCAGGTTAGCAGCAGTGAACGGTACATTGGCCAGACTATTTTTTCGCGTGATTGACGACAACGGGCCGCAAGCGGCCCCGCTAAACGGTCCACGCAACATTATTCGAGCGACATGCTATTTCGCCGATATTCTATCACGTCATCTGCCAGACGGCCATCCGCAGCACGTCGCGGAAGCCCTTGTGCGAGCGGAGAACGGCGGCCGGCTCGAAACCGCAGTGCATCATGCAATGGGCGCAACGCGGATCGCCGCCGGAACCCAACCGGTCCCAATCGGTCGAGGAGATCAGTTCTCGATAGGTGGGATAATGGGCGTCGCCCAACAGGTAGCAGGGGCCGCGCCAGCCGCGGACGTTGTAGGTCGGATTCGCCCAGGCGGCGCAGCTCAGATCGCGCCGGCCGCAAAGAAAGTCCATGTAGATCGGCGAGGCGGTCAAGCGATGCCGTCGCAAGAGCGGCGCCGCGGCGCGAAATTTCTCCTCAATTTCCGCCCTGGTCATGAATATCCGCTCCGCGCCGTCGGGATCTCCCTGGCAGACCGACTCGTAGCCGAAGGCCGGTGATATCATCAGCCCGTCCACGTTCAACTCGTGAAGATAGTCGAACAGCACGGCGATCTCGTGCATGTCGGTGTCTTTGTAGACGGTGGTGTTCGTGCAGACCTGGAAGCCGGCGGCCTTGGCGGCGACGATTCCGCGGACGGCCGCGGCGAAAACCCCCTCCCGCTCGACCATCCGGTCGTGCGTGGCCTCCATGCCGTCCAGATGCACGTTGATCAGCAGCCGGCCGTTGGGACGAAATCCGCTCAGCTTCTTTTCCAGCAGCACTCCGTTGGTGCAGAGATAGACGTGTTTGCGCCGCGAGATGTAACTTTCGATGAGCACTTCGATTTCGGGATACATCAGCGGTTCGCCGCCGCAGACGCTGACGATCGGCGCGTCGCACTCGTCGGCCGCGGCCAGGCACCGCTCGATCGACAGCCGCCGGTGCAGCACGTCGGCGTACTCGCGTCTTCGACCGCAACCGGTGCAGGAAAGGTTGCAGGCGTGCAGCGGCTCGAGCATCAGCACCAGGGGGAAGTATTTTTCGCCCGTCAACCGCTTTCGCAGCAGGTAGCCGGTCATCGAACTGGTTAGGGAGAGGGGAAAACGCATGGGCTAGTGGATAGTGGGTAGTGGATAGTGGATAGT
>JAUWNG010000130.1 GCA_030612765.1 Planctomycetota bacterium
TTATTGAAAAATTGTTGGAGGCGGCTCCGGTCGCTGATTGCGGATTGAAATCACCAATTACTCAAAACGAAGGAAGCATCACAATGTCACACCGCTACACGACGATTTTGGTTTTTTGTCTTTCCTGCCTGCTGCTTTTCGGATTCGTTCCGGCGTCCCAAGCGGACGATTATACTGGTCGATGGATCGGCGGCACCGACGTGCTGATCACCGCCGTGCCCGAGCCAGCGACGCTGGTGCTCATCGGCATCGCGGCCATCGCTCTGTCGGCCCGCGCCCTGCGACGGCGGAAGCCCGCAGCGCCGAGCCGCCGGTGAATTGCTCGGCGCCATTCCACGTTTCCTCCCACCGCGCCGGCCCGCTTCACAGACCGAAGCGATCGGCGAACAGAGCGGCCAGCGCGTCGAGAACCTCTTCCGCGTCGGGGCCGGTGGCTGAAAAGTCGAGTTCCGTCCCTTGGGTGACGCCCAGCGAGAGGAGTTGCAGGATGTCGGCGGCGTCGACGGTCTGCTCGGGGGTGCGGATTTCCACCTTCGAGTTCGAGCGGCGCACGGTTTGCGCAACCGTCAGACTGGGCCGGGCGTGCAAGCCCGCCGGATTCAACACGGTCACCTTCCGTGTGACGGAACGGCTTACCATTTCTTCCACCGCAACACGAGCCGGATCGAAAAGATGGAGACCAAGGCCATGCTCAAAATGACCCAAAACGTCACGGGGTGTTTCATGCCGGGGAAGGGTACGTTCATCGAGAAAATGCTCACTACCAGCGACGGCAGCATGATGGCGATGGTGATGATCGTGAGCGTCTTGATCAGCCAGTTCAGATTGTTGCTGACGATCGATACCCGGGCGTCCATCATGCTGGCGAGAATGTTGGAATAGGTCGCCGCCTGTTCGTAGCACTGCTGGTTCTCGATGATCATGTCGTCGATGAACTCGATGCTCTCGGTGGTTAGTTTCAGTTTCACCGCCGAGTTTTTAAACCGCTCGATCAGCTTGCCGTTGGAGTTGATGCCGTTCAGATAGTAGACCAGGCTCTTTTCCAGGCTGAAGAGGCTTAGCAGGTACTTGTTCTGCATCGAGGCGTTGATCTGCTCCTCCAGGGAGTCGGAGACGGCGCTGATTACACGCAAGTGTTCCACGAAATGGGATATGGAACTGAAGATGATTTTCAGCGCGACTTCCTGGAGAGAGGTAATCCTGGTGAACTGCTTGCCCTGAAACAAAGTGATGTTTTCGGAAAGGACGACGACCAGCCGGTCGGTGAACAGGAACAGGCCGACCGATGCGACCCGGAAGACAAACGTATCGTCCTTCGAGTAGTTCCGCGGCCGCTTGAAAATGACGGCCGCGTGGTCCGGCTCGAACTCCAAGCGGGCCAGTTCGTCCGGGTCCAACGCCGAGGCTAGCGTGTGTTCGTCGAGTTGGAGGGTCTCGACCAGGTATTTCCGCTCGGCTTCGTCGGGATGGACGTAGACGTATATGTTTCCGTTGTCGCCATTGGGCACGACTTTCCCGCCGGACAATTCCATTCGCTGCAACATGCCGCACCTCCTCCCATCTTCGCCGAACAACGCACAAACCAAACATCGTAACATACGATACATCAAACCGGAAGGAACGGGGGCGGAGGGCTGGCCACTTTTAGTGGCCAATGCGGAGGGCGGAAAACCGTTTTTTGCGGCCGCACCTACCCCAAGCAAAAACGGCCCGAAACGCCGGTGGCCGGAAAACAGCCTTTTCAATGGTATTTTCGGCTGGTAAAATGTCCCCGTTGCATACGCCCCACAGGTGGCACGGCTGTGAAAGGTTTGCGTTCCGTTGCCACAAGTCACACGGCGAAAACAGGTTAGGTCGATTTTCCGGCTTGCATTTCAGGGGAAAACGAACCCGATTTCACCAGTTAATTCTTACGTCGATTCGTCGAGGGCTGAAGATAGCTTCAAACCGCTTAAAACGCGTGCTTTTCGTCATTGCCGCGCGGCTTTGTCGAAGACGTAAGTGCAGTTTAGCGCTAACAGCCCGTTGAAAAAGTCGGATTTGGGAGTTCGGGTGCCACTGCTGGCTTGTCCAGCAGTGTTTTCCCGGGTGTTTCTCCCCGCACTGCTGGGCAAGCCAGCAGTGGCACCCTTTTTCAACGGACTGCTAAGCGAAGCGAAGGGCGTGGTCCAGCGGCCAGCCACGCCCTTCGCTTCGCTTAGGGACGTGCCACCCAACCGAACGAAAAAATTGTTCCGCCCCTTTTTTTCCTGACGAAAGGCAAGTAATGCCATGAACGCCAAGAGCCGAGACACATCCCAAGTACCCCATGCGGAATCCTTTGACCTCTGCGGCCTCGTTGACTTCGCCACAGGCTCGGTAGTCAGCAGAACGCTTCTGGAGAACGACGCAGGAACCATCACCTTGTTCTCCTTCGACAAAGGACAGGGGCTGAGCGAACACACGGCGCCGTTCGACGCCTTTGTTCAGATCGTCGAGGGGACCGGCGAGTTCCGCATCGGTGAGAAGACCGTAATTGCCAAGCAGGGAGAAATCCTTGTGATGCCCGCCAACGTTTCCCACGCGGTCAAGGCCCGGGAACGCTTCAAGATGCTGCTGACGATGCTTCGTCCGGGAGAGTAAAAAGGGGGCGGAACTATTTTCGGTAAACTAGGTAGGTAAAGAAAGTTCTGCCCCCAAATCTCCCACAAAAATCCCCTTCGACCACTGCAAATCGTCTTGTGGGTTTCGACCTAACCAAAGCGTCCAGTGATGTAGTCTTCAGTCTGTTTCTTTCGAGGCTGGGTGAATATGCGTTTTGTCGGTCCGTACTCCACCAGTCGGCCTTCGTAGAAAAAAGCCGTAACATTGGAGACGCGGGATGCCTGCTGCATGTTGTGGGTGACGATGATGATCGTGTACAGGCGACGCAATTCGCCGATCAGGTCTTCGATTCGCGCGGTGCTGCGCGGGTCCAATGCCGAGGCGGGTTCATCCATCAGGAGGATCTCGGGGTCCACGGCCAAGGCCCTGGCGATACAGAGCCGTTGTTGCTGACCACCGGACAGTTCCAAAGCGCTGATGTGAAGGCGATCTTTCACTTCATCCCACAGGGCCGCGCGGATCAGGCTGCGCTCGACGATTTCGGCAAGTTTTTCCTGGTTCCTGACGCCGTGGATTCGCGGCCCGTAGGCCACGTTGTCGAAGATCGTCTTGGGAAACGGGTTGGATTTTTGGAACACCATGCCGACCCGCTTGCGCAGCGCCACCACGTCGACCCGGTCGGCATAGATGTCCTCTTCGTGGATGAGAACCTTGCCTTCCAGCCGGGTTTCGTCTATGAGGTCGTTCATCCGGTTGAGTGTGCGCAGGAAGGTGGACTTTCCGCAGCCGGACGGGCCGATCAGCGCGGTTACCTGTCGCGCCGGGATGTCCATGGTAATGCCGTGCAGGGCTTGCGTGGCGCCGTACCAGAAGTTCAGGTTCTCGACCCTGACCTTCGGTTCGAGTTGCTTGAGGTCCGGCTCGGGCGTTACCACCGGCATCTCTTCCTGAAACGGTTGCGAAGAATAATGGCTATCAGGTTGACGCCCAACACTATCACCAACAACACCAGCGCAGTCCCGTATTGCATGGGGCGGACCTTGTCGACCTCCGGATGCTGCGTGGCCAGGACGTAGAGATGGTAGGGGAGCGCCATGACCTGGTCGAAGATCGAATGGGGCAACCTGGGCAGATAGAACGCCGCCACGGTCAGCAGGATGGGGGCAGTTTCCCCGGCGGCTCGCCCGATCCCTAGAATTGACCCCGTCAGTATTCCCGGAATCGCATACGGCAGAACATTCTTGTAGATGGTTTCCCATTTAGTGGCTCCTAAGGCAAGGCTTCCTTCTCTTAGTGATTTAGGGACGGTCTGGAGCGCCTCTTCGCTGGCGACGATGATCGTCGGCAGGATCATGCAGGCCAGCGTGAGGCTCCCGGACAGGATGGATGCTCCGAAGTTCAGAAACAGTACGAACAGCCCCAGCCCGAACAGTCCGAACACGATCGACGGCACACCCGCCAGGGTCACGATGGCGGAGCGCACCATTCGGGTGAAGCGCCCCGCTCGGGCGTACTCGGAGAGGTAGATCGCGCTGGCGATTCCCAGCGGCAGCGCCACGGCGATCGTGCCGAGCACCAGGCAAAGGGTGCCGACGATGGCCGGAAAAATCCCGCCCTCGGCCCCGCTGCGCCTGGGCATCCCGGTGAGGAAAGTCCAACTGATCGCCGGGAACCCGTGGTAGACAATATCGATAACTATGTAGGCGATCACCAGTACGAGGCAATAGGTCGTGCCCCGCATCAACCAGTAGACGGCCTTCTCGACGATTCTGCGGCTCATCATCCGATGCGGTGCTTTTTGAGCACCCCTTGCGCGACCATGTTAATGGTGAATGTCGCCAGCAGCAGAGTAATCCCCACGCAGAATAGTGCCCGGTAGTGGTCGCTTCCGAAGGGAACCTCTCCCATTTCGGCGGCGATGGTGGCGGTCATGGTGCGAACGCTTTCCAGCGGCGAGGCGGTGATTATGGCCGCGTTGCCGGTGACCATCATCACGGCCATGGTCTCGCCGATCACCCGCCCCATTCCCAGCATCACGGCGGCGATGATCCCTGAAAGCGCGGCGGGCACGGTGACTTTCCACACGGTTTGCAGCTTGCTGGCCCCCAACGCCAGCGAGGCCGACTTGTACGACTCGGGAACACTGCGGATGGCGTCTTCCGAGATGGAAATCACCGTGGGAACGGCCATCAGCGCCAACAGCAAGGCCCCGGTCAAGGCGGTCAGGCCGGAGGGCAATCCGAACAGCAGCTTCACCAGCGGCGCCAACACGAGCAGGCCGAAAAACCCGATTACCACCGATGGAATCCCGGCCAGCAGTTCGATGACCGGCTTGAGAATTTCGCGTTCCCACGGCGCGGCCACTTCGGCGATGTAGACGGCCGCGCAGACCCCGAACGGGACCGAAATCAGTGTGGCCAGCCCGGTGACCAACAGCGAACCGGTCACCAGCGGCACGATTCCGAACGATTCCTTCTGAAACGAGACGGGCATCCAGCGGGTCGAGCACAACTCGTCGATGCCCGGTTCGACCACAAACGGCGTCGCCTCTTTGCCCAGGAAGACAAAGATCAGAATCACGATCAGGATACTCGTCGACGCCGACACCCGCAGCAGCAGTCGGATCGCCTTTTCTTTCCAGGCGTGTTTGGCCATCTACTGCACCGCACTTTGCCGGAGCGGCACGTATCCGTTTTGGCTCACGATCTTTTGTCCCTCCGGCCCCAAGCAGAAATCGATGAAGTCCTTGACGGATTCCTTCGGCTCGCCCGGCGTGTAGAGGTACAGCGGCCGGGCGATCGAGTACCGGCCGGTGGCGACTGTTTCTTGCGAGGGCATCACGGCCGGCGCCTGGTCATCGGACTTCACGCCCAGCAGCTTGACCTTCCCGGCAGCCTTCAGGGCATATCCCAGGCCGACGTACCCGATGCTCCACTTGTCGGACGATACCGATTGAATAATGGTTGAAGTCGCCGGCATCAGGCGGGCGTCTTGCCGGAAGTCCTGCTTCTGCAGCACGTGCTCCTGAAAGAAAACGTACGTGCCGGAGTTGGATTCCCTGGACAGCACGATGATTGGTTCGTCGGGACCGGAGAGCTGGTTCCAGTTGGAATAAGCCCCGGTGTAGATCTTGCGGAGTTGTTCGAGCGTGAGGGTTTTGACCGGATTGTCCGGGTTTACCACCACGGCGATGCCGTCCCGGGCCACGACGAACTCCACCGGTTGAATCCCCCTTTGCGCTGCCTGATCCTTTTCCTTCTGCTTCATCTTCCGCGAAGCCGCACAGATCTCCGTGGTGCCGTTCAACAAGGCGGCGATGCCCGTACCCGAACCGCCGCCCGTCACCGCGACTTCGTTCCCGGAGCATGCATCCATAAACGCTTCGGCCCAACTGCTGGCCAGATGGACCATGGTATCCGACCCTTTGACTGTCACTAGGTGTTTCCCGCTCTTATCCTGTTGTCGATTCTCGCCCGGTTGTCGGCTGCACGAGGTTCCCATCCACAGCACGAGCACAGCGGTCGCAGTCGCAATTACGGATTTCATTGCACCTCCCCCCATTTTTCAGATTTCCATGATCCAGTTTCAATATCGCCACCATTCTACGATTGGATTGTTAGCGTATTGTGAGCGGGGCGTGAGAATCGCGCAAAAAACGCTGCAATCCGCCCGTGGTTTTGGACTATTGCTTCATGGAGCCGGCCGGCAGATGCACGGAAAAGGCGCTCCCTGCCCCAAGTTTGCTTTCCACCGTTGCGCTGCCCCCGTGCAACTGGGCGATGTGCTTGACAATGGCCAGCCCCAGGCCCGTGCCGCCGAGTTTTCGGCTGCGGGCCTTATCGACGCGATAGAACCGCTCGAAGAGCCTGGGCAAATGCTCCCGGCCGATCCCGCAACCGTGGTCCCGCACGCTGATCAGGACTTCGTTTTCCGTGCGGGTCGCCTCGATATGGACCGTCTGACCGTCGGGGCTGTACTTCACCGCGTTGTCGATCAGGTTCACCACGGCCTGTTCAAGCAGTGCGGCTTCGATGTCGGCCTCGACTTCCTCGTCGCAGCACAAATCAATCAGGATACCCTTTTCCGCGATCTTCGATTGGCAGATTTCGACGGCCGCCTCCAACACGTCCTTGATCCGGCCCCGTGCAAGGGAGAGTTGGGCCTTTTGAGCGTCCTGTTCGATCGAGGAGATGGTCAGAAGGTCCTCCACGATGGCGTTCAAACGGTCGGTTTGGGTGGCGAGGATCCGCAAAAACCGTTCGGCATCCTTAGGATTGTGCATTGCCCCGTCGAGCAGGGTCTCCACAAATCCCTTGATCGACGTGATGGGGGTCCTCAACTCGTGGGAAACGTTGGCCGCGAAATCGCGGCGGAAGTTTTCCAGTATTCTCAGTTCAGTCACGTCGTGCAGCACCACCAGCGCACCGGTCTCGGCTCCCTCGGCGCCGGTGGGGCCGACATCTCGAAGCACCGTGCCGTGGACGTGCATAAATCGCTGTTGCGCGCCGTGCAGCACGATTTCTTCTTCAATCGGTACGCCGTCGGAAAGCACTTTGGCCACGAGCTTCTGCAAATGCGCATTACGGACGACTTCTGGAAGACTTCGGCCTCGAACCAGTTCCGCGTCGACACCCAGCAACAGCGCGCCGGCCCGGTTCAGGCCGATCAGACGCTGCTCGGAATCCACCGCCAGCACTCCTTCAACCATACCCGAGAGAATGGCCTCCCGTTCGTTGCGCTGCCGCAGCAGCGTACGCAGCCGCTCGTCCAGTTCAGCGGCCATCTGGTTCATGGTCTCCGCCAAGGCGGCGATTTCCAGAGAATTGCCGGCGGGTAATTTGTGCGAAAAGTCGCCGCGAGCGAACTCCTCCGCTCCGTGTTTGAGTCGCTCCAGGGGACGAGTGATTCGACGCGAGATGAACAAGCTGACCCCCGCCGCAAGCAAGGCCACCACCAGGCCGCCGGCAACCATCCGGAGCCGGATTGCCCCCAGCGCCCGATCAATCGAAGTCACGGGAATCGAGGTCCGTAGAATGCTTATTGTCCGGCCGCCGCGCCGCACCGGTATGGCCACGTACATCATGTCTTTTCCGAGCGTGTAGCTGAACCTGACGGACGGACGGCTGCGTCCGGCCATCGCGTCGATGATCTCCGGGCGGTCGGCGTGGTTGTCCATTTTCGCCGGCGACTCTTCGGAATCGCCTACGACCTTGCCGTCGGGAAGGACCACGGTGATTCGCGTCGCGGACGCCTCACCCAGTCGGATGCACAACTGGTCGATACGATCCGTGCGCCCGGAAACCCCTTCAGCGGCGAACCGCTCTTCCAGAAGCCATGCCCTGGACTTGAGGTCGGCCGCCGCCCGATCGTAGTAGAAACTCCGCAACTCACCGGACATATACAGCGTGGCAACCAACAGGGAAACCAGCGTAATCAGCAAATACGAAGGGTAAAGTTGCCAGAGCAACCGTTTCTTGCGCATGGCTACTCCTTAAACCTGTAGCCCACTCCGCGCACCGTCTCGATGTATTTGCCCGCGTCGCGCAGTTTCCGCCGCAAGGCGACAATCTGGACGTCGATGCTGCGATCCGTGACCGGGTAGCCGGTTCCGTGAATGGCGTCGGAAATCTGCCCTCGGGTCAACACCCAGCCGGGCCGACGGGCCAAAACGTGAAGCACCCGAAACTCGGTCGAAGTCAACGGGACAGGGTTGCCATCGATCAGCACCTCGTGACGGCCAAGGTGCAAGACCATGTTATGAATTCTGATCGTCGACGTTTCCTCGTCCGGCTCGGCGGCCGTTCTGCGCAAAACGGCCCTGATTCGCGCCACGAGAACTCGGGGGCTGAAGGGCTTGGTAATGTAGTCGTCTGCGCCAAGCTCCAAGCCGCTGACAATGTCGGCCTCCGCGCCCTTGGCCGTGAGTATGGTAACGGGGATGTTCTGGGTGCTCGGGTCTTTTTTCAGGGTCCTGCATACTTCCAGGCCGTCTATCCCTGGAAGCATTAAATCCAACACGATCAAGTCGGGCAACTGCGAAGCGGCGATCCGCAATCCCTCCTCCCCATCTGAGGCACAAGCAACTCGGTACCCTTCCTTAACCAGGTTGTAGCGGACCAATTCCTGAATTTCTTCCTCGTCCTCGACAATCAAAATGCTTTCGCGGGCCATCGGTTTTCGCTGCTCCTGTCCGGTATTTAACACCCGTTCGCTAGTGTAGTTTATCGTCTCGGTTTATCACTGAGAAAAGGGGATAAGTCCAATTATCGAGGGCAACAATTAGACTTAGGACCGGCGAATCAATAACTTGGTGAAATTCCAATGAGGGTGGCACGTCCCTGAGCGTAGCGAAGGGCGTGGTTTGGTCGTATACCACGCCCTTCGCTACGCTCAGGGACGTGCCACCCACAATCGAAAGCGACAGTTATTGATTCGCCGATCCTTATCCCCCTTTTTTCCTCATCCAAGTCCCTTTACATGCCAACCGTCGCGGTACATTCGGCGAAGATACTGGTTGGCCTCCGGCTTGTTGCTGAACTCCAGCGCCCCGGCGTCCCAGACGAGTTTTTCCTCTGGGAAACGATTGACGACCGTGCCCATCAGAATGCTCTCGGTCAAGTTGCCGGAGTATTTGAACGGCGTGGTGGTTGTGCCTTTGCCGAGACAGGCGTCGATGAACTGGTGATAGTGATCCACCATCTGTCCACCCTGGCGGCCGACCTGCGTATCGAACTCCTTGGCTGCTCCTTTTAGCTCTTCTCGCGGCAGTAGTTGCGGCTCGCCGCAGTGCGGCAGAAACAGATAGCCTTTCTCGCCGACAAACATGGTACCGTCGCCGGGAAGCTTCTTCTTCTGATCAATGGGCCAACTGCTTTTGGCGTCCACGGGACCGGTATCGTACCAGAAATAGTCGATGTCGCCGGCGGTGTATTTCGTGCCGGGGAAACGGTACTGGATCTTGTTGTTCGGCGAAAAGGTTTCCTCGAATGGAGGTGTTCTGTGACTCATGACCCATTTCGGCGAGGTCAATTCCAGGGCGGTGAACGCTACGTCCATCATGTGGCCGGCCATGTCGCCCTGGGCCCCACCGCCGAAGTCATGCCAGCGGCGCCACCATCGGGTGTGGTAGAAATCCTTGACGTGGGGCCGCTGGGGCGCCACGCCCAACCAGAGATCCCAGTCAAGGGAATCGGGAACCTCGTCCACATGATCTGGACGGCGTCGCGTCGGCGGATCGGTGAAGGCGCCTGTATAATGGAACCTGACTATGTCCCACGAATGCACCTCCTTGATCTTGCCGATGACCCCAAACTGGATCATGGCCACGGCGGTGCGGACCGTGGTGTCCGAATTGCTCTGGACGCCCATCTGGGTAACCAACTCCGGCCGGAGGGCCGCTTCTTCGGCCAGCTTGCGCGACTCGTAGATGCTGTGGGTGAGCGGCTTTTGACAGTACACGTGCTTGCCCATGCGAAGCGCCGTCGTCGCGATGGGCGCGTGCATGTGGTTCGGGACCGTGGCGTTGATTGAATCGATCCGGTCGCCCTCCTGCTCGAGCATCGTGCGCCAATCTCGGTACAACCTCGCGTCGGGGTGACGTTTAGCGGCCTGTTCCAGGTAGTTCTGGTCGACGTCGCAGAGGGCCACGATCTCGATGTCCGGGTGACTGATGAAACACGCCAGGTCTTGAGCGCCCCTCCTGGCCGTGCCGATCGCCGCATGACGCAACTTCCGACCGTTCCCACCGCGAGCCTTGCCGGAGAGGATCAAAGGTCCGGCTGCTCCAGCGATAGCGGCCTGCTTGATAAACGTGCGTCGTGTCGTCTTGACCGTCATGACAAAACCTTTCTGTGTATGATCGACCGGCAATTATTCGTTCAGGGTGCGACTCACATAGCACAACCTCAAACGAAACATCATTGACCATGATACGGTCTCTTTTGGTCAATAGCAACTCATCCCCCAATAGGTGTAATTGTGCCCTTGTGCCGGATTTTTGTTCCAATCGTGGAAAATTCACTAATTAAGATAGTAGGGAGAGGGCGGCATATCAGCCCGTAGCGGGTTCCGATAAGGACTTTTCCGTGACCAAGCCAAGCGAGACGCCGAACCCGAATCGTGCCGAGCGGGC
Organism: Planctomycetota bacterium; assembly: GCA_030612765.1. GTDB lineage: Bacteria > Planctomycetota > Planctomycetia > Pirellulales > Thermoguttaceae > JAHIKV01. The sequence goes on from JAUWNG010000130.1 coordinate 10,715, forward strand.
AGACGAGTTTGCCCGGCTCTTCGGCCGTCATGCCAGGCAAATTCACTCCTATATCCTTACTCTTATCCCCCACTGGGCCGACGCGGAGGACGTCTTTCAGGAAACCAGCACGATCATCTGGGAGAAGTTCGACCAGTACACCCCCGGGACGAACTTTCGTGCCTGGGCCTGCCAAGTCGCTTACTATCGGGCCTTATGGTTTCGGCAGCGGCAGAAGAAAGTGGCGGTCCCTTTCGGCGAGGAGTTCTTTCGACTCGTGGCGGCCGAGATGGTTTCGCAGGGTGATTTGCTCGAGGACCGGCATGCGGCACTTGCCGACTGCACGGAACGGTTGCCCGAGCGCGATCGCGTGCTGATTGATCGTTGTTACGCGCCCGGCATGACGATCAAGCAGGCGGCCTTGGACTTGGGCCGCTCGCCCGAGACCACCTACAAAGCGCTCAAACGCATCCACCGCGAGTTGTTCGATTGCGTGGAAATAGCGATGAGGAACAAGGACTAGCAGCATGGGCCTTTCGCCGCGACAAGCCGCCGAACTGCACGAGTTGCTCTGGCAACTCCGCGCCGGAACTGCCGCGCCGGAACAATTGTCTCGTCTCGAACGGTTGGTGTGCGAAGACCCGCAAGCCAGGACGTTTTACGTTCACTACATGCACCTCTGCGCCGATTTGAATTGGAACGGAAGCGTCGGGGCCGAGGGGCGAGGGACGAGGGACGGGGGACGAGGGATGGCCGGTTCACCGGCCATTGATCTTCCCGTTGATACGACTGTTGCACATCCCGTTGGGGCGGCAGTGGATCTGCCGCACCAACTCGATCTCGAACCCCGAACCCCGAACCCCGAACCCCCATTCCCCACTCTATCCACTACCAACTATCCACTACCCACTAGCCCCTTTTCCGTCGGCAGTTGGGCGTTCTCCTACATGGTCGCCACGGTGATTATGGGCGTGATGCTGCTGGGGTTTTGGGCGTACGAAATCACCCACCACCAACATATCGCCGAGGCGCCGGCGAAGTCGGCCCCG
>JAUWNG010000221.1 GCA_030612765.1 Planctomycetota bacterium
GCTTTGTTCTTTTATGAAAGCACTTTACACTCTGCACTTTCCTCTTTGCAGTTTACACTTTTCAGTGTCCACTTTGCACTGAAATCTGACCACTGAAAACTGACCACTGTACACTGACCACTGTCCACTGACCACTGTCCACTATTAGTCGGTCACTTCCACCTTGCCCTCCACGAAGCGGCACATGTCGGCCACGGTCAGGAGGTTGCCGAAGTCTTGCACGGCCGGATTCTTGGCGAACTTGTCGAGATTGGCGAACGGCATGCGTTTGCGCAGCTCGGCCAAGCCGGTCTCGGTGACCTTGCCTTCCTGGACGTACTTCGAGTCGGTGAGGATGTCCTCGGGGAACAACTCGCCGCGGGGAATTTTGATGTCGAACGACTTTTCCAGGCGGAAAACGATGTCCAGAAAGTCGATCGACTCCGCCCCCAGGTCTCCGACGAGCGTGGCTTCCGGGACCACGTCTTCCTCGTCGACCCCCAGCGCGTCGACTAAAGCAGCCTGAATCTTCTCAAAGACTTCTTCCTTCGTTGGCATTGAACAGAACCTCCAAACGGACCGATTGTAGTTTTTCGTAAGGTGCGTGAAACGCACCGCCACACTGCCAAACAATGGTGCGTTTCACGCACCCTATATGCTAATCCCTAAACGCGGCCGATGGCCGCAAGCAAACCCGGCGTGGACGCCGGGGCTAAACTAATCCCCAATTCCTCAATAGCCGCCCAAACTCAAACCGCCGTCGACCCGCACCACCTGACCTGTCAGGTAAGCGGCCTCGTCGGAAGCGAGGAACGCCGCCACGGCGGCAATCTCCTCGGGCCGGCCGATGCGTTTGAGCGGAATCATCTTCTTTATCTGGTCGCCCGCTATGCCCCGGATCACCTGGCTCATGTCGGTTTCGATCATCCCCGGTGCGATGGCGTTCACCCGCACGTTCCGCGGGGCCAACTCCTTGGCCAAGGCGCGGGTCAGACTGTCGATACCCCCCTTGCTGGCGGCGTAGTTCACCTGTCCCCGGGCCGCGAACTCGGCGGCCGTGCTCGACAGGTTCACGATGCTCCCCCGGCGGGCCATCATCATCGGCTGCGTCACCGCGTGGCAATAGTTGAACGTGCCGCCGAGGTTCGTTTCGATCACCTCCCGCCACTGATCGGCGGTCATCGCGCCCAGCAAACCGTCCCGGACCACTCCGGCCGAGTTTATCAACACGTCGATCTGCTCCCACTCGTCGAACAGCGCGTCGACCAGTTGGTGTGCCCGTTTCAGATCGCGGACGTCGGCCTGCAATGCGCGGACCTCGCCAGGGGCCGATTTCAACTCGTCCAGCAGCGATTCGGCGGCCTGCCGGTTGCTGTTGTAAACAAACGCCACCTTGGCGCCTTCCGCCGCCAGACGTGCCGCGCAGGCACGGCCGATGCCGCGGCTCCCGCCGGTCACGATCGCCGTCTTGCCTTCAAATCGCATGGAAAACCGTTATGTGGTTGTTGTAGGGGTTTCAACTCGCGGCTGATATATCAATGCCAGTTGGCTCCGTAAATCCCGGCGGGTCTCGGCGTCGGTCTCGGCGTGCTGCGGATTGGAGTCGGCCAGATTGTAGCAGGCCAGCGTGAACCGGGCACTCACGGTAAGCCGTCCGTCGACCGTTCCCTGTCCTTTCAGTCTTACTTCTCCCTCGCCGATCTTTATAATCTCGACCGTGACCGTCAGCGTTTGACCCGGCTCGACGAACTGAGCGTATTTCACGTTGTTGGCTTGTTTGAGCACCACCATGCTATGGGCGAAGTCCTCGCCGACCCGCACCAGCCAAGCCCCCGCCTGCGTAAGCGCCTCGAGCATCAACACGCCGGGCATTACGGGGAAACGGGGGAAGTGGTCGGCCAAATACTCTTCCGCCATCGTCAGCGTTTTCACCGCCTTGACATGCACACCCGGTTCAAGTTCGACAATGCGATCGATCAACGAAAAACGCATGAGACCTTCGGAAAGATAATCGGCTTGGGCAAAAGCACGGCTGAGATAAACTCAAACTCCCCAGTATACCGACCGGGGTATCTGTCCACAACGCCAGCCGAAGTGTTTGGGTTAATTCTGCGTAAACCTAACTCCGCAAACAAGTTATGTTGATATTGACGGGTGGAGCCAATGCCGGCCGCGGCCAGCAAGTGGGGTGTTTTTAATGTATATAAAGGTATATATTCGACAGCAGCGGCTGCCAATCCGGCAGATTGCTCCGTTTGAAGGAGACTTGCATCCGAAACCATAAGTCATTGTCCTGCAACCATTAACGGCTCCAGGAAGCGATTTCGGTGCGGCGTAGGACTTGTCGTTCATACCCATTTAGCCCCCGGTGAATACACCGGGGGCCAGCGTTTAGATTTTTAAAAAAGGAGCAACAAACCATGAGCTTTATTCACTGGCGAAACAAGAGTGAAGGCCGGCCCGGCGAGATGTCGCCGCTGTTCGCCTTGCGGAGCGAAGTCGATCGGCTGTTCGATTCTTACCTCCGCGAGCCGCTCAGTTCACTCGATCTGTCGTTGTGGAGATCGGGTAAGTGGTCGCCGGCGGTTGACGTCGCCGAGAACGACAAGGAACTGACCGTGCGGGCCGAACTGCCGGGCATCGACCCGAAGGACCTCGACGTTTCCGTTTCCGGCAATCAACTCGTGCTCCGCGGCGAGAAGAAGGATACGAGCGAGATCGAAGAGAAAGGCTTCCACCAATGCGAGACCCGCTACGGATCGTTCCACCGCACGATACCGTTGCCCGAGGGCGTGGACACCGAGAACATCGATGCCCAGTACGCCCACGGCGTGTTGACGTTGCGTTTGGCGAAGACCGCCCCGACCGCCGCAAAGCGGGTCGAGGTGAAGGTGAAGTAGCCGACAGTGGCCCGGTTTATTCACGATCGTGTAGCGGGGGGGCATTGCCCGCCGGGTTTACGCCCAGGACCGCGGGCGCCCCCCCCCCCAACCCCC
>JAUWNG010000005.1 GCA_030612765.1 Planctomycetota bacterium
GCGCACGTAATCGACCACTTCGTCGCGGGTATCATGGGGAACCCAACGTCCGTTCAGAGTTCCCCAATGGATTTTTTTGCGCGGACATTTTCCTCCATCAGTTCAGAGATGACCTCGTTCTTTTTCTGGAGCTTGTTCTCCAGCCGAGCGATTTTTTCCTCCTGCACCGCGAGCTTGCCGACCGCGCGGCGGCCGGCTTGATGAAAGACCGTCTCGGCGTGTTGGGGTGTGATTCCAACCCAAACGACCGGGAATTTCCATTTCCAACTGGTTCAAGACATAAGAACCAGCCGCTCCATCAATTCGTCGTCAGAGAACATTGCCATGATGGCCCGTCTCTTGACTTCCGTGATTAACTCAGGCTGGATCTTCGGCATCGTTTTCTCGAATATACTATCCCTTCGCCAACTTGCGCAACACCGTCTGTAAGATGCCGCCGTGGCGATAGTATTCCAACTCGACAGGCGTGTCGATGCGAACCTTCGCGGAAAACTGTTTGACCGAGCCGTCGTCCGCCGTGGCGTTGATCTTCAACTCGCCGCCGGGGCGAAGCGAATCGTTCAACTCGGGGATGTCGAAGACCTCGTCGCCGGTCAAGCCGAGCGATTCCCACGATTGGCCGTCGGGTAGTTGCAGCGGGAGGATGCCCATGCCCACCAAATTGCTGCGATGGATGCGCTCGAAGCTGGATGCGATCACCGCGCGGATACCCAGCAGGTACGGCCCCTTGGCGGCCCAGTCGCGGCTGCTGCCGGTCCCATATTCCTTGCCGGCGAGGATAATCGTGGGCACGTCCTCGGTCTTGTACTTCATCGCGGCGTCGTAGATCGACATCAGTTCGCCGTCTGGCAAGTGTCGCGTAACGCCTCCTTCGGTTCCGGGGGCGATCATGTTGCGGATGCGGATATTCGAGAACGCGCCGCGGACCAACACTCGATCGTTCCCCCGTCTGGCCCCGTAGCTGTTGAAATCAGCCGGCGCGACGCCTAGCTCCTCCAAGTAATTCCCGGCGGGACAGCCCGCGGGAATCGCACTGGCCGGCGAAATGTGGTCGGTCGTGACCGAATCGCCAAACGCGGCCAACGTCCGAGCGCCGACCAGCGGCTGGATCGGTCCCGGTTCGAGAGGCATATCGACCAAAAACGGCGGCTCTTGAATGTAGGTGCTCTCGGCGTCCCACGGGAACAGTTCGCTCTCGGAGACCGCGATCCGGTTCCACGCCTCGTTGGCCTCGAACACGTCGGCGTACCGCCGGCGGAACATCTCGGGACTGATCGCCCGCGAAACGACCTCGGAGATCTCGTCCGAAGTGGGCCATAGGTCTTTCAAGTAGACCGGCCGGCCGTCGCTGCCGGTGCCCAGCGGATCGGTCGTCAGGTCGACGTCCACCGTGCCGGCCAAGGCGTAGGCCACGACCAGCGGCGGGCTGGCCAGATAGTTCGCTTTCGCCAGCGGATGGACGCGGCCCTCGAAATTCCGATTGCCGCTGATGACCGCCGTCGCGATGAGTTTTCCATCGTCGATCGCCTTGGCCACCGGCGGCGCCAGCGGTCCGCTGTTGCCGATGCAGGTCATGCAGCCGTAGCCGACGGTGTGGAATCCCAACTCTTCGAGCGGCTTTTCCAAGCCGGCTTGGCGCAAGTAGTCGGAAACGACCCGGCTGCCGGGCGACATGCTGGTCTTTACGTGGGGCTTGACCTTCAGTCCCCGCTCGACCGCTTTGCGGGCCAGCAGTCCGGCCGCCAGCATCACGCCCGGGTTGCTCGTGTTCGTGCAACTGCTAATCGAGGCGATGACCACCGCTCCGTGGCCGAGTTGGCCGTCGCCTTCGATGGGAACGGTTTTCGATACTTGCTCGTCGTCGAGCGCAAAGCCGCGCCGATTCACCGGCAATTGCAACGCGCGGCGGAACGATCTCTTCATCTCCCCGAGCGGAACGCGGTCTTGCGGGCGCTTCGGTCCGGCCAAACTCGGCTCGACGGTCGAAAGATCGAGCGTCAGCACTTTCGTGTATTTCGGCCGCGGGGCGTCGGCGGCCGAAACGGACCGGAAGAGATTCTGTTCCTTCGTGTATCGCTCGACCAGTTCGACTTCCGCGTCCGTCCGTCCGGTTTCGCGTAGATAGGCCAGCGTCTGCTCGTCGACGGGGAAGTATCCCATCGTGGCGCCATAGTCGGGGGCCATGTTGGCGATCGTTGCCCGATCGGCCACCTTCATCGTAGCCATCGCGGAGCCGAAATACTCGACGAACTTGTCCACTACCCCCTCGGCGCGGAGGATTTGGGAGATGGTCAAGACCAGGTCCGTGGCCGTGGCGCCGGGCGGCAGTTCGCCGACAAGCTCGAAGCCGACCACCTCTGGGGCGAGCATGTACAACGGCTGGCCGAGCATCATCCCCTCGGCCTCGATTCCGCCCACACCCCAACCGACTACGCCCAGACCGTTAATCATCGTCGTGTGGCTGTCGGTGCCCACCAGCGTGTCGGGAAAAGCCACCGGCCCCTCGGCGTCGTCGCGCAGGCAGACGCACTTGGCGAGATACTCCAAGTTGACTTGATGGATAATGCCCGTCCCAGGCGGAACGACGCGGAAATTCTTGAAAGCCTTCTGTCCCCAGCGCAGGAACTCGTAGCGTTCGCGGTTTCGCTCGAACTCCAAAGCGATGTTCTCGGCCAGCGCCTCGGTCGAGCCGCAACGGTCCACTTGCACCGAATGGTCGATCACCAGATCGACGGGGAGCAGGGGGTTGATCCGCGCGGGATCGCCGCCGAGCCGCTTCATGGCGCTGCGCATGGCCGCCAAATCGACCACCGCCGGTACGCCGGTGAAGTCCTGGAGAATGACCCGGGCAGGCTTGAAGGGGACTTCGATGGCCACCTTGCGTTCGGGCTGCCAAGCGGCCAGGCCGCGCACGTCGTCCTCGCTCACTTGATGGCCGTCGCAGTTGCGAAGCACCGATTCCAGCAACACTCGAATGGAATAAGGCAGCGCGGCGATATTGGTCAGTCCGGCGTCATCGAGCTTCGACAAACGATAGATTCCCGCCTGGCCGGCGCCTGTGTTGAAAACATCGCGGGCATGAAAGGGGTCGCGCATGGGTCGCTCCAGTGTTTCCAAACGAAAATAGTATGCGAAACCGCAAGCGGTTGTCAACGGTTCTTTCGCGTGTGCAACGGCCAACCATCGTATTCTTTGACGAACGGCCAATGTTGCCGTGGGAGCCGCCACTGCGGCGGATTACCGTCAATATAGCCGATCGTACGCCGGATGGAATCGGGGGTGTCGAGAAACACTTTCCAGCCTGGACCGCCCCAGACGGGATGGTCTTCCGAACGCAGTTTTTCGTTGCGAAACCGCAAGCGGGTGGTGGCCTGAAAGTGCTCCAGCATCTCCTCCGCCTGATGTTTGTGCTTGCGGATCAGTATATGAACGTGGTCCGGCATGATCGCGCAGGCGTAGCACGTGTAATTGTGCTCGCGGATTGCATCGGCCAGTGCATCGGCAATCACAGGGAAGTCTGATTGCTTAAAACGAAGAAGTTGGTGCTTGAGCACTCCACGTGCCGAATCGCGGAATTCACGTACTTTACGGGCCGACGGCTGTACTCTCTTGCGACCGTGGTGCAACGCCCCCAACTCGGCGATTACGTCGCAGGCGATCGTTTTAGACATGCTTCCGCGGGGATCATTAGGAAGCCAATATCCATAAGCGGTCCAGATTAAGTGATATGCAATTACAATCGGTTTCTGCATGGGATCAATCTCCGCTTGCGGCTTCGCAATTCTACCGGGAGACGTTGCGAAGCCGCAAGCGGCTAAGGCCAGAAGTCCGGTGTCGGAGCGGTGACCGAGACGCGCTGCTTGTCGGTCGGGTGCTGAAACTCCAGCGTCCGAGCGTGCAGGGCGATGGCCAGCCGGCGGGGGTCGTCATACCGCGGACCGAATGGGGTCGACGCCCCGTATTGGAAATCACCCAATACCGGGTGTCCCCGCGAAGCGGCCTGAATGCGGACCTGATGCGTCCGTCCGGTCTCCAACTCGACCTCCAACCAGGCCCCCGTGTCCGTCTTCGCGATGGTCCGATAGTGGAGCACGGCCAATCGGGCGTCGGGGTGATCGGGCGGCACGACTTCGGCCTGAGGCCGGCCGTAAACCTTTCGCAAGTGGTCGCGCCACGTGCCGGCCGGCGGATCGGGACGCCCCTGGACCAAGGCCCAATAGAGCTTTTTAACCGATCGAAGCTCGAATTGCCGGGCCAGACGTTGCGTGGCGCGGCGGCGGAGGCCGAAAACAATGGCCCCCGAGGCCGGCCGGTCGAGTCGGTGGGGAACGCCGAGATATATCTTGTCCGCCGATTCGGAACGTTCGCGCAAAAACACCTTGATTCGGACTTCGAGGCTGTCGATGCCCGGCGGAGCTTGGGTCGGCAGCCCCGGCGGCTTGCAAACCGCCAGGCACGGGTCGTCCTTGAAAAGAATGTTGATTTCAGACATGAAATCTTGTGTTACAAAGCCGCGATCACATCGACCATCTTCGTCAGACAAGAATTGCACCGACTTTACTCCCCGACGCCGGTCAGCAGCGGCGAGTTTTCCTCGATTTCCACTCGCTTGACGGTGAACCTCGCTTTCTGCACGTCCGCCACGGCCGAGCGGATCGCGGCTTCCAGACAATCTGCCTCGCGGTCGAAGGCGATCGCGGCCACCCCTTCGCTCGACCACGGATGGCCGTCATCGCAACCGGCCACGTACAGGGCCTCGGCCATGTCGGCGGTCATTACGTCTTGCCTGGCCAACACGACAGTAAACTGGTATACCATGGCACACCTCCTGAAAAAACTTAGTGCGAACAAGCATCTACTTTGCGACGAATGAATCGGGCGTGATTCTCCGGAACACGGGGTGTCGAGAAAACCGGAACGCGACATCCGCTTCGACTGGCGACCGGGCACAATAAATAACCCCAAACGTGGGCGTGTCCACCGGCGATATCAAGCCGCCATCCCTTCGACAACGCATAATCGACAGCCGCGCGGATGTGTTTGTTCTTGTGGTCGTTCATGCCGACCCTCCATTTTATATTATAGCAACCTCAAACAATCGTCAACGACGGAATGTTACACGTATCGGGCCATCAGGCGATCGGCCAGCCGCGGCGAAATACGATTTAGCAGGCAAAGCACCCGCCCCCAACGATAGGGAATGATCTCGTGCTTTCCCTTGCGGATGGCGCGGACCATCTGCCGGGCAACCTCGGCGGCGCTGACCGGTCGGTGCTCGGGCCATTTCGGATCGGCCGTGCGCTCGATTACCCGATCGAAAAATTCGGTCTCCGTCGTGCCGGGACTGACGACCAACACGTCGATTCCCAGCTTGGTGAACTCGGCGCGGATCGACTCGCTGAAACCCTGTACGGCGAACTTGCTGGCCGCGTATTCGCTGCTGTAGGGCACGCCGCGATGCCCGAGGATCGAGCTGACGTTGACCACGATCGAACGATTGCCTTGTTGCAGCAGCGGCAGCGCGAGCCGGATCATTTCGACCAGGGCGAAGAAATTCACTTCCATCAGGCGGCGGACCCGCTCGGGGTCGGCGTCGACGAACAAGCCCATCGCCCCGATACCGGCGTTGTTTATCAAAACATCCAGACCGCCGAGTTTCTCTTGGGCGGCGTCGATCGCCCGTTGCCGAACGGCCCTGTCGGTTACGTCGCCGACGACCGCTTCGGCCGTTCCCCCGACGGCGGCGATCCGATCGGTTACTTCTCGCAGCCGATCCTCGCGCCGGGCAACGAGGACCAGTCCAACGCCGTGGCGGGCAAGTTCGAGGGCCGTCTCGCGGCCGATGCCGCTGCTGGCGCCGGTGACGATCGCGCGAGCGCCGTGTAGGTTGCGTTTCATTGTTGTTGTGGAAGTTATTCTACAAGGAACAGTTATGCTGCGAAACCGCAAGCGGTTCGTCGCGCCGATCACTATCCACTACCCACTATCCACTACCCACTATCCACTACCCCCTACACACTACCCACTATCCACTATCCACTATCCACTACTCCTCGGACGGACGGTGACGGAATCCTTGTTGATCCGCCCAAGATAGTGCTGGGGGATGCGGCAATGGACCGTCATTTTGCCGTCGCTGAATTGTTTTGATAAAATTTCTCCATGAGCGGCGAGATAGGCCATCATCCGCCCGTTATCGACGTTCAGATCGACATCCACGTCGATAAATCCGCGGCTCAGTGCGTCGCTGACGGCCCGCGCAAGGTTCTCGATTCCGATACCGCTCCGCGCGCTGATCGGCACGGCGCCGGGATAGCGTCCCAACAGGCCGTCCAAACGGATGCGGTCGGTCAAGGCGTCGATCTTGTTGATCACCAACAGCGTGTCCTTCCGTTGGATGCCGATCTCTTCGAGCACGTCGTAGGCGGCGGTTATCTGATCGGAGACGGCGGGGTTGGCGCCGTCGGCCACGTGCAGCAGCAGGTCCGCCTGCCGGGCCTCTTCGAGCGTGGCCTTGAAACTTTCGATCAGATGATGGGGCAAGTGGCGGATGAAACCGACCGTGTCGCTCAGCAGCACCGGTCCCCAACCGGGTAGTTGCCACCGTCGTGTGCGGGTGTCGAGCGTGGCGAACAGGGCGTCCTGCACGAACACGTCCGCCCCGGTCAGCGCGTTCATCAGCGTGCTCTTGCCGGCGTTGGTGTAGCCGACCAACGAGACGGTCATCAGGCCGTCCCGCGCGGCGACTTCCCTCTGCTTGCGCCGCTCGATCACCTCCAACTGCCGGTGGAGTTTTTTGATGTGGTGTTCGACCAGGCGGCGGTCTTCTTCCAACTGCGTTTCGCCCGGCCCGCGCAGGCCGACGCCTTTCTTCTGACGCGACAGGTGCGTCCACATCCGCTTCAGCCGCGGCATGGAGTATTCGAGCTGCGCCAACTCGACGGCCAATCTGGCTTGGGCCGTCTGGGCGCGGCCGGCGAAGATGTCGAGGATCAGCTCCGTGCGGTCTAATACCTTTAGGCCGATCGTCTTTTCGAGGTTGCGGGTCTGGCCGGGGTTGAGGTCGTTGTCGAAGATCACCAGATCGGCGTCGTTCGCGGCGGCCAGCCGGCAAAGCTCCTCGACCTTCCCGCTGCCGAGATACGTGGCGGTGTCGGGGACTTCTCGGCGCTGGGTCAAACAGCCGACCACTCTCACGCCGGCCGTGGCGGCAAGCCCCTTCAACTCATTTAACGGCTCGTCGCCGGCCCCCTGCTTAGGCAACAAGACGCCGACCAATACGGCCGCTTCGCTCGTTACGCTTTCGGTGCGGTTCAGTTCGTTCACGGCGTGGACGTTTCTCCAATGTTCGCCATCGACGCCGCGGCGGGACCGTTTGTCTCGCGGACGCGGGTATGGCTCTCATACCAAATGATCTCTTTGTCGATTGTGATGTAACACCGAGGAATCGAAGTGCTGCCGCGCTGAGACCGCATGGGATAGGCGATGTAGTGAATCTGAAACGGCACCTTCGGATCGATCATTGAATAGATGCGTGTCTGTAATTTGCTCCAGCGCTTCACGATCGCCTCGAATGATTTTGCTCTTCGCGAAACAAGCGACTTCGTTGCCGCCAATACGCGACTTTCTGCTCGAACGTCATGTCTTTGATCTTCTCGTAAATCCGTTGCGATCCGAGACGTTTCATTTCGACGCAATCAAAAGTCTTGGTTTTAGTCTTCATCGACAATTACCTCCTGCGGCGCATGGATGGCAATTGGGCCATAGCCGTGAGCAAGATTCACGCCGTTATACAATGGAATCTTTCTGAAATTGACAATGTGCTTGAAGTTCCAGCTTACAATCGCCGTGCATTGGGATTCCGTGGCCAGAGCAACATGCAGTGCATCGGTTTCCCATTGCCGTCCCACAATTCCCGCTTCCAGATATGCCTGCTGAAGCTGAAGGGCTTCTTCTGTAACATCCATTGCTTCCGCATGCCGACACATCTCCTCGAACAGGGCGAAAACCTTCTTGGGGGCATTTTCAAGTTCATCACGAACGACCATCGAGACAATGAGATGCAACTGCCCAGAGCGAACATTGTCGAAAAACGCTTGACTTGCAACCTCAAATTCCTCGTCGAACGCGCCGCCGTAGACGGATGCGTCGGCGTACACCCGAATCGGCTTGCCTGTTTTTGTCATTGCATCCTCCTTGCGTATTTTAGCATCATGCGAAACTCCAGGCTACACGACTTTACCCCGCGCGTGGAAACACGGCCAACAAACACCATGCCGCGAATACGTCAATCAACATCTTCCACCAACAGATGACAATAACTTTCGTAGCGGCGTTCGTCCAGCCGTCCGTCGGCCACGGCGTCCTTGACCGCGCATTCTTCCTCGTGGGTATGGGTGCAGTTGGGAAAGCGGCATAAGTTCCCGTACGGCCGCAGATCGCGGAAGAAACCGGGCACCTCCTCGGCCGTCACGTCCCAGGGCTGGAAGCGTCGTATGCCGGGCGTGTCGACCACGAATCCGCCGCCGGCCAAGGGAAGCAATCTAGCGGTGGTCGTCGTGTGCTTGCCCTTCTCTGTATCCTCGCTGACCGGCTGCACGTGGAGTTGGAACTTGGGGTCGATGACGTTCAGCAGGGACGATTTGCCGACGCCGCTTTGCCCGACGACGACGTTTTCACGCCCCTGGAGCGCGTGGCGTAACCGCTCGACGCCGAAACCGGTATTCGCGCTCAGCAGGAGCACTTCGTATCCCATTCGGCCGTATACGCCCGCCAGCGGTTGCAGACCGGCCGGATCGACCAGATCGATTTTGTTGATGCAGATCAAGGGACGGACGCCCCCTTTCTCGGCGGCCATCAGCAGACGGTCGATGAGATTCGGTTTCAATCGGGGTTCCGCGGCGCTGGTGACGATGGCCAACTGGTCCACGTTGGCCACCATAATATGTTGGCGTCCGCGAACCGTCCGGCACAGGCACCCGTATCGCGGCTCGACCCGCTCGATCACCCCCTCCTTGGGATCGGTTTCCTTGACCGGGCGGAACAGCACCCGGTCGCCGGCCGCCACGACGTGACGCTGATCGGTAGAGAGGGTCTTCAGCAGCCTGCGGGTGGCGCACCCATAGACGCTGCCCGAGGAATCCTCGACATTGCTGACCAGACCGAGCACGCTTAGCACCCGTCCGGGGCGGCAAACCGTTTCGTCCACGTCCAGGTGGATGCCGAGGCCGGGCGTTTCGCCGCCGTCGATTTTCTCGCCACGGACGGTGCGATGCCGGGTAAGCTCCCCCTTGCCGCTGATCCGCTCGCCTTGCAGCGGCGCTTCGTCCTCGAATCCGTGCTGCCGGAAACGCCGCGTCCAATCGGAGGTCCGAGGCCGGTCGCCCCGGTTCTTACGGAATGCCGTGCGGATTTTTTTCTTCTTAGCCATCCTAGAGCGGGCTAAGCCCGTTGAAAAAGTCGGATTCGGGAGTTTGGGTGCCACTGCTGGCTTGTCCAGCAGTGTTTTTCCGGGTGTTTCTCCCCACACTGCGGGACAAGCCAGCAGTGGCACCCATCTTAAAACACGTTCTAAAGCGGGTGATTGCGGAAACGAATGTGGCCGGGATCGTCGTTCGTGATGTCGTAACGTTCCGACGGATCCGGGTCCGACGGGGTTTTCTTGGGGATAAACTTCCGCTTCTCCAGCCCCGCCCGCTCCAACAGGGACTTGTCTAAAAAGTCTGCGGCCGGCAGATCGGCCGGTGGAGGACCGACCGCGCCGAGGTCGATCGGAGAATACTGCATCTCATATTTGTGCTTGGCGACCGAGAGAACGTCGCCCGGGTCGATGCGCTTGTCTGTCACCCGGACTCCATTGACCTTTATGCCGTTGCGGCTTTGCAGGTCGCGGACATGCCAGTAGCCGTCGTTCACGTTCAACTGGCAATGGTGTGCCGAGACGTTGGAGAAGCGGAGCACGACATCGCAACTCTCGCGCCGTCCAACCAGCAAACTCTTCTTAAGCAAGGGTATCGGATCGCCTCCCCCCACAGGTATAAGTTCGCCGTACATAGAGCATTGCCTCTTGTGATATCTGCCCAAACCGCTAGGATTGAATGGATAATAACCTGCCTACAGTGTAGTAGAATATGGATTTTGCGTCAACCGTTTTGGTCCATCGACACGTGTCATCGGAAGATTGGCGATCCGCCGGACTTTTGTATCACAGCCTCAAGTTCTTTCACCAGAAGAAGTTTGGCGAAAGGGTTTGGAAGGTAAGCGTCGATGCCGGCTGCACATGTCCAAACCGGGACGGCACGCTGGCCACTTGTGGATGTGTATTTTGCGACCCGGAAAGCTTCAGCCCGAGTCGGCGACAAAATCTCTCCTCGCCCTCTGGGAGAGGGGCCGGGGGTGATCTTCCCTCGCCCTTTGGGAGAGGGACCGGGGGTGATCTTCCCTCGCCCTTTGGGAGAGGGGCCGGGGGTGAGGGCGTAGAAGGTCGTTCATCGTTGCCCTTTCCAATCGCCGATCAGATAGAAGCTGGAATCCGCCGTTTGAGTAGCCGAAATCGGGCACAAAAGTACCTCGCCTACTTTCAGCCGGCCACGAACACCTACGGACCGATCGATCGGCTTCGGCAGGCTTTCCAGGAAGCGCTATCGCACCCCGAGGTGGTCGGCCTGGCAATTGGCACCCGCCCCGATTGCGTGGGCGAGGACATTTTGGATATGCTCGAGGAACTTGCCGGACGGACCTGGTTGGTCGTCGAGTACGGCTTGCAGACGATCCACGACCGGACGCTCGATCTGCTCGGACGCGGACACCACTTCGACGCCTTCATCGACGCCTACCAGCGGAGCCGGCGTCGGGGACTGAACGTCGGAGTCCACGTGATTCTCGGGCTGCCGGGCGAGTCGCGCGACGACATGCTGGCCACCGCCCGGACCTTGGCGAAACTCGACATCCATTCGATCAAACCGCACAACTTGTATGCTGTCCGGAACACAGTTCTGGCCGATTGGGTAGCCGCCGACCGGATACGACTCCCCGAGTTGCACGAGTATGTTGGATATCTGGTCGATTTCCTGGAGCAATTGCCCGGCCAAATCGTCGTCGAACGTCTCTGCGGCGATGCACCGCCGCGGTATCTCGTTGGACCCGAGTGGTGTCTGGACAAAGCGGCGGTCCATCGGGCGGTGGAGGCGGAGTTCCGCCGCCGCGGCACCCGGCAGGGGGCATTAGTGGGTAGTGGGTAGTGGGTAGTGGGTAGTGGATAGTGGATAGTGGGTAGTGGATAGTGGATAGTGGATAGTGGGTAGTGGGTAGTGATCGGCGCGAAAATCCGCTTGCGGTTTCGCAGAATATCTCCGGAAAATCACATACTCCCGCTTGCGGTTTCGCAATAGATCTCGAAAAATCGCACACTTCCGCTTGCGGCTTCGCAATTCAACACAAAGACGGTACAATTAAACGTGGTTTGGAGCGGACCGGACGGCCGCCGGTCTTTTACCGCGGGTCGCCACATCGGCCCATTATGCGGCAAAAGGTCGGAGGAAAGTCCGGGCTCCGTAGGACAAGGTGGTGGGTAACGCCCACCGGCCGAAAGGCTAGGGAAAGTGCAACAGAAAGCAGACCGCCGCGCGAACCTTTTGGCCCGCGCGGTAAGGGTGAAACGGTGAGGTAAGAGCTCACCAGCAGGCCGGGTGACCGGCTTGGCTAGGCAAACCCCACCTGGAGCAAGATCAAGCAGGAAGAAGCGGATCGCGGCCGGACGATTCAGTTCGCCCGGCCGTTCCCGCGGGCTGGTCCGGCCCGCTATCGACTTCCGGGTAGATCGCTTGAGGGGCCGAGCAATCGTCCTCCTAGAGAAATGACCGTCGCCATCGCCATTGCGGCGGTGGCACAGAACCCGGCTTACAGGTCCGCTCCGAACCCTATTATACGTTTTTGGGTGGCACGTCCAAAAATTACTCCCCTCTACCGCTTGCGGGAGAGGGGCAGGGGGTGAGGGCACTCGGCATCGATAACACGGAGTAATTTTTGGACGTCTGCTCAGGGACGTGCCACCCTCCGTCGGCAGGTAAGATAAGTCGGGGCGACTGGACGCCAATTAAACTTTTTCTACGGGGCGCGGCGGCCATTGAACTGCATGTTCGGCGGCTCATTATCACGTTCTTGCAATACGTTGCATAAGAGTGGCCAATGTTCCTTCGGGCGAATCGGTAGGCCGGAGCAATGTGTTGCTCAGTGTTATGGCGGAGCTGGTCGCAGGAGGACACACTACGAATCCCGATCCTGGTCCGAAGATTCCGCCAATCTCAATTTGGCCTGTGCGCTATCCATGCTCTCCACGATTAAACCTTTGATGAGATTGCCATTTGCATCACACAGCGGGTCAATGATAACTCCGAGACCGTCTGACTCGCATCGGCTAACAAAACGATCAAAGGCATTATCATCATCAATTAGCTGCAAAAGGCAGTTTCCGAGTTCTAGCCCCGACTTCTTCCAGTTGTCCAGATACGCTGCCACCCCTAGCGGATTGGACAACAGCAACACAACACCCCCCATAGTGACGGTACGCTCGGATTCCTCATCAATGAGATAACACACTGGTGCATACCATTCGTTGCCCTTGCCATATTGCTCTTCGGCAACTGCCGAGTACCTCGCCACTTCTGCACTTACGCACTCAATGCATTCTTCGTCAGCGTCCTTTGTCGCAAGTACCAGAGAATACACTCCGAAAGTGAACTTCGACGATGTATAGCAGAGGGGGTCGTTCGCGGCCTTTTGGCGACGAAACCATTCATTCATTTGGCCCGCCTTGTATTCGGCCTCGGCTTTACTCATGCGGTCGATTTTCGCTCTGGCTGTTACGTAGCGAGTCGTGCCATCACTTAGGCGAACATTGACACAATACGAATACTGCTCTCTGTCAGCATTCTCCACGTTATGTACGAGTCGCACCGGAATTCCACGTTTCTCCATTTCTTCCAATGCACTTCGCAGCCCGAATTGTCCATTTCTAATTTTCTGCGCCCAAAGCCGCACATCGAACCTAGCAAGGAAGGGCTGAATCATCTCGCCACGCACTTCGCAAACACCAACGACTCTGTCCGTCGCTCGAATGCATTGAAGGTGACATAGTCCAACGACGTGGCCCAATCCTTCTTCATCCACTTCAAGCAGTTCTGCTTTGGCCTCATTGACGATGCTACCGCAGTGAATGCAATCCATAGGTCGGTTGCGTGCCGCTAGCTTCTTCTCGCACAACTGCCCGTGGGCCAGCGCGGCGGGCGACTCATTCGGGTCTGAAACAAAGTTGCTGGCCACAATCGCAATCTTTCCTTGCTTGAACTGCGATTCGTTCCTTTCTAGGAACCTTTCCACACCCAAGCTGGTAGCTGATCGGCAATATACACGTTGTGGCGACTCCCATTTCGGGACGTGAATAAACCCGTCCTTAAACTGAAACCGGCATGTTCCGTCTTCCGCGAATCTAGCCATTTCAACGATCATGAAGTCAAATTCCGGTGCGAGCGAATCAATAAGCACGACCTCCTTCCCGGCCATCCAATGGCCCTGTTCTGAAAAGACCAATCTGCCCAATGACTCGTCTCTTCCGCTGTCCGGCTGATCCAATGGAACGGTGAAGGGATTCAGCAGACCGTCAATGATTCCAACGCCTACGACCGCGCGTGTGGAGGCATAGGTCAATGAATTTGCAATCAGCAGTGACCACAGAAGCGTCGTACTAATGGATACTTTCGTCGCCAGGAATAGTAGAGACGCTTTCTCAAGAGGCTGGCCGGCCGACACGTCGAGACACTCCACGTACACATGAAGGGCAAAATCTCGGAAGTCGTCAACATTTGCCACATGCCCAGTTTCCTCAAGGATAATGCGGTCAAACAGTGCGCGTAACCTGCTGAGTGTATCAGTCTCGCTTGCATTGAACGGGACCGTCGCATATTGATCTGGACTCTCGCGGACTGCATTAGTGATTCGCTTTAGGTCATTCGTGACCTTCCGGGAAGAATCCGATGACGTTACCAGTAGGTACTCCTGTTGACCCGATTGGCGCAAGAGAGACTGCCGAACAAACTGACTGATTGCTCCGCCAAACTCCGAGTCCACCGTTTCGGACAGGGAGACCTTACGTTTCACTTGCAGGAATAACCGAACCCCATTGCGACACGTCAGGCGAATATCGTCGATTTCGTCCTTTGTCTCAAAGGCGACCTCCTCGATAATGAGTGGTCCTGCTGGCCCAACAAATTCTGCTACGTCGAACCGTAGCCACATTGACGTGAGAAAGAATGCGGCAACACGCTGCTGGAACTCCACCCCCGCGTTTGTTGCCTTGCCACCGCCCGTGCTTGTGCTCATTATCTATGCCCCACGGAAGGCGCGTTTGGACTTGATGCCGAACTCACGCTCTATGGCGACCCGTGCAAGTTCGCGGATTACTGGCAGGTCTTCACGAAGGCGAATGAGGTCGGCAGGATCATCTGGGTTTACCACGGTATTCTGATCGTAGGCGTGTGCGACAGCGCATCTACCGGACCTGTACAGATACGTTGCTACGTCTGGTTCGGTGCTCTTTAGGACGGCAATTCGCTTGTTTGCATCCCTATCAGCAACATATTGCAGGTGGTCCTTGATCCACTGAATCTGTGCCGAGCTTTTGTCGCAGATGATATTGATAACCTTGAAGAACCCCAGCACCTTATACGGGATTAAGTTGACAGACAATCCCTCACGGTACAGCGCGAGCGCTAACTTTGCTTTTGGGCTTGGTGGATCGGGCAGGTAAGAGAAAGTTCCGTTGAACACACAACCCTTCGGCCCCTTGCCCATAGCCAACGGTGCCGTACACCAATTGCCAAACGTCGGTACGACTCCGTATTGCTCCGCCCACGCAAGCGAACTGAGAAACTCAAGCACCAGTTTGTGGGCATCATCACGGGTAAAACCCGTAGACGTTTCCACGCGGAGCATACGCGACAAATCATCCGTTTCCGGCAGAAGCTGGAACTTCTGCCCGTGAAAGTCAATGACCACTTCTTGCGATGGCCACGGAATGTCGGCGTCGATGCCGGTGGTGTAATATCCTTTGTCGGGGAGTGTAGACATAGCCACAATTGTATCGGCCGGCCCGATAATGACAACAGACCACCATTGACCTCAACGTGGCCCCGACAGTGGCGGATCAGTGGCGATATGTGGGTTGGCGGTCCTGTGTGAACCAAGGCCCCGGATACTTGTACAGCGGGGGCGGCTAGACTTGCACAGGGAAAGAATAAGCCTGTCGGAACTTTTTGTTCCAACAGGCTTTAGGATAGTCGGGGCGACTGGATTCGAACCAGCGACTTCTGCGTCCCGAACGCAGCGCTCTACCAGGCTGAGCCACGCCCCGTGTTGTTCCAAGCAGACACTTAACATACCGTTGAAAAAGGGTGCCACTGCTGGCTTGCCCAGCAGTGTGGGGAGAAACACCCGGGAAAACACTGCTGGACAAGCCAGCAGTGGCACCCAAAATTCCCAAAACCAACTTTTTCAACAGGCTGTTAACATACCTGACCCCAAGCCGCCGGTCAACCGCACCTCGCGGTTTGGCAGCGGCTATTTTTTCCCCTGCCGCCGTTGCTGCTGAAAGAAACGGCTGAGTATCTCTCCGCAGGGGGCCGCCAACACGCCGGCGATTGTTTCGACGCGATGGTTCAGCCGAGGGTCGTTCAACATTTGGTAGAGCGAATCCACCGCCCCAGCCTTGGGATCGGCCGCGCCATAGACGACCGTCGGGAGGCGGGCCTGGACAATCGCCCCGGCGCACATCGGACAAGGCTCGAGCGTGACGTAGAGTGTGCAGCCGTCCAGCCGCCACGAGCGAAGCGACTCGGCCGCCTGGGTGATGGCGATCATTTCGGCGTGGGCCGTCGGGTCGCGGAGCCGTTCCCGCTGGTTGTGTGCCCGGGCGATCAACCGGCCATCGTGGACGATCGCCGCGCCGACGGGGACTTCTTCCTCTTGCAGGGCCTGTTGGGCCTCCTCCAAGGCGATCCGCATGAAATGTTCGTGCATCGTTCGGGTCGCGGGTTTATGGAGCGTGTATTGTGAAATGTGGCACAGCCGCCCTCGGCTGTGTGGAAAGCATGATTCTCGGACACAGCCGAGGGCGGCTGTGCCACATTTTGATTTCTAAAACGGCTTTATAGGGTGAACTCCAGCGGCTCGGCCGCAACGTTGGTCCGCACTCCGCCGCCGCCAAATCCCACTACTCGCAGCCGCACAGGTCCGGCCCCAAGTGTATCGGGGGGAATCTCGATTCGGCCTTTGGCGCCGGCCAACTTGCCCACCACTCGGCTGCCGTGAAGCACGATAACGCCGATCGAGTTGGTCGAGCGAACGGAGATAGCGATCGGTTTGTCGGGGCTTGGAGGCTCCTTTGTGGATAGTGTCGCCTTGATCGCCCGGCGGTGGTTTGCCAGCCGGATGGGAATGATCAGCCGGCCTTGCGATTCGATCGGCGGCGGTCCGACGGCCACCACTCGAAGCTGGTGATATCCGTCGGCAAGATTCTTGGTGTTCAGCGTAAGAATTCCGCCCGGATGGCACTTGCCCATGCGCCGGCCGTCGACGAACAACTCGAATCGCTCGACCGCCGTCTCGTCGGGCAACGTAGCCGTCGGTTTGATTCTGAGTCGGCCGCTCACTCTTGCTCCCGGCTTGACGCCCTCGACCGAAACTTGCGGAATCGCCGCCCAAGGCCGGCAGAGCGGATCGCCCACGATCAGCAATTGGTACGGGCTGGAAACCGACTGATAGAATGCCTCGGCCAACGTGCAACCTCGGGCGTAATGCACTTGGACCATCGGCGAGGGGAACTTTTGGGCAATAGCGTACGGTTCCGTGACGGTCCCGCTGGCGCCGGCCGCTCCGTAACGAAGGAACTCGGAGAGCGGCGTCTGGCCGGCTTTTTCGCGCATCACGCCGCCGAAGCTGGTAAAGTGTTCGCAGATCGCCCCGGGCAGGATCGTGCTGCCGGACGCCTTCCAGTCGAAGCCGGCCGTGCCCATCACGACCCCTTGCACGTCGTCCTTCTTCAGCGGGACGGTGCCTTTGATAATTTCGGCGGCCACGCCAAGCTCCTTCAACTCGCTCACCGCCGAGGGAAACAGTCCGTGGCGGACTTTCGAGCGGATGTTGCCGTTCTCGACGAAGTAGATCGTTCCTTTTGGACGGGTTCCGTCGGCCTCCGCGCTTCGCCGGAGATAGTGGAGCACTTCATCGACCGAATTGCCGCGCCCGGCCGTCACGCCGAGCATCGTCGAAAGAAAGTAGCGTTGCCCTCCGGAACGGACGACTTCTCCTTGCCGATTGAACGGCCGGTTGGAGCGGAAGCCGATGGTCGGCGAGTCGCTTTGCGCGGTTGCCGGCCGGCGCATGTAGCGATTGCTCCGCGGATAGAAATATGCCGGGACGCCCGCCAGCACCGGCTGCCAGAGGTAGGTCAGCCCGTTGAGCGAGCCGACCGGCGTGAGTTGCTTGGGCCACTCGGGCTTGGGCGGCGGTTTCTTTTCGTCTTGCTTGTCTTCTGTTTTTTCCGACTCTTCTTTGTCGGGAGGCGGCGCCGCCTGTTTCATCTCTTCGGCAAACTTGCGGATATCGCTCTTCAGTGAGATGCCCCAAGGGAAATCGCTGGAGTAGATCACGTAGTCTATCTGGTCGGCCAAACGTTGATCTTTGATCGCCTGGAGCACGGGCAGAAGAATCCGCTGGCGGAAGGCATCGACGTTGGCCGTCTGGTTTTTCGTGTCCCAGGGGATAAACAGTATGTTTTCGGCCGGGATATTCCGCAGTTTGGCGTAATGGTTGGCGATGGTCAGCGAGGCGAGGCTGTTTGGATTGACCACCAGCAGCACGTTTTCCGGCCCTCCGCCCGCCGCGGCGAACGTCGTCCAGCCGACGGCGCACAAGGTGGCGAAAATGAAGAGCGCTCGTTTAGCCGGCGTGCTTGTACGCCGTTTCGCGTGGCGGGGAAGAACTGACATTGCCGTTATCATATCCAATCCGCCAACCGTGGACCAGGGCATGACGAATTTGGATTAGCTACTATTGCATGGATTCGTTTGCTTATCACTCTGATTGGCACGCGCTGGGTGGCTTGTCTTTACCTCAGCATCCGCCCTTCCAGCGGCGTGACGTGCCGGGCCATGACGTGGCTGGCGCGCTGCTCGGGCATGTAGCCGCGGGTGCCGTTCACCCCAACCTGTTGGCCGAGGTAATCGTGCAGGTTCACTCCCGGCGCGGGCGTGACATAGCACAGCACTTCGTTCGACCGACTCATCAACGCGTAGCGCGGCGCGCCCAGCTTCGGCGATTCTACCCGCGTCAGCCGGCCCACGCCGTCGAAACGTCCATCGGTCTCAACCAGCGCCCGCGAATCCTTGCCGTATTCATCTTTCGGCCGCAGCCCGGCCCAAATCCGGCTCTCGCGGTCGGTCCGATCGCGCATCGCAAACACGGCGTCCTGTCGTTGTTTGATGTCGTCGAAGCGGGCGATCCGGTTGGCCAGCAGCCGGGCGCGGCCACGCTCGACCGCCGTCCGAGACTGGTCCAACAACATGTTCGTCCGTTCCCTCAAATCGCCGAACGTCCAGACGGTCGGCTCCTCGATGACCATTACCGATAGCTCCAACTCGATGCGTTCGAGTTCCGTCTTGAACTCCTCGGGCGAGAGCGACCGCGGCCGGGCCGATCTGGTCTGCAACGATTCGCGGCCCGGGCGCGTGAAATCGGCGTCTCGGCGTTCCCGCTGCTCGGCAGCCGGACCGGCGGAGGGACGTTCCGCCTTGTCGCGCCCGACGCGGTTGCGCCGGATGCCGTCGTGGGGATACTCGGCGTCGAGATATTTGCCCGATACCCAGCGAAACTCACCCGAGGGGGGAGCGATTTTGAACCATGTTTCACCGTCGCGCGGTTCTTCAATAATCTCGACCACTTCGCCCTTCTGCAGCCGCACCTGGATCACGTCCCGGATGTCGCTGAAGCGGCTTCCAACCCGCGCCGACACGCCGTCGTCGGTAACCACGGCCAGATTGTCGCCGGTCGGATGTAGGAATCGGCCGGAAACCCAAGTGAAACTCCTTTTGACGGGTCGAATTGCGCACCATCCGCCGGGGTCGTGGCGATAGACCTCGACCGCCCGGCCCCGTTTGAGTTTGTCGGTTGGATAGTAGTTTTGCCCCGGCCCGCTACGGACGTATACGTCCTCGGCGGTCACGAACGCCCTGTAGGGAAGCGTCTGTTCCCCAACGGCTTGGGTTACGAGCAGGGCTTGAGAACACAGAAAAGCGGCGACGAGCGGATGCATCGGTATGCCTCCCGGCCGAAAAACGGTGCGAGATAAGTGATAGACGAGGTTTGCAACCAGACAAGCCGCGGACTTGTAGCTAAAAACTGCCGACGATTCAAGGGCAATTGGCTGGCCGTTGCCTGTGTCCGTTCTGGGACCGCCACCCGTCGCGGCGGCGGCGGGCGGAACTCCAGTCGTGCTACGCCCTCCTTCCGTTCCGCCCGCCTCCCCCTGTTGCTTTCCTGGCACCCATGCCTTTTCCATCCTTTTACCTCCTTACCCTCTACTGTAATATCTCAGGAGGGCAGTTGTCTCACCCCATTATTGGCACAGAGGGGCTTGTCGATCCGATCCTCGCTCGGTTTACTTGGGATATGAATACGGACTATCGCGGTCGGCGGGCGACGATCATGGGCTTGGGCCATTTCGGCGGCGGGGTCGCCGCGGCGCGATGGCTCGCACGGCAAGGAGCAATCGTCACCGTAACGGACCTGGCCGACGAAAATACCTTGGCCGATTCGCTGGCACTGCTGGCCGACGTGCCGGTCGTCGCGGTGCATCTCGGCGGCCACCGCGAGGAGGATTTTCGAGATGCCGATTTGGTCGTCGTAAATCCGGCGGTGCGGCCCGATAACCCTTGGCTCGATACCGCCCGCCGTGCGGGCGCAACGCTTCGCACGGAAATCGAACTGTTCATGGAAAACTGTCCGGCGCGGATCGTTGGAGTGACCGGCAGCAACGGCAAATCGACCACCGCCGCGATGATTGCGTCGATTCTGCGATGCCGAGGGGGACAGTCCCATTTTCGCGGCGATGATGCCGGCCTGACGGGCGACGTTTCACTAGCCGCGAAAATTGGGACAGTCCCCAGTGCATCGGTGCATCGGACGTTTCTGGGCGGCAACATCGGCGGCAGTCTGTTGGAACAATTGCCGCAAATCGGCCGCGACGATTGGGTCGTGTTGGAGTTGAGCAGTTTTCAACTGCGGCATTTTCGTTGCCCGCACACTCCGTGCGCGGGTTCGGCACACGGAGTGTGCCGACTACACATTGCCGTGGTGACCGGCTGCACGCCGAACCATCTCGATTGGCATCGGAGTTTTGCCGACTACGCGGCGGCCAAACAGCGGATTCTGGCCGGTCAAACGCCCGACGATTTCGCCGTGTTGAACGCACGGGACGTCGAAGTCGCAACATGGCGGCCGTTGGTCCGAGGCCACTTGGTTCCTCTGCCCTCACCCCCTGCCCCTCTTGCGTGTACGGGAAAGGGGAGTAGCCCGTTGCCGCCGCTGGCCGTGCCGGGCGAGCATAATCGGATCAACGCGGCCTGTGCCGCCGCCGCCGCGATGGCTGCCGGGTGTGGGAATGGGGAAGTGAGGCAGGGTTTGCGGCAGTTTGTCGGTCTGCCGCAGCGGCTGGAGTCTATTGCGGATATTACGGGCCGGCGGTTCTACAACGATTCGGCCTCGACCACGCCGGAATCGACCGTCGCCGCATTGCGATCGTTGGACGTACACGTTTGGTTGCTTGCCGGTGGAGCAGCCAAGGGGTGCGATTTCGGGCCGTTGACCGCGGAAATCGTCCGCCGCGCGCGTGGAGCGGCGTTTTTCGGCGCCGTACGCGAGGAATTGCTCGAGCGCGTCGCCTCGATCGACCGCCGATTCCCGTGTATTGCCGTGGAAACTCTCGACGAGGCGTTGCGGTGGTGTTGGATGCGTTGCCGGTCGGGCGAGGCCATCGTGCTATCGCCCGGCTGTGCCGGCACCGATCAATTCCGCAACTATCGCCATCGCGGCGAGCATTTTGTCGAATTGGTCGGCAGGTTGCACAACCCGTAGGACAGGTTGCCAACCTGTCCCACCCATTGACAAGATACCGAACAATGTTATAGAAGGGGCGTGACGTTTGCGGCCCTCGGGCCGTGGACGGTCGCGACCTCGGGGACAACGACAGTGAGGCTTCCTTGGCGGAGGCCGATACGGCGCTGGGAGTCGTTGCCTCGGGGTTTTTTCTGCGCTGCCGCTTGTGATAGAATATCGGGCTGGGGACCGGAAACTCGTTTAGCCGCCGCGTCCACGCGGCGCTTGGATCATAGCCATGAAAGTAATCCACTCCGAACAAATCGAGGCCGCGCCGGTCGATACGCAAGGGGCGTCGAACTGCCGGATGCGATGTCTGATCGGCCCGGACGACGCCGCACCGAGCTTTTCGATGCGTCAGTTCGAGATCGCGCCCGACGGTCATACGCCGAAGCACGCGCACGCCCACGAGCATGAAGTGTTCATCCTCGAAGGCGAGGGCACGGTTTTGGAAGGGGACCGCGAGCACCCGTTGCGGCCGGGCAGTGTCGTATTCGTGCCGCCGAACCAGACGCACCAGTTCCGCAACACCGGCGGCGGACCGTTGAAGTTTTTGTGTCTGATCCCGCATCCGCTACGTGGGATGAGCGAGGTTTGCGTGACGGCGTGCGGATGCGACGGGTAGGAAATAGTTGTCAGTTGTCAGTTATCAGTCGTCAGTTGTCAGTTTAGCCCCGGCGTCCACGCCGGGCCGGAAAATGGACGCGTGGACGCGGCCGCTAAACAAGCAAACTGAATACTGACAACTGACGACTGATAACTGACGACTGACGACTGACGACTATTCGCGGGATTTCGCCATGCCCACCGCCGCCGCTTCCGAAATCGCCCGGCTCCGCGAGGAAATCGGTTATCACGACCGGAAGTATTACGTCGAGGCGACCCAGGAGATTTCCGACCTCGAGTACGACCGGCTGATCGAGCGGCTGAAGAAGCTAGAAGCCGAGCATCCCGAACTGGTCACGCCAGACAGTCCGACCCAACGCATCGGCGACCGGCCCGTCGAGGGGCTAGTGCCGTTCGAGCATCTCGTGCCGATGCTGTCGATCGAAAACACCTACAGTCTCGACGAATTGAAGAAGTACGGCGACCGGGTGGCGAAACTGTTGCCAGACGAGCAGATCGAGTGGGTCGTTGAGTTGAAGGTGGACGGCGTGGCGGTTTCGTTGATCTACGAGGACGGGCGGCTCGCCCACGGCGTCACCCGCGGCAATGGACTGGTCGGCGACGACATTACCCACAACGTGCGGACTATCAAGGACGTTCCGCTGCGGCTGTCGGGCCAGGGCGTTCCTCCCTTGCTGGAGGTCCGCGGCGAAATCTACATGACCAACTCCGATCTGGTGCTGCTGAACCAGTCGCAACAGCGGAAGGGAGAGCCGCCGTTTGCCAACACGCGGAACGTCACCGCCGGCAGCGTCCGGCAGCTCGACCCGCGCGTCTGCGCCGAGCGGCGGCTGCGGCTGTTTTGCCACGGCACCGGCGACACGCGAGGGCTGAAGGCCAAGACACACGTCGAGTTCCTCGACGAGCTGCGCGGCTACGGTCTGGCCACCACGCCCTACGTCGAGTGCTTTCCATCGTTCGACGCGGCCGTCGAGCATTGCGAGCGTTTGATCGAGCGGCTGCACGAATTGGACTTCGAGATCGACGGGCTGGTGCTTAAGGTCAACCGCTTCGACCAGCGCGAGCGGCTTGGCAGCACGTCGAAGAGTCCCCGCTGGCTGATCGCCTACAAGTTCGAGAAGTACGAGGCCGTCACGCGGCTGCGGGACATCCGCGTGCAGATAGGCAAGACCGGCGCGATCACCCCGGTCGCCGATCTGGAGCCGGTCGAACTGGCCGGCACGACCGTCAGCCGCGCCAGTCTGCACAACGCCGACGAGATCGAACGGAAGGACACGCGGCCCGGCGACGTGGTGGTGGTGGAGAAGGCGGGCAAGATCATCCCGCATATCGTCCGCGTCGAAAAGCATCTACGCGAGGGTTCGCCGCGAAAGTTCGTTTTCCCGACCGAGTGTCCCGACTGCGGGCGAAAGCTGGTCAAGGACTCCGGAGGCGTCTACATCCGCTGTCCGAACCTCCAGTGTCCCGCCCAAGTGAAGGAACGCATCCGCTACTTCGCCAGCCGCAACGCAATGGACATCGAAGGACTGGGCGATGAGTTGGTTAGTCAACTAGTCACGGAGGAGTTGGTTCGGTCTTACGGCGACATCTATCGCCTAAGTGTCGACCAGCTAATGCCACTAGAGACTGTGGAAGAACTAGGGGCGACACGCGCAGAGAAGATTCTCAATGGAATCGAACAGAGCAAGAGATTCGGGCTCGTTTGGCTTCTCAAGGCCCTGTCCCCTGACGCGATAACTGCCAAGTGTGCTGAGGCTCTGGTAACTCAATTTGCCTCCATGACACGAATCATGCAAGCCGATCCAGTGCAACTTTCCAAGGTCGGTGACGGCTTTAGTTTGCATGAATGGCTTCACCAAGACATCGGCGAGGATACTATTGCAGATCTAAAGAATCTTGGCGTCCAAATGGAGGCTTCACGGGAAGACATTTCGTTTACGAATGCAAAGCGACTAAGTGGTAACCTCAAAGAAAAGATTAGGGCCTTCGTGAGTGTCGAAAGGAAAGTCATTGGGCCTGATGGCAAGGTAACTAACAGGCAAATGGGTTTCCCCCTGTTGGGCCAAGAAAATGTCAACCGCCTCATGGATGAGGGCTTGATAAGCAGTATTGCCGACTTATACAGACTTACAATGAGCGACCTGGCTCCCATCAAGTTAACAAAGAAATGGACGCGAGAGACCGCTGAAAAGCAGGTTAGATTGATTACCGAAAGAAAGAATCGCGGCCTAGCGAGGTTGTTAAATGCGTTGTCAATTCGTCACGTGGGATCGCGGGTGGCCGCTGTGTTGGCCGAGCGGTTCGGCACGATGGACGCACTGATGTCCGCCACGGTCGAGCAACTCGGCGAGACGAACGAGATCGGCCCGATCATTGCCCAAAGCGTTTTCGATTTTTTGCATAGCAAGTTCGGCTCGGAGACGATCGAAGACCTGAGGAGCGTCGGCGTGAGCATGGAGTCTATAGCCAGACCCTCCCAATCACGTCTATTGGATGGCACGACGCTGGTTGTGACTGGAACCTTCCCCAAATACAGCCGTGAGGAGATTCAAGAACTGATTGCCCAGCATGGTGGATATGCTGCATCCAGCGTATCGAAGAACACCGACTACCTTATGGCAGGCGAGAATGCCGGGAGCAAGCTGACAAAGGCTCAACAGTTGGGTGTAACGGTAATAGGTGAGGCGGAATTTAAATGGCTCTTGCATGGCTGGGCGACATAAACGCCCTCAATCGGCAAGCAACTTGAGAAAGTCGTCCTCGCCAATGATGTCGATTGGACTACCTTTTGCGACCATCTCCGTCGCCTTTTGCATTTTTCCCGTCTTGTGAGCGAATACGTCAAAGTAGCGTCCACCGACGACGAGGAAATCCGTCTTTTTGGTGATCGAGCGCGCCGGCTGCCCACCGACGTCTGATACGTGCTGCATTGCGTCGCTTCGTTCCATTGAGGTAAGCGGTCCCGTAAACGCGACGACACGACCGAAGAGCGGATGCGTTGGGTCGAGATCGCCCGTGGACGGCGAGAACTCGGTTGCCTTTCTCTTCTTATGCCACGCTACCCGTCTGCCAAAGGTGATCCCCAAGCGTTCGGCCAATTGGTCGATCGACCTGCTTTCGGTCTGCTTACATGCGCACCTGACAATTTCGGCGCAAGCGAACGCATCTTCGGCGGCGGCGTGGTGGTCAAACGAAATCCCGAGCATTGTGGCGACAGACCTAAGTGTATAGCTGCCAATGGCTGGCCAAACCGCCTTCGCCACTCGAACTGTACAAAGATATCGAAACTCCGGCTCTGGGATGTGATAGAACCCCAACGTCTTCATCAGGACAGCCATGTCAAAGGCCGCCGAGTGCGCGACAAGCGTTCGCTCCTCGATGTAGGGCCGAATTGCCTGCCAGACTTCGGGGAACTCTGGCTCATTTTTAACGTCCTCTGGGGTAATACCGTGAATCGCGACGTTTCGGTGACTGAAGCGGAACTCGGGTGGACGAATAAGCCGTGCAAACCTGTTTGCAATGATTCCGTTTTTGACCACTGCGAGTCCGACAGAACAAGGACTCGACCGCTTCTCATTAGCTGTTTCAAAGTCGATAGCCACGAAGTCCATAATCGTACCCCCTGGGATGTCACCAAACCTGATGCCGCTCCCAACGTGCTCAGCCAAGTCTCTCCCATTCCTCCCGTGAAATGCCCGCCTGTCTGAGAATCCGAGCCAGCAGATTTCTTCCGATGTCACCCCGGTGCATGTTCGGCAAAGTCAAAGTGATATCGCCCTTGAGCATAAAGGGATGCTTGCCGCCTGAATACGGGCCGTCAAAGCCCGCGACTCGAAAGGCACGAATCAGTTCTTTCCGGGAGATCGGGCCAAAGGGCGGCATTAGGCGACAGCCTCCTTATCCACCTTTAGCTCCAAATCGTCGATCTTGGGAAGGGCAAGGTTTTTATGGATGCGGAAGAGAAGCCAATCCTCAAGCACTTCAGCCAACTCTTCCCGACATTTCTCCAAAGTACTTGCATTTGCGTACACACCCCGGCATTCGGGTATCTCGCCGTAAAAGCCCTCGTTTTCCGCAAGTATTTCGTAGTGTGCGTGCCGCATTGCGGCTTCGATGTACTTCGTGAGCATGATGAAAATCTCCTTCTTCCGGCCTCACACTGCCCTACTACCGTGTAAACACCCGCTTATCCAACCAGCCCGCCGATGGAAATATCCTCATCGAGCAGCGGCCAATGAATACCATAGCCGCCCGGCGAAAGCTCCGCGTTGCAGCGTTGCTCCGTGGTGGCGGCGGCTAGGATCGGCGAACACTGCTCCCAGGGAATCCGCGCCTCGCGGCCGGCGAGGCGGACGATTAGCGCTTCGTCCGTGGTGTCGATGCCGGTGGCCGTTACAGTTTCAGTTGCCCGCATGGTTTCGATCTCCAAAACGCCGGTTCCATTCCTCCACGATACTGTTGGCATTGGGATGTCCTTACTCACTCATACAGTCTGAAACTGCAAGCAGGAAAGTTCTTCCTCGGTTGCCCGGGCGGAGATTCCGAGAAATTCCACGCCCACTACTTGATCGTTTTCGTCGAAATCGAGAATCACGCCGGGGCGGACTTCTTCGGACTCGACAATCCGCTTCTCGTCAAGACGGAAGTAGAGGGCGTCGTTTTCTTTGTCAACTTTAATTTTCATGCTTCCTCCTCAGCCGACGATCGAAGAAGGCGGTCACGCCCTTGTTCGGTTGCTTGACGATGTTGATGACGATGCGGAGCCAACGGTTTCCGAACTCTGGAATCTGCTTGATAAAATGTCGTGTGCCGTCGTCGTGTTCCTCGGTGTAATCCGGCGCATCCAGCGCCCGTTGGACCCAATCGCGGGCAATTCCCCGCTCATCCAGCATATCTCCAAAATGGCCAGACAGGTCCAACTCCATCCCTGAATGCTAGCACAGGCTACGGCGGAATGTCAATCTCATTGCCCCCCGCCACCGACGCGGAGCGTGGGAACAAGGGAAAACCGCCTCGCAACACTCGGACGGCCGGCAATCAACGCCCGAATATGCCCCTGGCGGGTACAATTCAAACCGATTATAATATAATTAATATAGCAAGCAGGCGGCCGCTACTCATCAGGCACGGTCGCTTACTCCTGGTTGCACGTCCGTCACCCACCCAACGATGGCCCAATCCGTTCGGAAGTTTGATCGCCGCGGAAGGCAAAGGAGGTTCCCCTGAACAATCGTCAGTTCCAAATCGGCACACTGGCAGTGGTCATGTTGGTGACGCTACGGTTGGCGCTCGGATGTCACTTCCTCTACGAGGGAATCTGGAAGATCGATCACCGCGACGAGTTTTCGGCCAAGCCGTTTCTCACTCAGGCGAAAGGTCCGTTGGCCGGCTTGTTTTACGCAATGGTGCCGGACATCGACGGCCGCCACCGGCTGCGGATCGAAACCGACGCCGATAATGGCAAAATGAAGATCCCCAGCAACGAGATTTTCGCTCGATGGCTCCGCATCCGCGACGACTTCGTCGAGTTTTATCGTCCGGCAGATACGGACGACAAGGAGGCCGTGGCCACGCACGACATGCTGAAACGCGAAGCTGAGCGGACGTGCAATTTGTTCCACAACCGGCTCAAAAAGTTCCTGGAGCTGAACGTCGAGAAGATCAAAGCCTACTTCGACGCGCTCGACCGCTTCGAGAACGACAAGGAGCGGCTGCACAACGCCCCCTTCCAGAAGCAGCGGCGTTGGAACCGGATGATGGAACTCCGCCAAGAGGCCGCCGTTTGGATCAAGGACATCGAGAATCAAGAGCGGGCATTGGAGAACACGCTTTACAGTCTGCTTGACGACGGGCAGAAGAAACTCGGCAGCCCAGCGGCCAGTTGGAACCCGTTCCGCTGGAGCCGGATGGAACAGATCGACTTTGCCGTCACCTACGGACTGACGGCCATCGGGCTGTGTCTGATGTTGGGCCTCTGCACGCCGCTGGCGGCGTTGGGCGGAGCGGGGTTCATGTGTTTCGTCGTCATGACGCAGCCGGCGTTTCCGGGCATTTACCCGCCCGACAGTTTCATCGTCGGCCACGCCCTGTTGGTCAACAAGGATTTTATCGAAATGCTCGCCTTGCTGGTTGTCGCCTGCACGTCGGCGGGCCGCTGGGGAGGACTCGACTTCTTCCTCTACCGATGGTTCGCCGCCTGGCGCCGCCGCAAGGAGCGAAAGTAGTAGGCCGGGTTGTAACCCGGCGATCATTCGCAATCGCTGTTTTAACGCGCCGGGTCACGCCCCGGCCTACGATGTTATTAAAACACTTTCCAATGAACAACATTAAGCCAACTTTGCCCAACGCTGCATCAGCCGGCGTTAATCGCCGCGACTTCATCCTGGGAACCCTGGCAACGGGCGCGGTGGTCGGCGGCGGTTTGGGCGCTTTCTACTTCGGCTACGAAAAATCGCTCGGCTCGCCGCTACGGGTCGGAGTGATCGGCACCGGCGACGAGGGGAACGTGCTTATCGGCGCGATCAATCCCGACTACATCGAAGTCCGCTCGATCGCCGACATCCGTCCATACAGCATCTGGCGGGCCTTCCACGGCGACCATTACAGCGACGCCGCGTTGGAAGTCCGGCCCGGGCTGTTGTCGAAATACGGCTGGAAGAACGAGATCAAGGCCCTCCGGCACGTGAAGGTCTATGAGCTTGACAGCGGCGGCTACGAAAACCTAATTGACAACGCCAAACAGGACGGCGTCGAGGCGGTGATAATCG
The DNA here is from genome assembly GCA_030612765.1 of Planctomycetota bacterium. Classification (GTDB taxonomy): domain Bacteria; phylum Planctomycetota; class Planctomycetia; order Pirellulales; family Thermoguttaceae; genus JAHIKV01. Next base: position 28,599 of record JAUWNG010000005.1, read on the forward strand.
CCCTGCCGCTGCACCTACACGCCCCGGCGGCAATCGCGGCGATGCGGGCGGGGCTGCACGTAATGACCGAAAAACTGATGGCCCACAGCGTCCACGAGTGCAAGGACATGGCCCGGGTGGCGAAACAGACCGGCATGATCCTGGCCACCGGACATCAGCGGCACTACAACATCCTCTACGCGAACGCCGTCGATTCGATCCGCCGCGGCCTGTTGGGCGATCTGCACTACATCCGCGCCCAGTGGCACCGCGGCAACATGCCCGGCCGCGACAGTTGGCGGCAGCCGATGCCCAAAAAGGTAAAGCCCAAGGATCCTCTGGCAAAAAAACTGTTTGAAAAGCGTAAAGAGTATCGAAAGGAACTGAGTTCCGCCAGCGGGGCGGCTATGGACCGATGCCGATTGCGGCTGGAACAGGTCGAGGCCCAACTGGCCGACAAAATCGTCAAGGCCGAGAAGTTCGGCTATCAGAGCAATCAAATCACCGACGCCTCGGGCAAGGTGATTTACGACTGCCCGCCCATCGAGGAACTGATCCGCTGGCGGTTGTGGGATCGGACCGGCGGCGGGTTGATGGCCGAATTGGGGAGCCACCAGCTTGACGCGGCGAGTATCTTCATCGCCGCCATGCATGATGGCAAGAAGCAGATGCCGCTCAGCGTGGCGGCGGCGGCCGACCGGCCGTTGTTCCCGCCCGACCGCGACGTCGAGGACCACGTCTATTGCCTGCTCGAATTCCCCACACCCGGCTACAACCCCGACGATCCGTTGACCCGAGGCAATAAAATCGGCGTCCAATACGCCTCGATCAACGGGAACGGATTCGGCGGCTTCGGCGAGATGGTCTTTGGGACCAAGGGGACGTTGATCCTCGAACGCGAGCAAGACATGCTGATCGCCGATGATTCGGACAAGACCAGTGACGTGAAGGTTACCGACGCCGGCGCCGGCCCGGTGCTCGACACCCAAGCCAGCGCCGGCCCGACCACCGCCACCCAAGCGGACGGCACCGTGAAAGTCAGCCGCGGATACACCGAGGAGTTGGAGCATTGGGCATGGTGCATCCGCCATCCCGATCCGCGAAACCAGCCGCGTTGCGGTCCGAAGGTCGCGCTGGGCGATGCGGTGATCGCCCTGACCGCGAACATCGCCGCCCGAGAAGGCAAGCGGATCGAGTTCCAAAAGGAATGGTTCGACCCGGATAGCGACGAGACGCCGGAAGGAATAGCGCCGAGCGTTCGGACGTAAGTTGTAGCACAGCCGCCCTCGGCTATGCCACCGTGCAAGTATCGTTCCGCACAGCCGAGGGCGGCTGTGCCACAACACAAGCCAAAATCTCGCTATGTATCTCAGCCCCGAAGACAAAGCGATCGGCCGCGAGAACTTCAACGCCGCCGTGGGCAGCAAGCCGCTCCGCCGCGAGTTTCTCGAAAAAGCGTTCAAAGACGATCTCCGCTCCGGCAAGGGCTTGGGACCGATGTACTTCGGCTACGGCACATCCGTCTCCGAACCGGTCCGCGTGGGCGTGATCGGAACCGGCGACGAGGGATGCGTGCTGATCGGCGCGATCAATCCGAAATATATCGCCGTCAAGTCCATTGCCGATATCCGACCGTACAACCTGTGGCGGGCGTTCAACGGCGACCATTACAGCGAAACGGCGCTGAAGTACCGTCCCGGACTGAGGAAAGTTTACGGTTGGAAGAGCGAAGCCGAGGCCCAAAAGAACGTCAAGGTTTACGGCGCCTACGAGGAACTGATCGAGAATGCCAAGGAAGACGGTTTGGAGGCGGTGATAATCGCCCTGCCGCTGCACCTGCACGCCCCGGCGGCCGTCGCGGCGATGAAGGCCGGCCTGCACGTAATGACCGAGAAACTGATGGCCCACAGCGTTCACGAGTGCAAGGAAATGGCGCGGGTGGCGAAACAGACCGACCTGCTGCTGGCCACCGGACATCAGCGGCATTACAACATCCTCTACGACGACGCGGTCGATATGATCCGCAAGGAGTTGTTGGGTGAGTTGCATTACATCCGCGCCCAATGGCACCGCGGCAACCTGCCCGGCAAGGACAGTTGGCGGCCGCCGATGCCCAAGGCCGCCAAGCCCGACGACTCGCTGGCCGACTCGCTCGACCTCAAACTGAAGTCATGGTCGGCGAAACTCGAAAGCCTAACGCGGAAGAAAGACCGCACGGCGGCCGAATGGGAGAAAAAGGTCGCGCAGGTCCGCGCCCAGATGGAAGACGCCGTGGTCGAAGCCGGAAAGTTCGGCTACCAGGAGTTGGAGATCAAGGACGCCTCGGGCAAGTTGGTCTACGCCCGGCCGGCGATCGAGGAGTTGATCCGCTGGCGGCTGTGGAACCGGACCGGAGGCGGGCTGATGGCAGAGTTGGGGAGCCACCAACTCGACGCGGCCGGCATCTTCATTCACGCCATGCACAAGGCCCACGACCCGGACGCCGAGAAACCTTATCCACTGAGCGTCGCCGGCGCGGCCGGCCGGCCGTTGTTCCCGCCCAACCGGGAAGTGGAGGACCACGTCTATTGCGTTGTCGAGTTTCCCGCACCCGGCTACGACCGGGATGACCCGAACAAGGCGAAAAAGAAGATCGGCGTGCAATACGCCTCGATCAACGGCAACGGTTTCGGCGGCTACGGCGAGACCGTTTTCGGCACCGAGGGGACGCTCCTGCTGGAGGCCGAAAATGAGGCGATGCTCTACAGGACGCACTCGACCGACAGTAAGACGAAAGTAGTAGTGGCCAAAGGCGGTGTCAGAAAAGGTCTGCCAACGCTAAGGATCGAGGACGGCGGCGATCCCGAGTCGGAGGCGATCGGGACGCTCGGCACCCTGCCCGCCGAACGCGGCTACACCGAGGAGTTGGAGCATTGGGCCTGGTGCATCCGCAACCGTGCGCCCGAAAACATGCCGCGATGCCATCCCAAGCTGGCCCTGGGCGACGCGGTCATCGCGCTGGTGACGAACATCGCCGCCCGCGAAGGCCGCCGGATCGAGTTCCAGAAGGAGTGGTTCGACCCCGACGACGACGAAACGCCCGAGGGCGTCAAACCGGACGTGAAGCGATACGACGTTTAGCAGCCCGTTGAAAAAGTCGGATTCGGGAGTTTGGGTGCCACTGCTGGCTTGTCCAGCAGTGTTTTTCCGGGGGGTTTTCCCCATGCACTGCTGGGCAAGCCAGCAGTGGCACCCTTTTTCAACGGACGGTTAGCCGTTTAGCCCCCGCGCCCACGCGGGGGAGATACAAGGGGTGGGCGGTTCACCGCTCACTTGAGCTTTCAACTACATACAATCGAGAGTATCCACAATGGAAAAATGGCCCTTGGGTGTGTTCGCCGGCATCGACGCCGGAATGGGTGTGAAACTCGAAATCGCCCGCGAACTCGGTGTTCCGACCATCCAACTCCACGCCCCGCAACGTGCAACGCGAACGAAAGAAAACGCGGAACTGTTCCTGGCGCGCCTGCGGGAATTAGACATCCGAATCACCGTGGTCTTCGCCGGCTTCGAGGGCGAGAGCTATGCCGACATCCCCACGGTTGTCCGAACCGTTGGACTGGTTCCTCCGGCCAGCCGCTCCGCCCGGTTGGAAGAGGTCAAGGAGATTTCCGACTTTGCCCGGCTGTTGGGCGTCGACGCCGTGGGACTGCACATCGGCTGTGTGCCTCACGACGAAGCCGACCCGCTTTTCAGCGACACGGTGGACGCGACTCGCCGATTGTGCGACCATTGCCGCTCCAACGATCAGAATCTACACCTGGAGACCGGCCAGGAGCCGGCCGACGTGCTGCTGCGGTTCCTCGGCAAAGTGGGGCGCGATAATCTGTTCGTAAACTTCGACCCGGCAAATATGATCCTTTACGGCTGCGGCGAGCCGATCGAGGCCCTGCGGAAAATCGGCCGCTACGTCCGCAGCGTCCACTGCAAGGACGCCAAGTGGGCCGCGCGGCCCGGTGAAGAATGGGGCACGGAAACGCCGTTGGGCGAAGGCGACGTCGGCATGGAAAACTACCTCCGCACGCTCGACGAAATCGGCTACACCGGCCCCTTGACCATCGAACGAGAAATCCCTCAGGAGCCAAGCCGGCAGAAGGAAGAGATCGGCCGAGGCATCCGATTGTTGAACGAGTTGAAAGCGAAGATCGAGTGAGTTTCTTGTAGGACAGGTTGGCAACCTGTCCCACGGTCAGAACATTTTCCGCGCCGCGTGGACGCGGCGGCTAAACATCCCCGAACCCCAACCCCCTAATTCCCATGCCCCGGCTTTCCCTGGAATTTCCACACTCAATCGGTCAGGAAGAAGCAGCCCGGCGGCTGAAGGAAAAATTTGCCGCCGCTCGCGCGGAGCATCAAGACCGGGTAAACGACTTCCACGACGAGTGGAAGGACCACACGTTTTTCTTCGCCTTCAAGGCATTGGGTATGGCCGTCGGCGGAACCGTGGCCGTCGAGCCGAAGAGGATTGTTCTCGAAGCCAAGATACCGTTGGCCGCCATGCTTGTTAAACGGGCGATCGAAGACCGCCTTCGCCAGGAGGTCGCGGGGATATTGGCTCCATAGTAGTCGCGCCAGACGTGACAAGCTGTTGCCGGGAGGTCGCGGGTCTGCCGCTTACATGCCCCCCTTCCCCGATCTTCCCACTCTGCCTTGTCGCACTCTTTCCGTCCATGTTTTCATATTGACGCGATTCAATCATTTTGCAACACTCTCCAGCCTCAGGGGGTAATTGGGGGACTGGTCTGTACGCGCGACAAGGAGGTTGGGGAAGATGCGTAAGATTCGCAGCACAGCTTTATGGGGTGTTCTGATCGTGTTGTTGGTCGGTTGTGGCAAACCGGTCCCAAACGGCCAATCGGCTGCAAAGTCGCAAGGCCCCAATTCAGCCGGGGGCGACAATGTTGCCGCCCCCGCCAAGCTCTCCGGCCCGGCCGCGGCGGTTTCTGAATTTTTGGAGGCCGTGCGAACGGGCAACGACGAAAAAGCCGCGCGGATGCTGAGTACGTTGGCACGGGAAAAAACGGCTGCCCTGAACCGCGATGTCACGCCACCGGCCAGCGATACGGCCCGATTTACCATCGGCAAGGTGGAGCATGTAGGCAAGGACGGGGCGCGAGTTGCTTCTTCTTGGACCGATCTCGACGTGGATGGAGAACCACGAACTGACGAGGCCCTTTGGATGGTCCGTCTCGAAAAAGAAGGATGGAGGATCGCCGGCGTGGGCGTACTGGTCTTTCCCGGTGAGCCGCTGCTGCTATTGAACTTCGAGGATCCCGAGGACATGTTCCGGAAGCAACAATGGGTCCGCGAGGAGATTCGGCGGCGAATGAACGATCAGCCGAGCGACGTACAGGCCCAAGGGGGTAATAATCCAGAAAACCCAATCCGACGTTGACTAGGTAAATTGGGGGCATTTTTCAGGGATTTTTCTGGCTACCGCCGGATTTGGGGTGTATCATCGGCGGTCGGTGGCTGCAAATTTCGACTGCGGAAGCGGCCGGACATCTTCTTGCAACTCGTTTCTCTATAACGAGTTATGCTTGGTTGCACTGGATTGATCGAGGCCGATTGGCCTCGATTTCCCATTAAGCTCTCCAGCGAGAGGGTTTCGTAACCTAGGTTTTTGTATCCAGGCGACACATTATTCCCAGAATGCCGAGGGGCCCCAATACGAACATTTTCGCGGACCCCTAGTTGACAACTGAATCGACTATGTTAACTTTTCGTCCTAAGCTGTGTACTCGTAACCATTGGGTGCAGCCGTTGGAGTTTACACAGAATATGTGGTCGGGGCGATCAGTTCGTGGTTCGAGGCACGGCGGGGGTTTTGATAACAGTCTTTCCGGTCGAGTACCGTCGCGGTCGGAAGGGGTAGAACGCACGACGGTTTCAGTGTGAGTTTACGCTACGGTACCTTTTAGTGGAGGTTACTCGAATGAATCGGATGTATTTATTTGGCGCCGCGCTAGGTGTTGCGGTGCTCGGGATTGCCTTGTTGGGCAATGAAAGCCGTGCGGTGGCGGACGACGCCGTCGCGCCGGCGGTTTGCGTGCCGGTCTACGACACTTGCGCGCCAGCCACCTGTTACCCAAAGACCTGCAAGCCAAGGCGGAGCAGGCGGACCTGCCGCCCGAAGACTTGCGCTCCGGTCACTTGCGAGCCGGTCACTTGCGCTCCGAAGACCTGCAAGCCGAAGCGCTGCAAGCGTGTTAGGACCTGCCGTCCGAAGACCTGCAAGCCGAAGACTTGCAAGCCGAAGACTTGCAAGCCGAAGCGTTGCAAGAAGGCCCGGACTTGCCGTCCGAAGACCTGCAAGCCGAAGCGTTGCAAGAAGGCCCGGACCTGCCGTCCGAAGACCTGCAAGCCGAAGACTTGTGTTCCGAAGACTTGTGCTCCGGTCACGACTCCAGAGGAAGCGCCGGCCGTTCCCGCGGCTCCCGCTCCGAAGACAACCTGAATGTTCCAGATTTGACGGGAAGCCGCCATCGGGGACGTTATTGTGCCCGGTTGCGAGCCGGCCGTCCATGCTGAGACCTGCTCCGTTGGTCTCGGAAATCTGAATGTAAGCGAGACAAGCCGGACCTGCCCAGCGCAGGCCCGGCTTTTTTGTTTGTCAGGCATGTTTTGAGCCTTGAAGGTGAAAATCCTTTGCGGTCCGGGGCGGATTGCACAACTCCTCTTACTGCGGTATCCTCGACGTTTGCATTTTTGCTGGACAATTTTCACGATTCCCCTTGTTTTTCTGCGCTATCGCCCATGAAAACCATCATCGAGCCGTTTAGGATCAAGTCGGTCGAGCCGATCAAGTTCACCACCGTGCCGGAGCGGGAGGAGATTCTTCGCCGAGGCGGATACAACATTTTCATGGTCCCCGCCGAGGACGTGCTGATCGACCTGCTGACCGACAGCGGCACTTCGGCCATGAGCGCCGACCAATGGGCGGGCATCATGCGCGGCGACGAATCGTACGCCGGCGCCAGGAGCTTCTATCGCTTCCGAGACAAGGTCCGCGAGCTGACCGGCTTCAAGCACATCATTCCCACCCACCAGGGTCGCGCCGCCGAGCGGATTCTGTTCTCCATCGCCGGGGGGCCGGGAAAGGTGGTGCCGAACAACGCCCATTTCGATACTACCCGCGCGAATATCGAGTTCTCGGGTGCCAAGGCCGTCGATCTGCCCACCGCCGAGGGCGTGGACCCGGACGTCATCGCCGACTTCAAGGGAAACATCAACATCGCCGCGCTGCGCGAGTTTATCGAGAATACCGGCGTGGAGAACATCCCGCTATGCATGATTACCGTGACGAACAACTCGGGCGGCGGCCAGCCGGTCTCGATGCAAAACATCCGCGAGGCCAAGCAGGTCTGTCAGGAGCACGGCATACCACTGTTCCTCGACGCCTGCCGCTTCGCCGAAAACGCATATTTCATCAAGCTGCGCGAGCCGGGCTACGCCAACCGCTCGGTCAAAAGCATCGTCCAGGAGATGTTCTCCTACGCCGACGGCGCCACGATGAGCGCGAAAAAAGACGCCATCGTCAACATCGGCGGCTTCATTGCCATGAACGACGACGGGCTGGCCCTGAAAGCCCGAAACCTGCTGATAATCACCGAGGGATTCCCAACCTACGGCGGACTGGCTGGACGCGATCTGGAGGCAATCGCCATCGGGCTGGAGGAGGTGTTGGACGAACATTATCTCCAATATCGCATCCGTTCGACCGCATATCTGGGTGAGCGGATAGTGGCCGCGGGCGTGCCCATCCTTCAGCCGCCCGGCGGACACGCCATTTACCTGAACGCGAAGAAGTTTCTGCCGCACGTGCCGGCGGACCAATTTCCGGGCCAGTCGCTTACCGTGGAACTATACCGTCACGCCGGAATCCGCGCCGTCGAGATCGGCAGTGTAATGTTCGGCCGGCACGACTCCTCGGGCAAGTTCATTCCGGCCTCGATGGAGTTGGTGCGGCTGGCGATCCCGCGCAGAGTTTACACCCAAAGCCACATCGACTACGTGATCGAGGCGATCATCGAGGTATTTCAGAATCGCGACAAGCTGCCGGGCTATCGGATCGTCGAGGAGCCGCCGTTGCTGCGGCACTTTACGGCGAAGTTCGAGCCGATCGGGTAGTGATTGCCCCGAAAACAATCATTTAGTCCCGGGTGAATACACCCGGGGCCCGGCTGGATGTGTCTAACCACCGCTGCCCACCGTGTATTCACGGCGGGCTAAATGCTTCTTGTTGGACGCCCGGACAGGGCTTATAATGGGAATGCCAGCCGGAGGAGGTACACATGGCATCGGCATTCTTGGCGACCAGCGTCGTATTCGAGGAATTGGTGGAAGTGCCGCTCGGGGTGCGCTCGCTGGACGACTTCCGCCGCTGGGCACTCTCTGACGATTTCCCAGAGTCGGGGCGAATCGATTTCATCGACGGCAAAATCGAGGTGGATATGGCGCCCGAGGATCTATTCTGTCATGGAACGCTCAAGAGCGAAATGGCCGGCGTTCTGCATCAAAGAGTAAAACGCGACAAGCTGGGGCACTTGTTCATCGACAAGGGAAGAATTTCCAGCCCGGAAGCCGGCCTGTCAGTCGAACCGGACATAGTGTTCTTGTCGCATGAGGCGGTCCGGTCGGGCCGCGTCCGTCTGATTCCAAAGGCGGGCGGCCAGCCGGGGCGGTACGTGGAAATTGAAGGGGCGCCGGACCTGGTTGTCGAAATAGTCAGCGACAGTTCCGTGACCAAGGACACGCGGCGTCTGCCGGCCGCCTACTTCCGGGCCGGAGTGCGTGAGTTTTGGCTGGCCGACGCCCGCGGAGAACGGCCCGTCTTCATCATCCATAGCCCCGGCCAGAACGGTTTCGGGCCGGTTTCGCCCGACGCCGACGGCTTCCAGCCCTCCGCCGTCTTCGATTGTCGCTACCGGCTCGACGCCGCCCGCGACGCGGACGGCAACTGGGAGTTCGATCTGCGCGAGCAGGCGTGATACATTAATATGGCCAAGCACGTCGTTACCGGCGCATTCGGCTATTCCGGCAAGTATATTGCTGCCCGATTGCTTGACGCGGGACATGAGGTCCATACGTTGACCAACTCACCCGACCGCGAGAACCCTTTCGGCGGAAAGGTCCGGGCAACGCCGTTTAACTTCGATTCCCCGGAACGGACGGTGGAGGTGTTGCGCGGTGCGGACGCTCTGTACAACACATATTGGGTCCGCTTCAATCACGGGGACTTCAGTCACTCGTTGGCGGTGAACAACACGCTGAAACTGTTTTCAGCCGCAAAAGAAGCGGGGGTCCGTCGCGTGGTTCACGTGAGCATCTCCAATCCTTCCGAACAAAGCGATCTTGAATACTTCCGCGGCAAGGCCCGGCTGGAACGCGAATTGATCGAATCCGGTCTTTCTTACTGCATCCTCCGGCCGACGGTGCTCTTTGGCAAGGAGGATATCCTGGTGAACAACATCGCCTGGACCCTGCGACGGCTCCCGCTGTTTGGTGTGTTCGGCGACGGCGAGTATCGGATTCAGCCGATTTACGTCGACGATCTGGCCGCGCTGGCGGTGGAACGCGCCGCACGGGCAGAGAACGAAATTATCGACGCCATAGGCCCCGAGACGTTCACGTTTCGCGGCCTCGTGGAGACCATTGGAACGATAATCGGACGGCGGCGGCCGATCCTTTCCGTTTCGCCCACGGTAGGGTATTATACAGCTTGGTTCCTCGGCAAGTTGATGGGCGACATTTTCCTTACCCGCGAGGAAATCGCCGGACTGATGCGGGGACTGCTTTGCACTCAATCGGAGCCGGTCGGACACATCAAGTTGACCGATTGGTGCAAAGAACACGCCGATACGCTGGGGCGAAAGTATGCCAGTGAGTTAGCGCGCCGAAAAAATCGACGCAAATCCTATCAAAACCTATAGCCTCCGGCCTCCAGCCTTCAGCCTATATTACCTATGCGACTTCTCATTGCCTGCCCACAATGCCATCGTCAGTTCGACGCCAGTACACGGCCGATCGACAGCCGGTTCCGCTGCCATTGCGGATCGGTGGTTACGGTCCGTCGGCCGCGCGGGCACAACGCCACGGTGGTCCGCTGCTCGTCGTGCGGCGCGCCGCGACAGCAAGGCGGCATGGCTTGTTCCCATTGCGGCTCCGACTTCACCCTCCACGAACGAGACCTCGATACGATCTGTCCGGAGTGTTTCGCGCGGATCAGCAATCGGGCCAAGTTCTGCCATCATTGCGGGCTGGCGCTGCGCCCGGAAGCGCTGGCCGGCGAGAAAACGGAACTTACCTGCCCGGTCTGCGGCAAGATGTCTCGCTTATGCAGCCGGCAGGTCGGCGACGTGGCCCTGATGGAGTGCAGCCGCTGTGCCGGGTTCTGGCTGGGGGCGAACATCCTGGAGCATTTGGTCAAAAAGGCCGCGACCGACTTGCCGATCGAGGATTTTCGTCTAAAACCGGCGCCGCGACGGACCTCGACGCTCGATTCCTCCTCGCAGCGCGGCCCGATGTACCGCAAGTGTCCGGTCTGCGGCAAGTTGATGAACCGCCGCCATTTCGCCCGCCGCAGCGGTGTAATAATCGACATCTGCAAGAGCCACGGCGTCTGGTTCGACGCCGACGAGTTGCCGCGCATCTTGGCCTGGGTGCGGATCGGCGGAAAGGCCGAATCGGACCGCCGGGCGGCCGACGAAGCCAAACACAAAAATCGCCTCGATTCAATCGCCAAAACGGCGGAATGGCATAGAGAAGCCAGACGATTCGGATACGATCCACTTAGCGGACAACCGAACTCCATATCGATTCTGGCGTCATTCGCCGCATGGTTGTTCCGCTAGCCGCAGTCGCGTGAAATACCGCAATTCTCCCCCACGACCGCAGTCGCGGGGCGTTTGCCTTATGTATTATCGGATTCCCGGCAGTCACTAACCTGGTTCGGTGTCGGCCGGCACACTCTCGCCGTCGATAAACTGGAGGAGTTTCGATATGCAGAGCTTGTTCATGCTGGTGCGGTGGTCATGGGCCTCTGCTCGTAGCGTCTCGTGAAGGCTTTTCGGCAGCCGCACCGTGATTACCCGCGTCGGCTCGTTTTCGTCCAGAGCCACCGGTCCCTGCCGCCGGAGTTTGGCAAGCATCTGCAAAATATCTTTATTGTCCTCGGATTGCTCGAACGCGGCGAACGCCTCGCGGGTGGGAAAAGTGTGGCGGACAACCCCGTGCAAACCGAGAATCTCGCGGTAGAAAGTGACCCAATCCGGCCCTTGTGCCAATAAATCCTCGGATACCCGTTTGACTTCCGCCTTTTTCTTGCAGGTGATCATGCCAGTCTCCTTCAAACACATCTTAGGTTGCATCAAATCCGTCTACCTCCGTGGCGACGGTACGGAGAAATCATCCGCTTGAGTCAAGTGGCAGCCGGATGTTGTTGCACTGCAAGCAGTTACAGCACTGCAAGCAATGTGCATTCAGACTGGGCGGCGACGCGCGCTTTCTATGCAGCCAGGAAATGCCCGAAAACTAAGCAGCGGAAAAACTCGCGTTTCCTAAAGTGTCCACTTCGTAGTGCCGATAAAAGTTAGTTTGGGCAATCTCAAGAAACGAAAAAACCCCCGCCGCGGGCGACGGGGGTTATCGATCTTCGTTGCCACGGATAATCACTCCATGTAGCGGGCGGCTTGCCAGCCGTCGTGATTCCCTCTCACTCTGGGAGAGGGTTAGCAGCCTGTTGAAAAAGGGTGCCACTGCTGGCTTGCCCAGCAGTGCATGGGGAAAACTCCCGGGAAAACACTGCTGGACAAGCCAGCAGTGGCACCCAAACTTCCAAATCAGACTTTTTCAACGGACTGTTAGGGTGAGGGCTGCGTGCGAAAAAACTGCGGTGTTCGCCGCCCGGCCCTCACCCCCGGCCCCTCTCCCAGAGGGAGAGGGGAGACTTTCCAATCACGCTCTCAGCCCTTGGCCGCCAAGCCGGCCGTCGTCTCGTTGAAAAACTCGACGCATTGGGCAAGCTCCGGCATGGCTTTGCCCCAGTTGTGTTCGTACTCGATGGCAAAGAAGGGCTTGATCCCCTGGCGTTGGACTTCGACGAGCATCCCCTTCACGTCGCACACGCCCGTTCCCCAAGGCACGTCGTGGGCATCTTTGGCTTTCTTGTTCAGATCCTTCAAGTGGAAGGAAATGATCCGGCCCTGGAGCTTTTTCAGGCACTCGATGGGGGCAATCCCCGACCGCATCCAGTGGCCGGTGTCGCAACAGGCCCCAATCCGTCGGCCGCGGCCACGGCAGACCTTCAGCACGGCCTCGGGGTTCCAGTAGCGCGAGGGTTTTGGATGGTTGTGTACGGCGACGTTGATTCCGTACTCCTCGCTGAGTTTGTCGAGCGTATCGAAGGCCTCCTCGTCGGGTTCGGAAACGAGGGTTTCAATGCCCATGTCCTTGGCGAACTCGAACATTTTCCGGCACTGATCGGGGTCTTTCGAGAGTTTGCAACAGCCGAAGTTCACCATTTTCACGCCCGAGTCGGCCAGTTTCCGCTTGATCGCCTTTCGCACCTCGGCCGGCGAGTCGTCGCCGACGATTGCATCCGGCTTCTCCTTGCTGAGTTTTTGGCCCGGGAATGCCTCGATGTAATGAAGCCCCAGGGCGGCGGTGTTGTCGATGGCCTCGAACAAGGTGGCGTGGTGGAATGTCCACGCCTGCACGCCGAGCCGCCAACCGAGTTTCTCGGCGTTTGCGGCGCCTTGGGCCAATTCCGCGGCCGTCAGTCGGGCACCGCCCAAAACGGTTAGTCCAACGCCGGCGCCCACCGCGCCGGTTGTCATCAGAAAATCGCGACGATTCAGACGGTTCATTTCACATCTCCTGGGAAGTGTACGTCGAAAGGGGGCGTTCGAGGATGGAGCGGCAGTCTGTTTCCGCCGCCGAACACAGATTATTATACCCCCGTAAACAAGAATATGAAACCATGAGTGTCATGGACGTCGTGTGAATCATCCGCCGGGAATCATCGACGACCAGCCCCAATGGCGGGATATGGCGGGATAATGCGGACAATTGACGGCTATTCAGTTGGGGGTTAGAATGAGGGTTCGGGATTATGAACCCGACCTCTTCTCCGTTGGGCGTTCGTCTTTTAAGGGTTTTGGTGGCTCGGGGCACAAGGACGTGTAAAGGTTTGGGGGCTACCGGTTGGACCGCGGCCGCAGCGCGGTGTCGGTTTCTTGGCGACGAATAGATGAGCGATACCGCATCCAAAGCTGAAAATCATTCGCCGTTGTCCGGCGGACCGGCAAAGGCCCGCGCCGAAAGCACTTCGTCGGCCCGCCGCTCGGCCGGCAATCTCCCGGCCGACGAACCGACGATCGTCACCAGCCGCCCGCCGATCTCCTGTCCCACGGTGTCCGACTCGGCCGACCGCATCCTGGAAGGGCGTGTGATGCCGGGCGACCGGATCGGATTCTTCGAGTTGGTCGAGTACGTCGGCGGGGGCGGGATGGGCCGAGTCTTTCGCGCCATCGACACCAGGCTGGGCCGGACGGTCGCCTTGAAAATCCTGCCCCCCGAGCAGGCGGCCGATGGGGACGCCTTTCGGCGGTTCCAGAACGAGGCCCAATCGGCGGCGCGGCTCGATCACGAGAACATCGCGCGGGTCTACTACGTGGGCGAGGATCACGACCTGTCCTACATCGTCTCCGAGTTCATCGAAGGCGCGAACGTGCGTTCGTTGGTCGAGCGGAAGGGACCGTTGCCGCTGGCCGAGGCGATAAGCTACACGCTCCAGATCGCCGAGGCGCTCGCGCACGCCGATTCCCAAAACGTCGTCCATCGGGACGTCAAGCCGTCGAACGTGTTGGTCACGTCCGAGGGGCGCGTGAAGTTGATCGACATGGGACTGGCCCGAATGCGGCAATCCGATCCGGACGGCGCCGACTTGACGGCCAGCGGCGTGACGCTGGGCACTTTTGATTACATTTCGCCCGAACAGGCGCGCGACCCCCGCCTCGCCGACGTCCGCAGCGACATCTACTCGCTCGGCTGCACGCTGTTTTTCATGCTTGCCGGGCAACCGCCGTTTCCGCAAGGGACGGTCTTGCAGAAGTTGCTCCAGCACCAGGGCGACCAGCCGCCCGACATCCGGCAATTCCGGCCCGAGTTGCCGGACGAGTTGAAACAAGTGTTGGAAAAGATGATGGCCAAGGATCCGCGCCGCCGTTACGCCACCTCGGGCGAATTGGCGTCCGACCTGCTCATGCTGGCCGGCCTCATTGGTTTGCAACCGATGAGTCCCACGAGCAGAATTTGGCTGACGCCGCCTCCAGCGCCGCCGGTTTCGTTTCTCGGGCGGCACCTACCCTGGATGATGCCGGTGGCGTCGCTGCTCTGCGTGGTATTGCTGCTCGATTGGTTCTTGTGGCGCGACGATTCTTTGCCACCATCCGCCGAGATGGCGATAAAGGATCGGACGGAGGCGGTAGTTGCCCCGAAATCGCTCCCCCCGCCGACGACCGCCCCGAAGGAGAAACAACCGACGGATGAATTGTTTCCCGAACCTTTCGAGAGCGAGACGTTTTCTTTCTCGCCGGGTGAATGGGACGCCTATGCCCCCGGCGCCCCGGCAGGTTCCATCCCCTCGGCAGGTCAGCCGTCCGCCGAGGCTGGTTCCAAGTTGCCGACGCCTCCGACCTCGAAGCGGGGCGCCGCCTGGCCGGACGACGCTTTCTGGCCGGGGCTGGACGACGAGGCAACACTGTCCCCGCCGAGCATCGCCGACAATCCCTCCTTACCCCGCGCCGGTTCGTCGGCCGAGTCGGCTCCGAAGCGCTCCGGCGTGCTGATCGTGGGCGACACGGCCGCTGGAGAGAACGAGTTTACGAGCCTCGGCGCGGCTTGCGCCTCGGCCCAAAACGGCGACGTCATCGAGCTGCATTTCAACGGACCGCGCGAAGAACGCCCGATAAAGCTTTCCAACCTGCAAGTGACGGTCCGGCCGGGCAAGGGATTCCAGCCGGTCATCGTCTTCCGGCCCGACGAAATCAACCCCGTCATGTATCCGCGGAGCATGTTGACCCTCTCCGCCGGACGCTTGACATTGATCGACGTGGCGGTGGAGTTGCACGTTCCACGCGACCTGCCGGCCGACAACTGGTCGCTGATCGAGACGTGGGGCGGTCAGTCGCTCCGGCTGGAACGGTGCTCGCTGACAGTTCGCAACGTCTCGGACCAACTGACGACCTATCACCCCGAGGTGGCGTTCATCCGTGCGCGGCCCGCGCCGGACGCGGGCATGTCGGTAGACGGCGCCCCGGCGGCTACCCCGCTGGCCTCGTTTGAACTGGTCGACTCCATCGCCCGGGGCGAGGCCATCTTTCTCCGCGTCGAAGAACTGCAACCGGTACACTTGTTGTGGGACAACGGGCTGCTGGTCACCACCGACACGCTGTTGACGGCCGGCGGAGGGCAGGTGGCGCCGAAACCAGACGAAACGCTTCGGCTCGAGTTGCGGCGACTGACGGCCATTGTCCACGGCGGACTTTGCCGGCTGACCAGCACTCCGTCGAACCCGTACCAATTGACGGTGCAGTTTGTCTGCACGGACGACGTTTTCGTCTCTACCCCCGGCGTGTCGTTGGTCGAGCAAGATGGGGCCGTCGGCGTGGAACAATCCCGCCAACGTCTGGTCTGGAACGGCGACGGCAACTACTACCAGGACGTGGACGTGTTTTGGATGGTGCGGAACATCGATCCCGAGATTCCGCCGGAGGCGATGAGTTTCGAGGCCTGGAAGACCTACTGGGGGCCGTCGCGTGAGAACCGACCGAGCCGCTCCCCTCTGGCGTGGAGGAGGTATCCCAACTCGGACCGGCCGTTGCACACTCACACCGCCGCGGACTATACTTTGGATTATCCGACGTTTGGCGACGGCGCGTCCGTCGCGCCGGGCTGCCGGAGCGGTCGCCTGCCGCCGCTTCCGTCCGAGCCGCATATAAAGCGGCCGTCCCCGACGAGGTTCTTCCGCGACAGCGGATCGACCCGGCGATTGGGCAAGGACTGAAAGGCCGAACGACAACGGAGGCAACTTCCTCGGGCGATTAGCTCAGTTGGTTAGAGCGCCACGTTTACACCGTGGATGTCGACGGTTCGAGTCCGCCATCGCCCACATGTACCGTTGTACACTCTCGCATACCCTCGCAATTCTCGGCAATTGCGGGGGTTTCTTGTTTCTGTTGCCGCGCCTTGCAGCCCGTTTCTTGCGGTTGCTGCACCGGATTCTGCACCGCCTCTGCACCGCCCATTGCCGCCCTATGAAAGTCGGCGTCCGTCACCTGGATATAGTGCCGCGCCGCTATCGCCACCGTGTTGCCGATCCACTTGCAAACTGTTGTGATGGGATACTCTCGGGCCAAGTCGCTTTCACAGCTTGCCCGCAGCGCATGGAAGAGACGGGGCCACGGTTCCAGCCCTGCCCGCTCGACGATCTTCTGAAACGTGGTTCGCAGATTGCAGTTGACCCAACCGTTCGGCCCGTGCGCCGCCGGAAGGTACAAGGTTTCGGGTATCACGTGCGTCTGTCTGTCCTGGGCCATGCTCCATGCTTCGTCCAGGAACGGGCGCAACCGGGCGAACATCGGCACCATCCGTTGCCCCTGCCCGTGCCCTTCCGTCTTAGGCGATGTGACGGCCATAGCCCCATGCTCCCAATCGAGCGCGGCTATGCGTAGGGATAGGGTTTCGCTTGGCGTTCTCAGTCCGCCGTAGCGGGCCAGGGCAATGATGGTCCGCCATACCCAGTTCGGGGCCGCGTCTATCAGCCGGGCCGTTTCCTCTTCCGTGATGTACCGTTGCCGCAGACGTGGATCGCCCGACGTGTGGGATATGCCGGTGAACGGGTTGCGGTCGATCCACTCGCAACGCATCGCGTAGGCGAATATCTGACGGGTAAGTTGAAGCCGTCTCGATACCGTCGCCGCCGCCAGCCCTTGTTCTACAAGCCCTTGCCGGAACCCTTCTGCTTCGCCGCCGCCGAGGGTGCGTAGCGGTCGGGGATCGCCGAAGTATTCCCGTAGGTTTCGGATAGTGTGCCGCCACATTACCCGCGTTGCCGGTTTGACGTGCGTATTGGCCGCAAGGAAGGCGTCCAACAGTCCGCCCACGGTTGCCGCCTTGCGGGGTTCCAATAGCCCAACGGCCGCCAGCCGGGCATGTAGGGCGTCGTCGAGGTCCGCCATCCACCGGGCGGTTTCGCCGTCCAGCGCCCCGCCGGTCGTTTGTGCCGCCGCAAGGTGTTCCACCTTCACTTGCACCGTTTCGGCCAGCCGTTGCGAACACTTGCCCAACCTTATCGACCGCCGCTTGCCGTCGCCGCCGACAAACTGGATTGTCCGGCGCCCGTTTGGTTCCCGCGATATGCTCGCCATGATTATCTGCCTTTTTTTGCTCGGGGCTTGTCCACCACGATCCGCAGCCGCAAGTATTCGCCCAGGGTGTCAAAAGCCGTTGGGGAAATAAACCGTTCGCCGCTTACAAGGCGACACAGCGTTGGTGGGGCAATGCCTGTTGCCTTTGCAATCTGGTATCTGGTTTTGCCGCAGTTCAACACGGCTTGCCGCACTTGGTCCGTCACTCGCATGGATCGCTTTCGTTTCATCGGTTCTATCCTATCGGTTAATTACCACAATGTCAACTACCCCTTTCCGATTTTTTCACCTTCGCACCGCTTCGCACCCGCTCGCAATCCCGCCCGAAGGTACAATTTCGTCCGCTATTCGCCCGTCCAGGGGGCGGTTTCGTCGAAACTGGCCGCGTAGGCGTCGATCCTGCGCGTTCCTCGGCCCTTGCACGATGTTTGGATACCTTCCGCACAACCGGCCCTCAGAATCGCTTGTAGGCGTTCAGACAATGCCGCCAGTTGCCCTGCCTGCTCGCCCAGCGCGACGATCGCGGGTGCCATTCCCGGCGCGACTTCGCCCGATAAGACGGCCAGCACTTCCGATTGCAGCCGCAAACTTTTCACCACAGCCAGCAACGCGGCATGGGTCCGCTGTCGTCACGCCCTCGATACCACACAACCTTTCGATCCGTCCTGTCTTGGAGTTGTCCCTGCCCTCGGGGAATAGTCTGGCTTGTACCTTCCTGCCTTCGCCTCGGCTGATCCGTTCCAACTCGTCGAGATTCGGAAGGCAAAACTCGATGGGTGGCCACGGCTCCAGGTCGATCCGGCGTTGTGTAGCGCGGGTTTTCATTTTTCGTACTCCGCGAACTCTGACCACTTTGGCGCGGTGTTGGGGCAGGAAAACCGCGTTGTCGGCCCATCCCAGTCCAGCCGCAGCGGGCCGGTTTCTCCATTCCGATTCTTTGCGATTGTCAGCGTGCTATTGTGCGGCTCGGTATCGGTCGGCTTATGCTTGGACAAAAACAGTACCGCGTCGGCGTCCTGTTCGATCGCGCCCGATTCGCGGAGGTGGTGAAGGCGTGGGGTTTCATCGCCATCAACCTGCCTGTTAAGCTGGCAGAGGCACAGAATCGGCACGTCATATTCCCGCGCTGTTTCTTTCAACTGCCGGACCATTCGCGCCACCTGTTGTTCGCAGGGTAGCCGCCGGTCCTCGGGTGTGACAAGCTGGAGATAATCCACTACAGCCAGCACCAAGCCCCGCTTGACGCGCTTCCGAATCTCTCTGCGTATTGACGCCACGGTTAGAGCCGACCGATCGTGGATGTCGAGCGGCATCCCTGATTGCCGATTCATCGCCTTGACAAGCCTCGCGGATTCTTCCGGGGTCAGTCGTCCAGTCCGAATCTGTCGGCTCGATACCCTAGAGTCGCCGCAAGCAAGCCGTGTGGATAATTCTGACGCAGACATCTCCAAACTGGCAAAATAGACCAGCCGACCGCGTTGTGCGTTGTGGGCCGCAACCTGGAGGGCCAGGGAGGTTTTGCCGACGCCCGGCCTTGCTGCCAGGATAGTCAATTCGCCCGGAAACAGCCCGCCTTGGTCCTGGTCAAAGCTCGGCAGGCCGGTGGGCAGGCCCGCACTCTTGCCGCGGCGTTGGATTTCGTCGATTCGGACGATCGCTTCCGCCGCCGCGTTAGCCAACGTGACCGGCTCCCCGTCGCCGGCGGATAGTTTGATCCCGGCAAGTTCAGTTTCGACGCACTCCAAGACCTCTTCCGGTTCCCCTTCCGCCCGGTGGGCGTTTCCTGCCAGCGTCAGGCCGATCTCACGTAACTCCCGAAACTTCGCAACCCGTTTGACGATCCGGCCGTAATAAACCGCGTCTTGCGAGTGGGGCACCGCATGGACGATCTCCGCAATTCGTGCCGCCCAGTCGTCGCCAGGGAAGTGCCGCCCTAACATCGCTACGTTTATCGGCTCACCTTTCCGTCGCATATCGACCATCGCTCCGAAAATCGCCGCCAGAGTTTCATCGCAGAAGTCGGCCGGGGCCAGGAAGCCCAGTTCGTCCAGAACGGACGGCCGCAAAATGATGGAGCCGACTACCCATCGCTCGGCCTCGGGGTCGGCCGGTGGCCGCTGGTCAAGAATCTCGGAAGTTGGTTTGCTCATAGTCATGCTCGATATTTGATCGGTTCCGGTTTCTTCGTTTGACCGCCGCCGGGAAAGTCGTTGCTTTCCCACGTTCTAATCGCCGCCTGCCAAGACTTCATGGCGTTTCGTCCGACCTTCCAGCCGTTCGATTCGTAGTGATTGAAAAATTGCTGGGGATCGACCACGTTCTTGCGCTCCAGGCAGTAAGCTCGGACCTCTTCGATGGTTGGTTTCACAAATGCGTGCGCGCGCTTACTCTCCTTCTTCTTTTCTTCTTTTTTTGTCTGTGGTCCGTTGGTTGGTCCGTTGGTTGGTCCGTTGGTTGGCTCACCTTCGTCATCCGCAGCTTGATAAACACGCCAATTCACGACGGAAATAACCGAAAAATGGGTGGCTCGCTTTTTCGTGATTACTCCCAACTTCTCGAGCTTCTCGATGCGCCGCCTAAATGAGCTTTGCGGAACCCCAAGTTCCTCCGCCGCCGCTTTGCGGCCGGTGATGAATTGGCCGGGGCCGATGGTTACGACGGTGCTACCCCGGCCGGTATTTACCAACACCTGCCGGGGTTTGCGGTTGGCCCGCAGTAGGCACCAGCAGAAAAGCCGCCAGAGGTGCGGGTCGGCGAAAACGTCGCTATCGGCGGATTTTCGCCACAACTTGACCCAGCCGCCGCCGCTTTGGGATTCGCTCATACCTTCACCCCTAATTTTTTGCGCTGGAGCGCAATCTCCACCTCCAGCCCGGCGGCCGCGTACCGATCAAGGGCCACCCTCGCCGGGCCATTGGTCCGTCGAGCAACCGCTTCCACGCGACGAATGTGTGGCGGTATCATGGCCAGCAATTCAGCAATTTCGGCGCCACGTTCGGCGCCGCGGTCATACGGCGTCGGCCGGTCAAGTATTTCGGATTTCATCACCGGGCCTCCTTGGCTAAGCGGTATTCAGGAACACCAGAGGCGGTCAGACGCATCTCAACAATGTCGAGCCACACCATCGCGTTCAGGGTGATGTTGATGATGTTCATGCCCCGAAGCAAAGCCTCATCTAAGGTGATGTTGGTGAACTTGTACATCTCGTGCCGATTTTCTAACTCTTCAGGAACCGAGGACTCGTTCAGCCACGAGCGGACCTTCATCTCGGGGGCCGAAAGCGCACGAAACAATTTGGACGACGAAATCCATCCACCGCCCGTGAGCGCCTCGCGGATGTAGGCGACGGCGTTATCTTCTTCGGCCTTGCAATCGCCTCCGTGATCTACCGGCTCGACATCCTCTTCCTCCGGTTCGTGCAGATGGACGACCTCCGCGACCGACTCGTCTTCCTCTTCCTCTTCCTCTTCCTCTTCCTCTTCGTCCGATTCCGACTCCAGGACATCCTTCGCCGCGCTCTTGATTGCGGCGGCCGTCAACGGCTGGTCGCCGGACTTCTCTTCCGCCCAGGCCAAGACCGTCTCGCGTTGATCGGTGGGGACTCTGGCGAGTTCGCGCGTCGATCGTTCGCCCGAAAGTGATACCGTGGTATCACTTTGGATTTTGGCCGCTGAGATGAGTTGACGCGCTCGCCCGTGCGTAAACCCCCACCGCTTCTTGCAATAGTCGGCAAAGGTCTCATATTCCCGTCGATACAGTCTGGAGTCGCGTATTTCCAACAGGGCTTGGCCGACCTCGCGGAACGTGCCCATTCCTTTTTCAACGGTCTTTTCGCAATGCACTAACCGCCTCTCCTCGCCACCGGTAAGCGGGCTTGCGGTTGCAATGTTGCTGCCCATTTTACTTGACCTCCGGGTCTGGGGTGCCGACGGTGCGGTCGCGGCCGCTGCGTACTTGTCCAACACGGCCTTTGCCGGGCCACTGACCCGCTTCGCTACCGCCTCCACCCGGCGGACGTGGGGGGGAATGGTTGCAAGTAGTTCGGCAATTTCGACGCGGTTCTCGGCTGTCATGCGTCGGCCCTCCCTTCCGTCTCGCCGGTTTGGGCGTCGATCCACTTTTGGAGCGCATCCACGGGGTACAGAACCCGCGCCCCCAGCCGTATCGAGGGGATCGGGCCTCGGGGTTGGGTGAGGGACCAAAGCGTTCTTTGGGAAATCGACAGCGCCGGCGCGGCTTCGCGGGCAGATAACAGCAACTTCGAGGCGGGGTCATTCGACATGGGGCACCGCCTTTTTCCGCCGCAAATCAGATTCTTTCCGCTCCAGTTCGCGGCGAATGATTTTGGCCGAGACGGAATCCCGCCCCGCAGATAGCTCGGTCGCGCGGAGTATCCGGCGAAGAGTGCTAATTGGTAGGTCACAAAGTTTGTTGCTCATGCCCGCAAGAATACGCGGGCCAGTAAACTTCGTGTTGTCGCCGCCCGTTTGCTGGACAGAACGTCCAGCGAGAAATGCCGGAAAACACGGGGCGAAACGGGTCTACAACTTTTTTCGCCGCCCGTTTGTCGCCCGTTTTCATCCGGCGGACTTTGCCTTCATCGCGTCGATAACCGGCATGACGGCCGATTCGTCATAGAGATATTTCGGCTCGCGCGGAGTCGGGTTGGAGACCTCGACATACCCGGTGTCGTGATCGTACCGCCAACGGTCGAGACGTTTTCGCAACGCCTCATTGTCAATATCATGCTTGTTCGCCAGTTCGCGTGGACTCATTTTCGCTCCGGTTATGCCCTGGGGAGGTTCTTCATTCCCTGTCCCTTCCCCGCCCTTGTCGGGCTGTTGAGTTGTCTCTTGCGACACATTGTCATTACGGCTGTTCTGCCACGTCGCTAGCGCGTCGGCCGCCGACCAGTCGGGATGCTTAGTTTGTAGCTTCTCGACTTGACGTTGGTATGCCATCTCGGCTATTTCCGGCCGACGTTCCAACTCGGCAATGACCATTTTAAGCGCACTCTCCGCCGAGACAGCGTAACGCTTGGGTTGGTCGATGTAGGCGTCATCCTTCCACGCGGGGGTGGCGTGGGCAGCGCTTTCTGCCGTTTTAAGGCCAATGGACAAGTGGCTCGTGAGTTTTGGCGCGCTTGGGGGCCAGACTCCGGCTATTGGCGCGACATACCTATCCTCGGTAAGCAGCCTAGCTAGGTTCTCAGCTGCATTGCGTATTGCGTCAGCCGCCTTTGCACGCCGCTCCGGCAAAGTTTTTAGTGCATCCTCCCATTTCTTATGGCAACCCGGCGGTGGGTTCCGAATCGCCCACGGGGCAATGGGACGATAGGGTAGCTGATGTATCGCTGTTACCAGAGCGTTGACTGCATCGTGTGCGTCTTTGGCGATGCTCCACATTGCGGCATAGTCGAAACCCTTGGCCATGACCTTGCCTTTCGTTTCCTCGGGCCGAACCGAGGCAGACGCCGCCGAAAGGCAGAAAGAGGGCGAAACGTCTGCCGGGGTTCGCTTGGTTGTCAGGTGGCCACCCGGCAAACCGTCCCGATGTTTGATATTGCTGTGATTCTACTTCGCAGTCGATGGCTTGTCGATTATCCGTTCCATCGCCGGATAGGACAGCCCCCTACGCCGCCCAATCCACACACAACGCCTCTGCCTGCTCCAACACCAGCTTTGTGGCTTCCGCTTGCAGGTCGGGCGGATAGCCGAACTTCCGCAGAATGCGCCGCACCATTACGCGAATCTTCGCCTGCGCGCTCTCCCGCACCGTCCAATCAATCGTCACGCTTTCCCGCACCTGCTTGACCAGCACGCAAGCGATAACCTTCAACTGGTCAATGCCCATCACCCGAATCGCGCTGGCGTTCTGCGCCAGGGCGTCGTAAAAGGCCGTTTCATCATCGGTCAGCCCAAGGTCTTCGCCTCGCTTGGTGGCCTGCCGCATTTCCTTGGCCAACGCAATGAGTTCGTCGATGATCTCATGCGTGGCGATGGCCCGGTTCTGGTAGGCCAGCAGGGCCTTCTTGAGCATTTCCGAAAATGTCCGCGACTGCACGACGTTACGCCTCGCGCGGGTCTTGATTTCGTCACTCAGCAGCTTCCGCAGCAGTTCCGCCGCCACGTTCTTGTGCTCCAGGTGCCGCACTTCCTCCAGGAACTCATCGGAGAGGATCGAGATATCCGGCCGCTTCAGCCCCGCGGCCGAAAAAATGTCGATAACCTCGTCGGACGCCGCAACGGCCTTCGACACCAACTGCCGCACGGCCGCGTCAAGCTGCTCGTCGGTCTTGCACTCTCCGGCCGGTTTCGCCATCGCGGCCCGTACCGCCTGAAAGAACGAAACGTCATCGCGTATCTTCCGGGCCTCATCGGAAGCCGCACACAATGCAAACGCCTGCGACACATCCTTGACCGCCTTGCTCCATCGCGGTTTGCCGTCTTCCTGCATCAGAATGTGCTCCTGCGCGGGCGGCAGCAGCCCGATCCGCTCTGCCGCGTTTCGGCTGGTCCACTTCGACCAGTCGAAGCCGTGTATCATATCGCAGCAGATTTCGTACTTCTCCAGCATCACGGCGACGGCCTCGGCCGTGTCGATGCTGGGCTGGCCATGCCCGCCGCTTTCGGTGTACGTGGCCAAGGCCCGCTTCAACTGGTCGGCCAGCCCGAGGTAATCGACCACCAGCCCGCCCGGCTTATCACGGAACACTCGGTTGACCCGTGCAATGGCCTGCATCAGCCCGTGGCCGCGCA
This sequence comes from Planctomycetota bacterium, assembly GCA_030612765.1. Classification (GTDB taxonomy): domain Bacteria; phylum Planctomycetota; class Planctomycetia; order Pirellulales; family Thermoguttaceae; genus JAHIKV01. Next base: position 52,804 of record JAUWNG010000005.1, read on the forward strand.
TCGGCTTGTCAACGTACATCGTGTGCAAGCAGGGCGCGTCGAACCCGGTCAGCCACATATCCCGCACAATGACGATTCGGAACGGGTCGCTGGGGTTCTTAAAACGGAACGCCAAGTCCCTGCGTTTCTTCTTGTTGCGAATGTGCGGTTGCCAGTCCAGCTTGTCGGATGCCGAGCCGGTCATCACGATCTTGATACAGCCCTTTTCGTCGTCTTCGTCGTGCCAGTGCGGCCGCAGCTTGATGATGGCGTTGTACAGGTCCACGCAAATCCGCCGGCTCATGCAGACCACCATCGCCTTGCCGTCCATCGCCTCCAGCCGCCGCTCGTAATGGTCCACCAAGTCCTTGGCAATCACTTCGATCCGTTTCGGGTCGCCGACCAGTGCTTCCAGGGCCGCCCATTTCGTTTTCAGCTTCTCCCGCCGCTCCTCTTCCTCGTCTTCGGTGATTTCCTCGAACTCTTCGTCGATTTCCGGCAGCAGGTCTTCCTTGAGCGATAGCTTGGCAATCCGGCTCTCATAGTAGATGGGCACGGTGGCCCCGTCCCGAACCGCCCGTTCGATGTCGTACACGCTCACGTAGTCGCCGAACACGGCCCGCGTGTTGGCGTCGGCCTTCTCGATCGGCGTGCCGGTAAACCCAATAAACGACGCATTGGGCAGGGAGTCGCGCATGTGCCGGGCCAACCCGTCGATCATATCGTATTGGCTGCGATGGGCCTCGTCGGCAATCACCACGATGTTGCGCCGCTCGGAAATCGCCGACATCCGCCCGCCCTTCTCGTCGGGCAGGAACTTCTGAATCGTGGTGAAGACCACGCCGCCGGAGGCTACGTCCAGCAACTTCCGCAGGTGCGCCACGCTCTCCGCCTGAACCGGCTCTTGCCGCAGCAACTCGCTACATCGGGCAAATTGGCCGAACAACTGGTCGTCCAGGTCGTTCCTATCGGTCAGCATCACCAGCGTCGGGTTCTCCATCGCCGGATGCAGGATGATTTCGCCCGCATAGAATAGCATCGTCAGGCTTTTGCCCGACCCTTGCGTGTGCCAAACCACGCCGCCCCGTTTGTCCCCCTTCGGGCTTGCCGCCTCGATGGTTGCCGCAATGGCCTGCTCCGTCGCGTGGAACTGGTGATAGCCCGCGATGATCTTGATAATCCGGTCGTGGTCCTTATCGTGCTCGAAGACGATGAAGTGCCGCAGCAGCTTCAGCAGCCGTGCCCGGTCAAAGGCCCCGCGAATCATCACTTCCAGTTCCAGGACCAAAGCCCCGGTCTCCGCCTCGCCCTCAATCGTCCGCCACGGCTTGAACCATTCCGTGTTTGCCGTCAGCGACCCAATCCGGGCTTGCAAGCCATCGGAAGCAACCATGAGTTCATTGTAGGCGAACAGCGACGGAATCTGCTGCTTATAGGTCTGCAACTGGTTGAACGCCGTCCATATCGTGGCGTCTTCGTCGGCCGGGTTCTTCAGTTCGATCACCACAAGCGGCAGCCCGTTGACGAATACCACCACGTCGGGCCGGCGGTTATGCTGCCCTTCGATCACGGTGAACTGGTTGACGGCCAGCCAGTCGTTGTTGTCGGGGTCTTCGTAGTCCACAAGCGCCACCCGGTCGCCCGCGATAGTGCCGTCAGCCCGTCGATACTCGACTTCGACCCCATCCCGTAGCATCCGGTGAAACGCCCGGTTGTTGGCAATCAAAGTCGGCCGGTCGGGCCGCACGACTTTCCGAAAAGCGTCTTCCCGTGCTTCTTCTGGTATCGTGGGGTTTAGCCGGTCGATGGCGTCCCGAAGCCGCTGGATAAGCAGAACGTCGCCGAACGATTCCCGCTCGGCGTGCGGCCCTTCGGGCGCGATGTCTTCGCCGTGAGCCACGCCGTAGCCCAACCCCGCAAACCAGGACAGGGCGGCTTCTTCGAGGGCGGATTCTGTGAGAGTGGTGGAAATCATGGGTAGCGCTTAAATACGCAAGTGCTTGTAATATAGATTGTTACGTCGATCTACTCTGTTCAGCAGCCCTTCTGCTTAGACAACTTCACGCCCACGACAGGAAATCCTAACGACACCCCCTCAACTATGGGGTTGAAAGTTCCGATAAAGATCGTATTATAGTGATGTTCTCTGCCAGTGGCTGTAGAACCTACAAAGGCCCCCGCTGAGCCGGCCTGGCGAATCAGCGGTAAAACTGAGTTCATCTACCACGTGTAGAAGGAATAGTAGACGCCGTCCTTTTAGGGCGGCGTCGGTTTTTCTTGAGCGGCGTTTCGCTCTGCTCGCAGCCTCTCGATTCTCCTACCCTTGGGATAATAGCCGGTCTTCAATAGGTAATACTCTTTGCGTTCGGCCAAAACAACAAGATACTCCTCTCTAAACCAGAGTAACCAGTGTGTTTCACGCCCGCGCCGGTTGTTCCAACAGTCCACCTCCGGGGCATCTGCGTTTTCAATGACCGCGCGAATCCAGCCGATCCGCTTGCATCGCTCCAGGTCCGGAATACGGTCGTCTTCGTCTTCGCCTTCCGATATGCAGTGCCAGAAGCCGTAACCCTTGCCCTTGGTCTCGGGAATGCGTCGTACGCTTACCCGACTGCCGCGAAAGAGCAGCTTGCTTGATAACATATCGGCGCGGAACCGATCATACACGGCATCCAGGTAGTTGGCCCAGTTGCCGTTATAGGCGCTCAGTTCCATCAGGGGTGGGAGCCAAGAGGGATCACTGCACACGCTCGCGGTTCTCCTTCTTGGGTTCCCAAAAGAGAAGATTGAACTTCTTCTCTTGCAGCCAGGTCGTTCTTTCCAGGGATTTTCCCGATCTTTCTTGGATTTTCCGAATGACCTCCAACTTGGCGGCATTCTGCGGGCGTTCCTGCAAGTCGCCCCCGCGCACTCGGCTGTGATAGCCGACGGCCCCAAGCAGCAAGTCCGCCAACTGGAGGATTTCCGATTCATGGGATCGAATCTGCTGGACGCGGCGCACGATTGCTCCCGTGCCGTCGTACTTGGTGTTCCGCAACACCCGCTCTAGTTCCTTTCGCTTGTTCTCGCTGCGGGTGTCCTTGATGTCCAAGTAGACGCAATGTTCGCGTTCCGGGTCGATGACCGGGTTGAGCATCTGGAACATCATCTTGTAGTACCAGCTATCATGCGACTGGTCGAACGCGGCATGATCGAGGATCGTCTTGTCTGGTATTACGATGCCGCGAAAGTGGAGGCTCGTCTCGTCAAAGAACAGATTGACGAAATCGAGATAGAGGTTCGTTTTTGTCGAGGAGACCTTCGTCCACTTGGCTTCCCACGTTGGTGATAGTCCGTGCCGAGTCTTTATCTGGCGGACAGCACGGGACACTTCTTGGACGGCGTCGGCAGGCGTCCACACGCACCCCAAAACCATGATCGGTATTCGATCCCTTTCGAGATGGCAACTCTCGTCGCAGTAGATATTGATTATGTTGGACATCAGACGTTCTCCCCGATGATTCGTTCGGCATCGCCAACGCGGATTTCGCCGGATAGCAGCTTCGGCAATAGGGCGTCGCGGATGGCGGCAAGAGCGTGGGATTCTGCGTAATTGGAGAGAATGCGGTCTATCAGCGGCTGACACGTTCGGTTGAAAGCGTCAAGAATGCCTGCGGTTGGCGCAACCAGAGGAAACTCCATGATGGCCTCACCGCTTACGTTGGCTTGGGCGGTTCCATGAGATCGCGCTTCAACAAATGCCCGAAACTCCGGTTGTCTTGTGGTGCAATACCAGAATGCCAAGGATTCTGTTCCCGGCTTTGGCATCACAAACTTGCCGACACGCTGATTCAGCAATGGTGGACTGTCAGATGGAGGAACGAGGCCGACTTCACCCACATAGCCGGTCATCCCAATAAGCATGTCGCCGGTGCTCAATCGATAGCGGGCGGCTTGCCTCGCAATATCCTCTGAGACGTAACTGACTTGGGTTAGGTCGATGATGCCGGGCTTGACTGAACCAATCTTCACAACTGGGACGCCTGCCTCCTGCCAATCCTGACTCTTAAATGAGAATCCACTTCGGAAGCCGATGCACGCTCCAAGCGTCGTTGCCCGCCACCCCTTCGGAATCTTGCCCAACTCCGAATCCTCGAAGGAATTGGGGAAGAGGTCGGCGATGGGCTTGGGGAGGGCGGACAAGCCCTCACCCCCGGCCCCTCTCCCAGAGGGCGAGGGGAGTTTGCCTTCCGCCTTCGCTCTGACGGGGTCGAAGTCCACGAACCACGACTTGAAGATGGCCCGCGCCATCGCCTCCAGCGTCTCGTTCATCCGCCGGTTCACTTCGATCTTGTCGTCCAACGTGCCGAGAATGTGGGCAATGGCTTTTTGTTCGGGCAACGTAGGAACAACTGTGGAAACGACCTTCAAGCCACCTTGCGTCATAAGCGGCTGAGCACTCCCGATTGCCGTGCGCCGCAGTTCCAATGATTTCAGACGGTAGAACAAGAAGCGAAAATCGACGCTTGGTTTTGCAGTTGCGACGATGGCGTTATCAGTCACCCACGACGGTTTGTTGACGTGGTGAACCGAACCGCAATAGGCACCAACTCGTCCGATCACAACAACTGGTTCCCGATTCAGTAACTCATCGGTACGAGCAATCTGTCCGTTCGCACCAAAGACGGGATGCCTTCCAAACGGCGAATATCTGTCCGATGGAAGCGACTTGCCATTGCAGAAATCTGCGATGTCATCAAGCGTGCATTCGCGGAAGGTGTCACCTGCCATATCCCAAGCCCTCCAGGTTTTTGCGAATGGCCTGTTTCATATTTTGCGGGCATAGCCAACGATCAACCATTGTCCGGCTCCTTCGTGTGGAATCCGATGGGCTTGCGAGGCGGAGCGGGCGGGTTGAAAAGCTGATCCAATAGCGAAAACACCTGTTGGAACTGCTGGGCCACGGCATGATCGCGCTGGCACATCTGGGCCTCCAGCTTCGCCAGGCGTTCGGCCAGTTCCTTGTGGACACTGAGCAATTGTCGCAGCCGGACAAAGGCCCGCATGATTTGGATGTTGATCTCGACGGCCCGAGGGCTGCGCAGCACACTAGAAAGCATGGCCACGCCCTGCTCGGTGAAGGCGTAGGGCTTTCTGCGGATCCCCATTTTGGCGGCCGGATTGGAGGTCACAATCTGTGACCTCCAATTCTCGAATTCCTCGTCGGAAAGCTGAAACATAAAGTCTTCGGGAAAGCGCTCCTGGTTACGTTTGACAGCCTGATTCAAGACTTTTGTCTCAACGTTGTAAAAAGACGCAAGTTGCGAGTCCAGGAGCACCTTGTGGCCGCGAATGACCAGGATCGAACGGTCGATCTGTTCGGGCACCAACGCCGGCACGGATGCGGCGCTGCCGGCGGGCTTACGCTTGGTCATGGCCTATGTGCCCTCCAGGCTGGAGCCAACGAGCGATTTGGCCTTGGCAACTGCATGGCCGGCCTCGGCGCAAAGAAAGACCCGCCGAGAGATAGCGTGCCTTGCGGCAGAGGCCCGGCGGGTTTGCTAATGGAAGTATATCGGGCTTCTTGAGGCCCAGCAAGTACAAAACCTGACTGACTGACAGTGACGACGAAATTGCGTGTGTCACGGTCGTACCTCCGAAAAGCCCAGGCCCGTGAGGTTCTGGCGGATCGCCTTTTCCAGCTTCCGCGACTCGGCAAACTGTTCATTGAGCGTGGCTGTCAGCCTCGCCATCTTCTCCACAAATGGCTCGCCATCGTCTTCGACTTCTTCGGCCCCGACGTAGCGGCCCGGCGTCAAAACGTGGCCATGTTGGGCAATCTCGTCTGTGGTGGCCGACTTGCAGAAGCCGAGGATGTCTTCGTACTCGCCCGCGTCTTTCTCGGCGCGCCATGCGTGAAAGGTCTTGGCCAACCGGGCGATATCTTCGTCGGTCAGTTCTCGGTGAGCGCGGTCGATCATCGTGCCCAGCTTGCGGGCGTCGATGAAGAGGGTTTGCTTGGCACGGTGCATCGGCTTCTTGCGAGACAGAAACCAGAGGCAAACCGGAATCTGTGTGGAATAGAAAAGTTGGCCGGGCATGGCGACCATGCACTCGACCATATCGGATTCGACCAGCGCCCGGCGAATGTCGCCTTCGCCCGACTGGTTGGACGACATCGACCCGTTGGCCAGCACGAAACCGGCCCGGCCCTTGGGCGAGAGGTGGTGGACGAAGTGTTGCACCCAGGCAAAGTTGGCGTTACCCTTGGGCGGCGCGCCGTACTTCCATCGCACGTCCTCTTGCAGCTTGTTGCCGCCCCAGTCGCTATCGTTGAACGGGGGATTGGCCAGCACGAAGTCGGCCTTGAGGGCCTTGTGCAAGTCGCGGCGAAAACTGTCGGCGTGCTCCTTGCCGATGTCGCCGTCGATGCCGCGGATGGCCAGGTTCATCTTGCACAACCGCCGGGTCGTCGGGTTTGACTCCTGCCCGTAGATGGCAATGTCCCCAACCCGCCCGCCGTGTTCCTCGACGAACCGCTCGCTTTGCACAAACATGCCGCCGGAGCCGCAGCACGGGTCGAACACCCGGCCCTTGTAGGGCGAGAGTATTTCTACCAGCACGCGGACCACGCAACGGGGCGTGTAGAACTGGCCGCCCTTCTTCCCCTCGGCACTGGCGAACTGCGAGAGGAAGTATTCGTAGACGCGGCCCAAGATGTCCTTCGAGCGGTTCTCCTTGTCGCCCAGTCCGATGGTGCCGATCAGGTCGATCAGTTCCCCGAGCCGCTGCTTATCGAGCGCCGGCCGGGCGTACTGCTTGGGCAACACGCCCTTGAGGCTGGGGTTGTCGCGTTCGATTGCCTCCATCGCCGCATCCACGAGCTTGCCGATATTGGGCTGCTTGGCGTTGTTTTGCAAGTGGGTCCAGCGGGCCACTTGAGGAACCCAGAAGACGTTCACCGCCCGGTATTCGTCCGCGTCTTCGGGGTCGGCCCCTTCGGCCTGTTCGGCGATGAGCTTCGCGTGTTGTTCCGCGAAGGCGTCGGAAATGTACTTCAGGAAGATCAGGCCCAGGACGACGTGTTTGTACTCGGCAGCGTCCAGGTTGTTGCGGAGCTTGTCGGCAGCCAGCCAGAGCGTCTGCTCGAAGCCGAGATTAGCCCCGTTGCCGTTGGACTTCTTCGCCTGTCTTTTTGCCACCGGTTTCCTTTCCGCAAGAAGCGAACGTGGGCACGAAAAGCTCTTCGGTATTCTCGGCACGCCCCAAGTATCTCAGATTATGGGCAGTAAACCGGTCGGCCCGATTCTACCCCGCAGGGGTATAGTCTTTCAACACCCCCCGGGTTACGCATATTGCAGGAGAGCGCAGTCGCCGCTGAATCCGCTTGGCCGGGGCCGTAGCCATCGGCACCCGCCGTCCCGAACCTCATTCCACCAAAAGTGATCCTGACACCAAACGCTCTAGGTCGAATGTTTCCGGGACGCTATATGTAGATCACGCCGCAAAGCAATGGGGGAAAGACGGGGGCCGGTCATTCTCGTTTGGCCGCCACAAAGGGAACACAAGTGATTGCGCACCAACAACCTACGCCGTCACGCCGCTATTGCGTCCTACATGAGCGTATCCACGCGGCCGTAGGACTTGACGCTATTCGTGGTGTCGGGTACAACGGAGCGCAAACAAGCTGCTCGTCCCCGCCGCTGCCGTGCATCGACCTTGCCTTTCTCCCCATCGTCTAATTCCCGGCTCCCGTTTCCTCATCTAGCCCCATAACCCCCACGGCTTCCCGGACAGTCCCCAAGATGTTCCGCCGCACCGCCTCGGGCAGGTCGGGCCATGCTTCGACCACGACCGTCAAGTCGGGGGCAATTGCACCGTTTTGTGCGCCAACTGCACCGGATTCCGCACCGCCTCTTTCGGAAAACGGCGTTTCATCCGAGGAAAACGGGGTAGGTTCGAGTCCAGTGCCGCCCACATGCAAGACTCGTTGACAGGGGTTGTCAGCGGGTCTTTTCTTTTGACTACACAAGCACTTGCGGCAACAGTCGCACTTGCTCGGCTTCTGACGGTTTCGCTTGCCGCTTTGTCCATTATTGACTGCAATGTACTCGTTTTGCCGGTGGTTGGTGCAAGCACTGGTGCAAGCTGACAGGCCCTTGAATCATCGGTGCCCGTTGCACTTAGGGAAACCGCTTCTGTTTGCGTACCAGCCTCCAGGGGCAGCGCTGGTAGCGCTTCCATCGCCCCGGCCACGTCCAACAGCTTCGGATCGGTGTAGACGTTCATCGTGAGGTCGATGCTGGAATGACGCATGGCGGCTTGTGCCGTTCGCGGTGCAACTCCCGCCTTGC
>JAUWNG010000139.1 GCA_030612765.1 Planctomycetota bacterium
TTACAACCACGAGCGTCCGCATCGGTCCCTGGGCGGGCAGACGCCGTACGAGTTCGCGATTTTGCAGGGCCGGGCTAGCCCGGCCCTGCAAAGCCCAGTTGACTAACCTTTCACTTGGATCAAAGATGGGGAGCACCTCAACGAAGGGGAGTCCATAGCTTCCGTTGCCATATCCCTTGCCTGCTGCTTGGACACCGTGTGAACGTATACAAACGCAACTGCAAGGATCACGCCAATGACAGCAAACTGAATCGAAATGATGCACTCATAGAAATCTGTGATCTCTGCAACATACATCTCCGCCCCCGTTGGTCCCGACTGATGGCCAAATTCGGGGGCAAAGCAGGTAGCACTATATTGCCCAGCTATGAAGAAACCGCTGCAGATCAGAAATGCAACAAGAGTGAATACAACCCCCCAGAGAAACCCCCGGCCAATCGTAGATTTCGGCTCAGGCTTCTGGCTTGGCAGACCCATGCAAACACCTCCTCGTATAAAGCATATTCACGCGCGGACCGCCTCGGACTAGAAGGGGATGAAATTCTGACAAATCGGTTGTTATCTGTTTACGTCAATGGGACTGTGTTGGAAGTTGTTCCCCGCAGTCTTGCCTGTTAAGGTTTCTGATTCCTCCAGCCCACGCCGCCATTCTTGTTCTTAGCAGACACCTACTCCGCACGATATATCGTACCCCATCTGGATTGGGGGGGCAAGTGGGCTGAGGTGGGCGATCGGATGATACTGCAATAGCGGAAAAGGAGCCGAAACAGATGTCAGGGAAGCGCCAAGTGTGACAACGAGAAGGGCAAGAGGGTCGTTAGCAATCATTTTCGGCACGGGAAGGACTCCCAAATTCACGCCCGCCCCGGCATTTTACATGTGACAGAAACTAATTATGCTCCGCCGCGCCGCCGGTGCCGTTTTCCTTATTGAGATAACGGCGTAAGAAGCGGGCACGCTCGATGTTGCGGTCCGATGTGTCCATGTCGCTGCCGGTCAGCTTCTGTAGATGGGCCGGTTGCGTGCGGATGAACAATTGGTTGATGGCGGGTATATTCAGGTCGCTGATCAAACCCAGGTTCACGCCCATCCGCACGCTGCTCAGCAGGTGCATCGTCTCCTCGGAACTGATCGTTTGGGCGGTGCGCAGGATGCCGTAAGCCCGGCTGACCCGGTCGTGAAGGTTCTCGTGGCTCTCCTTGACGAGGAAATCGCGGGCCTGACGCTCGTAGTCGATAATCATCGGCACGATGTCGCTCACCCGACGGATCAACTCCGACTCGGTCAGGCCGAGCGTCACCTGGTTGCTGATCTGATAGAAGTCGCCCATCGCCTGCGAGCCTTCGCCGTACAGGCCGCGCACCGCCAGACTGATCTTTTGCAAGCTGCGGAAGACCTTGTCTATCTGCCGGGTAATGACCAGGGCGGGCAGGTGCAACATCACGCTCACGCGCATGCCCGTGCCCACGTTGGTCGGACAGGCGGTCAGGTATCCCAGCCGCTCGTGGAAGGCGTAAGTGACTTTCTCCTCGATCAGGTCGTCGATTCGGTTGATCTGTTCCCAAACGCCGTCCAGGTCCAGCCCGCTCTGCATCACCTGGATCCGCAGATGGTCCTCTTCGTTGATCATCAGGCTGAACTTTTCGTCGCCGTCGATGGCCACGGACCGTGCGCCTTGGGCCTCGGCGTGTTCGCGGCTGATCAGGTGCCGCTCGACGAGCAACTGGCGGTCCACCTTTTCCAGTTTCGACAGATCGAGGTACAGCAACTCGTTCTCGCTGGCGATGAGCGCGACGCGCTCGTGTAAAATACTCTCGATCCGTTCGCGGTCCTGGACCGTGGTGCGGCTGATGAAGGGGAAATCGGCCAGGTTCCGCGCCATCCGGACGCGGCTGCTGATAACGATGTCCGACTCGGGGCCGGAGCCTCGCATCCATTCGCCGCTGTTTGTGGTCAGGTCGTCCAATCGCACGGCTTCAACTCTCCTCGCTCTCGATACGTTGGATTTCGTCGCGCAGTTGGCTGGCGCGCTCGTAATGCTCCTCGTCGACGGCTTCCTTCAATTCCCGTCGCAAGCGGATCAACTGGGTGCGATGCTCGCTGCCGCCGGCCGGCCGGCTCGGCCGCTTGCCCCCGTGTTCCGCCTCGCCGTGAATGTTCACGCTCAACGGCTCCAACTGCGTCTGGAAACAGACGTAATCGTGCGGGCAGCCCAGTCGCCCCTGGCTGCGGAACTCGAAAAACGTTATACCGCACACCGGGCATGCCTGCTGGTCGAGCCGGGCCAACTCCTCCGCCGTCTGACCGATCGCTATCTGTTGCGCCAGCGCCGCCATACCGCTGGCGGGCGTCGGCTCTCCGGACGACTCGGTCAGGTATTGCCGGGCGTGGTCTTCGCAGAGATGCAATTCCTGCGGCTTGCCGTCGGTCAGCTCGGTGATGTGGAACGTCGCCGGTTTGTCGCAGTTCTGGCACTTCATCGGCAGTCACCCGCTCAAAAGAGGCCGGCTACCCGCCGCGTTGACGGCAAGACATAAGCCGCGGAAATCGCCTCCAAACAACAAAAACTTCTCTTCCTTATGGATTTTATCAGTCCCCCCCTCAGTGTCAAGGCGACCAAAGTCGTCGGATATTGATCCTCGGAAAATCAACGACGAAACGACGCCCCACAACATCATCGATAAAACTAGGCCTACTTTCCTCCCGTGCCATAACAGCCCGTTGAAAAAGGGTGCCACTGCTGGCTTGTCCAGCAGTGCAGGGGGAAACTTCCGGAAAAACACTGCTGGACAAGCCAGCAGTGGCGCCCAAACTCCCGAAATCCGACTTTTTCAACGGGCTGATAAAGCCGCGACCGCCGCAAAGCGGCTTTATGTTGTTTTACGGACGTTTGATCGGCTGGGGATGGGCCACTTGGGTCGAGGAGGCCTTGGCCGACGGCGGGGCGGGAGTACACGACGCGTGCCAGCCGGAAACGGGCAACACCTTCGGAGCGCTGCGAGGTACGTTGGCCGCTAACCGTTCGGCAGGAGGCGAGGCGCCCGCCGTGTTCCGCGGGAAGCGGACCGGCTCCAGTTCCGACTGCCTCTCGGGCGACGAACGCTTGTCGCGGACGCGGTAGATCAAGTTCGGCTCGGGCCGCGGGCGGCGCACATTGGAGGCCAGCATCACGTCCGCGGCGGCCGGCCGGACCTCGCGCTGGCGTAAATTGGGCGATCCCTGCTTGACCCACGCCAGCCAGGTGTTTTGCAGCTTACCCACGTCGCCGATTCCGTAGTGCCGTCGGATGGCCCCGGACCAGTCGTCGGTTTTCAGCCCGTCGCCGATGAACTCGACGTACTTCCGCCGCCCGCTTGTCTGGATGAGAAACTCGGCCAGCGAATAGCCCTGGGCGTAGAGCGGCATGATGTCCGGCGGGTACTCGGTCATGGCGAACATCCGGTTGAAGGCGATGCCTCGGCCGGTGCGCAGCGATTGGTCGAGAATACGCCGATATTTATTCCTCTCGCTGACGTGTTCGACGAAGGTGGCCCCCCCCTCATCGGCCCAACGCGGCAACGGTTCTCTGAAGTGGCTGGCGAAGATCATGTGGGTGATCTCGTGTGGCAGCACCGAGTCGAGTATCCGCTCGCGCGAGCCTTGGATCGACATCCGCCATCCGAACACCTCGCCCCGGTCGAAGACGAAGGTGGTTGCCCCGCCGTTGCCGAGATGCGGCGCGGCTTGGACCGTTATCACGCACGGCTGCGCCCAATTGGGCATCGCCTGGCCGAGCCACTCGACGGCCAAGTCGTGGCGATACTTTTCCGCCGCCTGGACCACCTGGCGGGCAAAACTCGGATCGGGTGTCTCGACGATGAAGTTGGCGCTCTGTTGCCGGGCGCCCATCGAGACCAACAGTAAAGCCGCCAACAACGCGAAACGCCGAGCGGCCGCCGGCACGGCGGCCCATAAGATGCGAGCTTCCATGCTCTCCCTCGCTTCCTTGACGATGGTAGGACGGGTGAAAATTTACCCTACCGCGGCGAAACCACCAAGGCCAGTTTTCCAGTTGCCAGCCCGTGCCGCCAACGCTATCGCAACCCCATCGTTCGGCGGGCGGGTGGGCACCCGCGAATTCCCCATGTTTTTCCCGCCCGGCCGAATTCGACGTAGACTTATAACGGGGACGGAACCTACTCATCGTTTGTAATGTCTGTCAGTTTTTTAACTTTTCGATAGCAGCCGACGGCGCGGGCCGCAAGTTTGATCCACGCGGCGTGTGGGAAACCACGGTGGTCTTCCCGCACGCCGGGGTGGTCGGGCGACCGACGCCAAGGCAGACAGGAGTGTGCGACAATGTTCCATCGCAACAGTGCCTCTACCGGTTTTTGGGCCGTCCGTTGGCTTGCGGCGGCCGCTATTCTGGCGGCAACGGCTTCCACGGCGTGGGCCGAAGAGCGGTCGATCGTCCGGATCGAGGAAGATTGGGAGTTGGTCATCGGCGAGCCGTCGCCGAACAGCGACGCCCCGCAGGTCACTTGCGCCATCTCGCCGCTGAGCGACATGAACTCTTACAGCGCCACTTTCGTGGTGAACCACCGTGAGGTGCCCGCCTTCGCCGCCGGCGGGCTGCAATTGCAGACGTGGAACGGCGAAAATCTGCTGGCCAGCCGGCGGGCGCCGAACCAAGCCGTGTTGGACACGCCCGGCGAAGTCATCCGCTGGACACAGGTGATGAAGAAGACCGCGAATGGAGTGGAGTTTGAGGTGCTCGGCGGCACTTCGACCACCTGGGGCAACTTCGGCATCGATGGGACGATGAAATTGTCCGTCGCCGCTCCGATTCCAGACCTAAATGGATACAGCCCGGAAAACTCCGTCGAACATTCGGGTGTCAGCTACGCGGGCAACCGCGTGCAATCGCTGGTGTTGAAGCGAGTCAGGGCGTACACGGACGAAGGACTGTTGGCCGAGGACGCCAACCCACGCGTCGTCCATCCTGCGAGCGAGTAAAAATGTTATGGGGGATTGGGGGATTGTAGGAGGCGACTCCAGTCGCCGAAGAGCGGATATTTCCGGAAGGCATTCGGCGTCGGGAGACGCCTCCTACAATCCCAAGGAGGGATATTTACCATGAGGTCTCTTCGTAAGCGCCGCCGCCGGTCGGGCGCCATTTTGGTTCTGACGGCGGTGATGATGGTCGCCATGTTCGCGCTGTTGGTGGTCGCCGTGGACGTTGGATACGTGGCTCTGGTCCGCACGCAACTACAATCGTCGGCCGACGCCGCGGCGCTGGCCGCCCCCTGGGAATTGTACGACAGCCGCACGCTGACGACGCCGCTGGCCAGCCCGGAGTTGGTCCAGGCCGACGTCTTGACGCCCGCCCGTTATTACGCGAGCGAAAACCCCGTCGGCCAAGTTCAGCCTGAATTGGCCGACGCGGACATCGAACTCGGCCGGCTCGACGTGACGGCCGGCCCAAACGCCCAGCTTTACACCCCCGACGCCTTCGGCGACTTGACCTACAACGCCGTCCGTGTGAGTGTGCACCGTACGGCGGACATCAACGGAGAGATCCCCTCGTTCTTCGCCCGGGTGGTGGGGGTCGATTCCAGTTCCGGCGGGGCGGAAGCGACGGCCGCGTTCGTCGATAACCTCTCCGGCTTTGGGCCGCTACCGCCTGGGAAAAACCTGATGATCCTCCCCTTCGCAATGGACAAACAGACCTGGGATGCGCTGATGGACGGCAACGCCGGCGACGATTGGACCTGGGACGCGGACCAAGGGATCACTTCGGGCTCCGATGGCGTCCTCGAGGTGAACCTTTTCCCGCAAGGCGCCAATTCGCCGGGCAACCGAGGCACGGTTGACATCGGAGCAAACAACAACAGCACCGCCGACCTCGCGCGGCAGATCGTCGAGGGCGTGAACACTACCGATCTGGATCACATCGGCGGCAAGCTGGAGCTTGGCCCCGACGGTACTTTGGAGCTAAACGGCGACACCGGCATCAGTGCGGGAATGAAGGACGAGTTGGCGTCCATTCGCGGCCAGCCGCGGATTATCCCTTTGTTCGACTCCGTTTCCGGCAACGGCAACAACGCCACGTATACGATCGTCGGGTTCGCCGGCGTGCGGGTCATAGACGTGAGGCTGACCGGCAAGATGAGCGGCAAACGGGTGATCGTCCAGCCCGCGCGGGTGCAGGTCTACGGCGGCATCCCCGCCTCCGGCAGTACGCCGATAAGCAACTTCATCTATTCGCCGGTGCGGCTGGTGCGTTGAGTGTCCGGCTTTTCTTGCGAGAAGAGCCGGGCCGACAGGTCGCATTTCTCACCAATCGAACACTAGCCCGAAGCGCAAGCGAGGGATGGGCAACGGTTTGCCCTTGCTTGCGCTTCGGGCTAGTGTTGCGCACTTCATGCCGGATTTTCCCCGTGTGACGAGAAATGCGGGCTAGCCGAAACGACGTATCTCCCGTAGAATCAACGTCTTTGGGAAAAGAGAGCCGCTGCCGATGAGTATCCTGACGGAATTGAAAGAGCGTTTTCGCAAAGCGTTGACTGGAATGGTCGATGATCCAGCCGATTTGTTGGAGCTGGTCCGACGCGGCCAAGATCCGAAGTTCGGCGATTACCAGGCCAACATGGCCATGCCGCTGGGCAAACGGTTGGGGCGTCCGCCGAGGGAGATCGCCGCCGAGATCGTCCAGAGACTCGATGTCGCGGACATCTGTCGGGAGCCGGAAATTGCCGGGCCGGGCTTCATAAACTTGCGGCTGAAAGAGCAGTGGCTCGCCGAGAAACTCTCGGCGGCGATCCTCGGCCCGCGATTGGGCGTAGCTCCGGTCGCCAGGCCGCGGACGTTCGTCGTCGATTACTCCGCCCCAAACGTGGCCAAACCGATGCACGTCGGCCACATCCGCTCGACCGTGATCGGCGACGCGCTGTGCCGCGTGTTGCGGTTCCTCGGCCATCGAGCGATCAGCGACAACCACATCGGCGACTGGGGCACCCAGTTCGGCATGATCCTTTACGGCTACAAGCACTTCCTCGACGCCGAGACGTATCGGCGAAACCCCGTCGAGGAGCTTGCCCGGCTCTATCGGAAGGTTCGTTCCTTGATGGACGAGCAGCCGGAAATAAACTCCGCCGTGCTGGCCGAGACGGCGAAGCTCCACGCCGGCGACGTGGAAAACCGCCGTCTCTGGGAAGAGTTTTTGCCCCACTGCGAGGACGAGATCGACCGCGTATTCCGGCGGCTCGACGTGAAGTTCGACCACACGCTCGGCGAGAGTTTTTATGAAGGCCGTTTGGCCCTCTTGGTGGACGAATTGCAGCAACGGGGAATCGCCCGGGAAAGCGATGGGGCGATCTGCGTTTTCATCGAAGGTCAAAAAACGCCGATGATCGTCCGTAAGTCGGACGGGGCGTTTTTGTACGGCACCACCGATCTGGCCACGATCCAGTATCGAATGGAGACCTGGCGGCCGGACGCGATCCTCTACGTGGTCGATTATCGCCAGTCGTTGCATTTCCAGCAGCTTTTCGCCGTCGCCGGGATGCTGGGCCACGACAATGTCGAACTTCAACACGTCAGCTTCGGCACCGTATTGGGCAACGACGGTCGGCCGTTCAAGACCCGCTCGGGCGACACCGTCGGTCTGGAAGGGCTTTTGGACGAGGCCGTCCGCCGCGCTTTGGAGATCGTATCGGCGGGCGACGACGCGAAGCCCGACGGCCCGGAGCTTTCCGCCGAGCAGCGCCGGCAGGTCGCCGAAACGGTGGGCATCGCCGCCTTGAAATACGCCGACCTGGCGCAAAACCGCACCAGCGATTACGTCTTCAGCTACGACAAGATGCTGGCGATGACCGGCAACACGGCAACCTACATGCAATACGCCTACGCGCGGGTGCGGAGCATCTTTGCCAAGGGAAACGTGGACGTGGATGCGTTGTGCAACTCCGGCGCGACGATCCTGCTCGACTCGCCGGCCGAACGCGCGTTGGCCCTCGAGCTGCTCCGTTTCTCCGAGGCCCTCGATCTGACGGTGGCCGACTATCGCCCAAACCAACTGACGGCGTATCTATTCGATCTAGCCAACCGCTACTCTACGTTTTTCGAGCAGTGCCATGTTCTCCGCGCCGAGACGGACGCACTTCGCCAAAGCCGTCTGTTGCTTTGCGACTTGACCGCGCGGACGATCCAAAAGGGGCTGGAGTTGTTGGGGATCAACGTGGTCGAGAAGATGTAGTGCCGCGGGAGGGGGATAGCAGACCGTTGAAAAAGTCAGTATCCGAGAATTTGGGTGCCACTGCTGGCTTGTCCAGTAGTGTTTTTCCGGGAGTTTCAGCCATGCACTGCTGGACAAGCCAGCAGTGGCACCCTTTTTCAACGGGCTGCTAACCGGCGCGGTACGCCCGCAACTCTTCCAGCACCGCCGCGATGTCGGACGGCAATGGGGCCTCGATCTCCATCACCTGCCCGGTGGCCGGATGCGTGAACCGCAAACGTCGGGCGTGCAACGCCTGCCGCTCCAGCAGCACAAGCTCGTCGGCCGGATCGCGGCGTATCTCGCCCCGGGTTATCCGCCGCCGGCCGCCGTACTGACGGTCGCAAAGGACCGGAAAGCCGGCGTGGTTCAGATGGACGCGAATCTGGTGCGTCCGCCCGGTCTTCGGCAGCGCCTTTACCGATGCGAAACCATCGAACCGCTCCAGCACTTCGTAGAAGGTCTGGGCGGGACGGCTCGCCGAATCGTCCCGGCGGATGGCCATCTTTTCGCGCACCCGCGGATGGAACCCGATCGGAGAGTCGATCAAATCGCGGTCGCGCGGCGGTCGGCCCGAAACCAACGCAAAATACTCCTTTTCGATTTGCCGGTCGGCGAATTGACGCGACAAGGCGGCGTGCGTCCGATCGTTTCGGGCGACCAGAATAGCGCCGCTGGTGTCGCGGTCGAGTCGATGTACGATCCCCGGCCGGTTTGCCCCGCCGGTGGCGCTGAGCGTCGTTCCGAAGCGGAACTGCAAGGCGGAGGCCAAGGTGCCTGACCAGTGCCCCCTGGCCGGATGCACGACCATGTCCGGCGGTTTGTTGACCACCGCCAGATGTTCGTCCTCGTAGAGCACCTCTAGCGGGATGTTTTCCGGGCGCGGCGACTCGCGTGGAATCTCCGGCAGCACGAACGACACCCGCTGGCCCGGTTTGAGTCGATATGCCGGCTTGCCGCCGCGGCCGTCGATCTTCACGCCGCCGGCCGAGATTATCCGCCGCAGGTGGACGCGGCTGTAGTCGGCGAAATGGCTTGCCAGAAAGGCATCCAGCCGAAGGCCGGCCTCCGCCGCGCCGACGGTCAGTTCAACCGGCTGCAAGGAAAGCGACATCTTTGTAGGGTGGGTCAAGCGAAGCGCAGCCCCACCGGCAGAGCAAAGGGAAAAACCGTGGTGGGTCTGCGCTTCGCTTGACCCACCCTACTTTCTACTTCTTCTGTTCCCCGTTTTCCTCTTTGTCGAGATTCAGGTCGAGATCGGGAAACTCGGTCGGCCGCTCTTTGGGCACGTCCTTCATGTCGAACCCCGGCCGCTGGCCCGGCACGTCGAACTCGTTGGAGAAGGCCGGTACGGGATCGAAATTGCGGAAATCATCGTACAATTGCTTGATTTCAGGCCGCTTCAGTTCATTCAATCTCTGGTCGGCCACCGCGGCGTAAGCCCCATCGGACCAATTCTCCACGACCTCGCGGTAGTAGCGTTCGGCCACCTCCAAATCGCCCTTGGCTTCCTTTGCCCGGGCCAGGCCGAACGTGGCCCGCTCGAGCAACATCGGACTCTTACTCTGCCTCAGGTCGGATTCGTACAAGATGATCGCCTTGCTCAACTGTTGTTCCCCGATCGCCTTGTTTTCAAAAAGCCGGTCGCAACCATTGATCAAGCGGTAATCTCCCGATAGTACGGCAGCCGTGTGGGCGACTTTGGTGCCGGGATAACTCTCGATCACTTGAGTCAACTCGGTCAGGTCAGGGGGCTCCATGCCGTCGTACAATTCACCCCAGGCCTTGGCGGTTTGCGAAGACGAAGTCCGAGACCACCACGTATATGCGGCAAACGTCACCAGCCCGATCACGACTACCGACAGGATGAGGTTTTGGTATGGTTTGAGTTCCTTGCCCGTCTGTGCCATCCAGTCGGCCAGGGCGTTGTGCTGAAGTTCGTGCCGTCGTTCGCTTTTCATGGTTGACGACTCTTTCCGCTAGTGTCTGGAAAATTGTACGTTGATTGCTCCCCAAGACGCTACAGTATACGGACCCCTCGGTGGCGTGTCAATGTCTCGCGGCACTCGCCCCATGCCCCCTATGTCTCCCATCCCGCCTACCAATCGTACAAATCGCCGTAGCACTATTTTATGATCGCGGATAAACTTTGCGGACGTGTCTATCTCCCGTTTCCGTCGGAGGTTGAGGTCGCCGGAAAGCTTGTTCCCATGCGCTGCGTGGTAACGCACTTAATTCATTAATTCCGTTTCGAGCGTTTTCTGCAATGGGGTAGCGGGCGGGCTGGCCCGCCGTGGCGGGTGAAAACCATACGGCACCGCCACGACCACGGCTAAACGTGCGCATTGACATTGCGCGTGGTTATGCAAAACACGCCCAGATTGCTTATCGGCCGGATAATCCCGAGAATCGAGAAAATCGGCAGAATTGCAGTGGCTTGCGCAGATACCGCATC
>JAUWNG010000061.1 GCA_030612765.1 Planctomycetota bacterium
CTACTTCGAGAACAACGCACGGCGGATGAACTACCCGGCCTATCGTTGCGAGGGCCTGCCGGTCACGTCGGCCCTGATGGAGTCGTTCGTGAAAGAACTGAACCAGCGGGTGAAAGGGACGGAGAAATTCTGGAACGACGGCGCCAGCGGCGCAGCGATCCTGCAAGTTAGGGCGGCGGCATTATGCGACGACGCCCGTCTACAACGGCACTTAAAAACCCGCCCCGGCAACCCATTTCGCCCCAACGCCCGCCCCCGTTCCCCCGCAGTCGCCACCGCCAGCTAAAAAAGTGCGTTCCTGCACCCCGAGGAAACTTACGTACTATTGCCATTGAACCCCGCCGACCGCAGTCGGCGGGCGTTTATACCCGCCAATTTCCATCCACCATCCACCACCCACCCCCCCCTATCCACTACCCCCTATCCACTACCCACTATCCACTATCCACTATCCTTCCCCCCCACCTCCCAATGTGCGCCGGCCAGCCAAGTCCGCCAGCTTGCATATTTCGGGTTGTTCAGCTTCAACAACAGTAGTGGATTGCGTTTTGGACGCACGGGACGGTGGATCAGTTTCATGTGGGCCTCTTTTGGTGTCCGCCCCCCTTTCTTAACGTTGCAGGTCAGGCAGGCGCAAACCACGTTTTCCCAGGTGGTCTCGCCGCCTCGACTACGGGGGACCACATGGTCGATGCTCAGCAGTTGAGTGGCAAATCGCCGGCCGCAGTATTGGCAGACGTGGCCGTCGCGGGCCAACACGTTGCGGCGGTTGAGGTGAAGTTTTTGCCTCGGCAGCCGATCATAACGAAGCAACCGGACCACTCGGGGAACTTGAACCTCAAAGTTTACCGACCGGATCCAATCGTCTTCCGGCTGTTTCTCTTCGGCGCGCAGTTCACTCATTTCCCGCCAAGAGTCGAACGAGAAGGTTCCGAATTTACCGTCCTCGAGGTGGACCACTTCAGCCATTTCGCAGCAGAGAAGCCCGAACGCACGCCGCACGTTTACCACGTGGACGGCCATGTAGAGTCTATTGAGCACCAGTACGCTGCAAGTCAGCGCACTGCTGGGGGGAGGAGGCGGGGGGCGATGCGCAACGACGGCGCCGCGTCGCGGGCTATGTGCCCGGGGACAATGAGCGACGGTTGTTTGAAGCCCTTGCACGTGCGGACCTCCGATTGCATACCCGTCTTGGGATCGCCCACGTTGAATGGGCGGTGCTTGCACTGCTGACATTACACTCCTACATTCTGATTGTAGTGGATTTTTCCCCCGCACACCAGGGTTTCACTCCAGCAGCCCGTTGAAAAAGTTGGATTCTGGGAGTTTGGGTGCCACTGCTGGCTTGTCCAGCAGTGTTTTCCCGGGTGTTTTCTCCCCGCACTGCTGGGCAAGCCAGCAGTGGCACCCTTTTTCAACAGACTGCTAGGCGGCCTTTTTCGTCCCGACGGAAAATTTTTTCCCGAGTTGCCTTGTCAAGCGTAGTGCTTTGGCGTTAGGATAACCTATGTCGTCTGTGGGGCCTTTCTTTTGTATGTCGGCGTCTGCCGGCCACCTGCGGAGAGCGGATATGATCCGGTACTCATGCGACCTGTGCAAGCGGGAACTCGATCCGCAAGATAGTCTCCGTTACGTCGTCAAGATTGAGGTTTACGCGGCGTTAGACCCATCCGCGGCCGGCGCCGACGAAGAAGACCGGGACCACCTCGAAGAGATCCAAGACATCCTCGAGCGGTTGGAAGACTCGGTTAACGAATCGATCGGCGACGACGTGTATCAGCAATTGCGGTTTGATCTTTGTCCCGAATGCCGCAAGAGGTTCATAAGAAACCCGCTGGGGCGCAAAACCGCCAAGGCGTTCGGTTTCAGCACGAACTGATGAGTCTCCCTCGCCGCTTCAGTTCGATGCGTTTCCCTCGCCGTCCGGGTCAGGCGGCCCTTCTGGTCGCATTGGTGTTGCTGCTGGCCGCGTTGCATCAGTGGCGGCCGGAACCGTTCGAGCCCTCCGCGCCGCGTCCGTTGGAGGCCGGTCTCCATCGCGTGCAGCGGGTGATCGACGGCGACACCTTCCTGCTGGCCGACGCGCCGGAGCGGATCAGATTGATCGGCGCCGACACGCCGGAGACCGTCAAGCCGAACCACGCAGTCGAGCCTTGGGGCCCCGAGGCTACTCAATTCACCAAAGACTTCCTCGCCGCCGGCGAGGTCCGCCTGGAGTTCGACGGCCCGTCGCGCGACAAGTACGGCCGGATTCTCGCCTACGCCTGGGTCGACGACCGGATGCTCAACGAGGAGTTGATCCGCGCCGGTCTGGCTACCGCGAAGTTATGGTATCCGTATTCTTCGGCCATGAAAGACCGCTTTCGCCGCGCCGAGGGCGAGGCTCGCGCCGCCCGACGGGGAATCTGGTCGGCGGAAAGATAAACCGCGGCGCTTTACTTCGCTTGCGTGTCCGCCGCCGGCCTGATAAGCTGAACCCAAAGGCACAGAGGCAATTTTCACCGATGGAACAGAGAACCATGAGAGGCAGACTTTTTTGCGCGGCGGTTGTGTTGCTGGCGTTTTCGTTCACGTTGGCCCCTCCCGCGAAGGCCGCGCCGTCGCGGGCAGGCAATAAAAAAGCGGTCGCCGAAAAAAGCGCCGTCCAGGAATTCCGCTCGAAGCGATTCAAGATTTACACCGACCTGCCGCCGGTCGAGGCACGCGCGCTGTTGAAGCGACTCGAAAAGATGCTCACGCTGATCGCCAGATATTGGGGTCGCCCACCGCGCGGGATCATCGAGTGTTGCGTGGTCGACGACCTGGCCAAATGGCCGCAGGAAATGATCTCCAAGATGGAACCCGAGGGACTGAGGAAAATCCGCGAGGGGGCCGGCGTCTGTCTCAGCACCAAGGTGTCGAGGGGGAAAAAATTCCGCTCGAAATCGCGCGTTTATGCCGTGGCCAAAGGGGGCGTCACCCTGCACGAGGCGGTTCACGCCTATTGCCACCAGGCCTTCGGCCGCGCGGGGCCAAGATGGTACGCCGAGTGCATGGCCGAAATGGGACATTACTGGGAAGAAGGCGTAAAAGGCGTCAACGTTCCAACAAACGTCATACGATTCCTCCGCCACTGCAAACCCCGACCACTGGAAAGCCTGATCGACAACGAGGAAAAAACCGGCGGCTCCTGGCAAGACTATTGCTGGTGGTGGATGCTCGGACATCTGCTGGACAACAATCCAAACTACTACGCCCAATACCGGGGCTTCGGGCGAATGGTTCTAGCCGGAAAAGAAATCACCTTTCAAGACGTCTTCGGGCCGCGGGTGAAGGAACTGGACTTCGAGCTTCGCTTCTTCCGCCAAAATCTGCAAAACGGATACCGCGTCGATCTGTGCAGTTGGGATTGGAAGCAGAAGTTCATCAACCGGTCGACCGCCGACCGCGCGATGACCGTCTCCGTCTGCGCGGATCGCGGATGGCAGCCCTCCGGCTTGACCGTTACAGCCGACGCATCCTACGGGTTCGAGACCGAGGGGACGTGGCAAGCGGGCGAAAAATCCGATCCGGTCGACGCCGACGGCGCGGCCGACGGTCGTGGGCGGCTGGTCGGCGTGCTGATGAAAGACTATGAACTCGGCGAGGAGTTCGAGCTTGGAAAGTCCGGCTCGTTTACCGCGCCGGCCGACGGCGATCTCTACCTCCGCTGCCGCGTCCCCTGGG
This sequence comes from Planctomycetota bacterium, assembly GCA_030612765.1. Lineage (GTDB taxonomy): Bacteria > Planctomycetota > Planctomycetia > Pirellulales > Thermoguttaceae > JAHIKV01. The sequence continues at coordinate 3,706 of JAUWNG010000061.1, forward strand.
AAAAAATCGCCGACAACTCGGGCGAGATATCAGTCAAGGTGGAACGAAAGTAGGTAGCAGGCACACTCCGTGTGCCGTCCGCTTGAGAGGCGTTCCTTTCCAAGAATTACCCGCGACGAATGGTTGGCGATCTTGTATACGGCACACGGAGTGTGCCTGCTACACAAAATGCACGTCCTGCAAAGCCCACCCGACGCCGTTGTCACGATCGACGGGCGGGAATATCTCTACTTCGTGGGCACCGGATATCTCGGCCTGCAATGCCACCCGGAGGTAATCAAAGCCGCGTGCCGGGCCACCGAACGTTACGGAATCCATAGCGCCACGACCCGCGCCGGATTCGGCAACAGCCCGCCGCTGCTGGAGGCCGAACGACGCGCGGCAGAGCTGTTCGACGTCCCGGCCGCGTTCTACTTCGCCACCGGTTACGCCGGCAACGCCATCCTGTTGGCCGCGTTGCAAGACCGCTTCGACGTGTTGCTGGCCGACGAGCTTTCCCACTACAGCGTGTTGGAGGCCGCCCGGCAAACCCGCCTGCCGCTGTTCACTTTCCACCACCGCGACGCGGACGACCTGGCCGCCGCTCTGAAGAAGAACCTCCCCCCGGGCCGGCGGCCGCTGTTGTTGACCGACGGTGTGTTTTCCGTTCGCGGCACGATCGCCCCGCTGACCGAATATCGCGCCGTGTTGAGCGGCTACCCCGGTGCGGGCATGTTGATCGACGACGCCCACGCCGTCGGCGTTCTGGGCCGACACGGCCGCGGTACGCTCGAACATTTTGGACTATGGCGGATCGCGTCGGCCGACTCCCCTCTCCCAATGGGAGAGGGGCCGGAAACCAACTCCCCTCTCCCTTTGGGAGCGGGGTCGGGGGTGCGGGCGGCGAGTAGTGGTCAGTGGTCAGTGGTCAGTGGTCAGAGCGACTTTCCAAATCTCAAATCCCAAATCTCACATCAACAAATATCTAATCCCCAATCCCTAATCCCTAATCCCTCTATCGCCAGCCCTCACCCTAGCCCTCTCCCAATGGGAGAGGGAACCGATTTTGCATCATTCCTCACTGCCACGGCGAGCAAGGCGATCGGCGGATTCGGCGGCATAATACCCGGCTCGCTGGATTTTATCGAGCGGGTGAAACGCTCTTCGCACTGGTTCGACGGGGCCAGCGCGCCGGTGGCCGCCGCTGCCGCCGCCACCGCAAAGGCGATCGAACTTCTGATGGCCGACCCCCAACGGCGTACGCGGCTGCGGTCGAACGTCCGAAAGTTTAAGAACGGCTTGCGCGGGCTGGGACTGGAGGTGGACGACTCGCCCGTGCCGATCTTATGCCTTGTGCTTGGCAACGCGGAGAACATGCGCCGCATCCAGAGCGAGTTGATGCAGCATGGCATCGCGGTGGCATATCTGCCGGCCTACTCCGGCCTCGGCACGGAAGGCGGGTTGCGCATCGCCATGTTCGCCACCCACACCGACGCCATGATCGAGCGGTTGATTGACGAGCTACGTCGATTAGTGTAGCATAACATCATCAAAAAGGAGCACGTCATGGGCGTAACTTACGTCGAAGGCCAAGTTAAGGGGCCGTCTGGCAACTCGCGGACCGTGAAATTTCTGGTCGACAGTGGGGCAACCTATTCATTATTGCCAAAGACCGTGTGGACGGCAATTGGATTAAAGCCAAAACGCAAGCTGTCATTTACGCTTGCCGACGGAACTCCGATCGAGCGGTCGGTTTCCGAGGCCCACGTCTCTTTTCCGCAAGGCGAGGCCCATACGCCGGTGATCTTGGGCGAAGAGTCGGACGAAGCCCTTTTGGGCGTGGTCACGCTGGAGATTCTCGGGCTGGTGTTCAACCCCTTCGACCGCACACTTCAGCCCATGCGGATGTTGTTGTGCTGAGAGGCCAGCGCCAATCAAAAGTGAATATTTAGAGCCTGTCCCCGTTCACTCCTAGAGGCGGAACAATGGCAATCAATGTTCAAGGCGAGATTTGGGGTCAGAGCGCACTTAGTCATTAGCGAAATTCGCCTATTGATAAAGTGCGCTCTGACCCCAAGTTTCCCTCAGACTAAACTTTCGCAGATTTCACGCTGTTCAAACAGCGAGGCTTAGGTAATTCCCCAACTGTCGCAGTAATTCATGTAGGTCGGCTTTGGTGGCCGACGTGGGGGAAGCTTTGGGGTCAGAGCGCCATTAGTCAATAGTGAAATCATACCTAATGACTAACGGCGCTCTGACCTCAATTTCCTCCGTCGATGCCCGAGTTGCTGCGCGATAGCTTTCAGGTACGGTCCACTATGCTCGAAGAACCGCTTGTAGCCGGCACAGAGGTAGTTCAGGCCGGACTGCCCATCGGGCGTCTGACGGAACCGGCGCTTGGGGCACTCGCCCCAGCAGACCGGACCTACGGGGCACTGCCGGCAGTAATCCGGCAAGGCGTCGAGTTTGGCCTGGCCGAACGCGCACTGCTTGGTCGACTGGACCATCTCCTGCAAGTTGTCCGTGAGGATATTGCCGAGCCGGTGCTCGGGGTACACATAGTGATCGCAGGCGTAGATGTCGCCGTTATGTTCGATGATGGGTGACCGGCCGCAGACGGGCATCCACTGACAGACGCCTGCAGGTCGCCCCATGTAGTTAGCCAGAGCCCACTCGAAATTCATCACGGCGAACGAGCCGACATCGTGTCTCAGCCATTCATCGAAGATGCGGCAGAGGAACTCCCCATAAGCTTTCGGCCGGACGCTCCACGGTGTCATGTCGACCGTCTTCAGGCGCTCGCCGGCACGGACGCCAACCGCCAATTGCAGGCCCAGTTCCTTAGCCGCATGGTCAGGCAGTCGCTCCACGATGGGCATGAACTGGACGAACTTCACACCGGCGTCCTTGAAGAACTTGTACACGTCCAACGGGCGCTCGGCGCTGCCCGGCGTAACGCTTGCCAGCACATTGAACTCAACCCGATGCTTCCGCAATACGGCTAGCCCGCTCATTACCGCATCGAACGAGCCTTCGCCGTGTGTATCGAACCGGTGCTCGTTGTGTATCTCGCGCGGGCCGTCCAGGCTCAGGCCCACCAGCCAGTTTCCCTTAGCCAAAAACCGCCCCCACTCGTCGTCGAGAAGTATACCGTTGGTCTGAAGCGTGTTTCGGATGACCTTGCCGTCCGCGTATTGTCTCTGGAGTTCAATGGACTTGCGGTAGAAGTCCAGTCCGATCAACATCGGCTCGCCGCCTTGCCAGTTGAACTGGACGGGGCCGGATGGCTGAGACGCGATGTACTTGCGGATGTAGGCTTCGAGCACCTCATCCGACATGCGGCGGCTCTCACCGTCGGAAAACAAGGCCTCCTTCTCGAGGTAGAAGCAGTAGCGGCAACGGAGATTGCAGGCTGGGCCCATGGGCTTTGCCATCAAGGCGAAGCGGACGGGCGGCTTGCCAGTCTGGCCGCCGGCTTGTCGGGCCTTCGCCCGGGCCTGCCACCGCCGCCGCTTCTTTTCGTTTTGCGTCGCCTTTTTGGCCATGGACATTGCACCTCGAACGCCACACGCTCCGCATAACCGACGCCCTCGCGTCATTTGGACGGAGGAGCGAACACAGCCCTGAAATCGTTCTTCATCGACACGACAATCCATTCTCGCCGGGCAGCTTCGTCAAGCACCTTATCCAGACGCCCCACATGGCTGTCGCGGTCGTAGGCATATTCACGTTCACCGTCGTCATGGTGAAGGAATAGCCCTAATCGTCGACCTTCGCCGGCCATGGTGTACTCGATCATCTGCATGTCGGCGTCCGAGTTGCCGAAAGCCAGTATCGGGCGGCGACCGATGTGTTCATAGATACCAACCGGCTTGCCCGCCTTATCGTTGATGAAGTCGATTTTCGGCATCCGAACGAGCACCGGTTTACCATCTTGCATCTGAAATTTGGTGACAACGCTGGAGCCCACGACTTGTTCCGGCGGAATGCCGTAGATCTTTTCGGTCACGGGACGCATGAACTGGATACCGCCAGCGGATACGATGAACGTCTTAAATCCGTTCGCGCGCAAGTAGGCGAGCAATTCAAGCTGGGGTTGATAAACGCATTCGGCGTATAGGCGTTTGAACCTGGGATGCTTGTGGGTCGCCAGCCAGTTTGTAGCCGTCTTCTCAAACTCAGCGGCGGTCATGCCGGAATGAGTCGCCATCGTCATCTCGATAATGCCTTTTTCTCCCGAAGCGACGACGGTTTTCATGTCGCCTTCCAACATTGCTTTGAAAGGTTGCTGGGTTTTCCACTCCGGATGCTGCGGGGCGAGCTCCTTCACGCGATCGAACATGAAAAGAACCTGTGTGTACATGTGTACATGGGATATTCGACCCACAACGTGCCGTCGTTGTCAAACACGGCTATCCGCTCCGCCGGTTTGACGTAGTCCTTGCCGCTTTCGTCCGTCACGGCGGCAACGAATTCAAGAATGGCCGCCTTTGCGGGCCCCGCCTTCCACGACGGCAGGGGGGCGGCGTCAGTTCTGGCGCTGCCTTCGGTGCATCCGGTGACAGCCACCAGGAGGAATAGAACGACCGGTGCCGCATTTCGTATCCATCTTCTATTCTTTATGGCACGTTTCCTTTTGCTTAGGGTTTCTTGAACCGCGTGAACTTCACGTCGAACTGCTGGCCGAGTCCCCGGTGGTGGTACACGCCCTCGAAACGGTCCGCCTCGGCATCGTAGGTCAACGTGTACATGTTGCCGGGATAGCCCCGGTCCTGCAACGTCACGACGACCACCACGTGGCCGCCCTTAGTGATGACTTGGGCCTTCGACACGTGAATCGGACGCGGGTTCAGATACGCGGCATCGATCTTGCCGTCGTCATGCACCGCTTTGATATCGAGTACGTATCCACCGTCAGTACGCACCCACCGTCCGACAATGCGCGCGACACCTACCGGCGCCGCGGCAGCGGCGTTGCCCTCCTGCAAGGGCGTGTCCTCCTCGCCCGGGAACAGCCGGCCCCGGAACACGATGACCGCCACGGTCAGCAGGGCCGCCCAGATAATCATAACGGTCAGATGTCGGCGCCTTTTTGTCATGTTCCCTCAACAAGCCAAGAAAGGTCTGGGGCCGAGCCAACTGCTCGGCCCCAGGCAACCGAAATTCCAACTCGTCATCGGTCGGGCTGTATGACCAACGTATTCTTACGTTGATTCACCATACAAACACCGGGCCAATCCCATAAATCGTCTATTTGCCGTGCGCGTTTTGGAGCGTCTTCAGAACCTTATCGATTGTGAAGCTCGCGGCCTCCTGACGTGGTGGGTACTCCTTGAAGGTGGCGAGGAACTCTCCGACCTTCTCCTGTGCCGGAAGGAGCAGGAACACGCGCCGAATGTACCAGTTCCAGTAGTCGTTCGCGGTGATGGTGGCACGCTCGTAGGGATCGGTCCTCAGGTTAAACAGGTAGGGCATTCGAAGGTTTCTGAACTCCCTCTGCCACAACTCCAAGGTGCCCGGCTGGTCTTGCACCTTGAAATGCAGCTTCCAGTTGTCATAACGCAAGGCCAGCAGGTCCCCGTCATCGGAGAAGTAGAAGAACTCCACACGGGGGCCGGTCTGCTTCTTGCCCGTTAGGTAGGGCAGGAAATTGTAGCCGTCGAGGTGAACCTTGAAGGTCTTGCCGGCAGCCTTGTGGCCCTTCAGGAGTTTGGCCTTAATGTCGGGTTCGCCCGCAACTGCAAGCAACGTCGGCATCCAGTCGAGGTTTGAAATGATCTCGTTCGAGATCGTACCCGCCTTGATCTTGCCGGGCCAGCGCACGAAGCAAGGCACGCGGAATCCGCCTTCCCAACCGGTGTTCTTCTCACTGCGGAACGGCGTCATCGCCGCATCGGGCCAGGCGTTCATATGCGGGCCATTGTCCGTGCCGTACACGACGATCGTGTCGTCGGCGATGCCGAGCTTGTCGATCTGGTCGAGAATGGAGCCGACATTCTTGTCATGGTCGATCATCGTGTCATGGTACACCGACTGCCACCTTCCGGCCTGGCCTTCGCTTTCCGGCTTGGGGTGCGTCCACAGATGCATGTGGGTGAAGTTGACCCACATGAAGAAGGGTTTGTCGGCCTTCACCTGGCGCTGCATGAAGTCCTGTGCTCGCTCGGCGATGTCGTCGTCGATGATCACCATGCGTTTTCGGTTCAGCGGGCCGGTATCCTTGATGGTCTGTTTGCCCACCCTGCCGAAGCGAGGATCGACTGTCGGGTCGTCCACATTGGTGGCCTTGCAATCCATCACGCCGCGCGGTCCATACTTGGCCTTGAAGGCAGGATCCTTCGGGTAGTCGCGTTCCTCGGGCTCTTCCTCCGCGTTCAGGTGGTAGAGGTTGCCGTAGAACTCGTCGAAGCCGTGTACGGTAGGCAGGTACTCGTTCCGATCGCCCAGGTGGTTCTTGCCGAACTGCCCGGTCGCGTAGCCCTGGTTCTTGAGCAACTCGGCGATTGTCGGGTCTTCGTCGCTCAGGCCCTGCTTGGCGGCGGGAAAGCCGACTTTGCTCAATCCCGTGCGAAAGACGGCCTGGCCTGTGATGAACGCCGAACGTCCCGCAGTGCAGCTCTGTTCGGCGTAGTAGTCGGTGAACATCATGCCTTCGCTGGCGAGGCGGTCGATGTTGGGAGTCTTGTAGCCCATCAGGCCGTGCGTGTAAGCGCTAAGATTGCTCTGGCCGATGTCGTCGCCCCAAATCACAACGATGTTGGGTCTCTTACCGTCACCTCTTCCCCCAGTCGGAACGGCGCCGACCTGGGCCAGCATCCGCCCGGCCAGAGTAACACGCTGGGCTTTCAGGCTGGGGGCCTTCCTGGTAACCGCAACCTTGCGTTTTCCCGCCGCGGCCAACACCTGTGCATGGGCTGGTTCGCCTACACTGCAAGCGCACAACATGAACAGTGTCAGCGACAGCGACACCAACACCACGTAGCCAGTAAGGTAACCGCGTCGACACAGACTATTCATCAGACCTTTCATGGCAATGCTCCTTCTTGGGTAGTCGTTCAAGCCCCGGCCCATGCCGGAAGACCAACTCAAACTGCACACGTTTTAACTTAGCATGAACCACGACGATTGCAATCAATCCCCCCCCAAAAAGAAATCCCGAAATTCTTGGGAATCTGCCCGAAAACACCCTTCTGAATAGGGTGTTTTAGTGGATTCCGGCTTGGATCCGGGTTTGCGAAAGTGCGATTTGCCAGTCAAGCGGCCGACGATTTCATCGAGCTTGTCGATGAATCGCTGCCCACTGTGAGAAATTGAAGAGTTGAAATGGAGGAAATTGGGGTCAGGAGGAAATTGAGGAAATTGGGGTCAGAGCGCCATTAGTCATTAGTATGATTTCGCTATTGACTAATGGCGCTCTGACCCCAATTTCTCTCTAAACACCCAAAACAACTCAAGAGCAAAAGTCTTGCTGTAGAACTAATGGCGCTCTGACCCCAAAACTCTTAACTCTCTCCCGTAAAGCCGGGAATCCCTTCGATCGCTATGACGTTCACGGGGCTGGAATCCAGTCCACGGATCGGCAGCGGCATATAGATAATGAGAAAGATTTCCTGCTCGAGCTTGTCGATGTTCTTCATCACTTCAATGAACAGGATATCGTTTCCCAGCATGATGTCGTGACAGGCATTGCAGTGTTCCGCGTTGTTTTCGATGGCGATCCCATTGCCGAAGCCAACGGCTTTGACCCTCTTTTCCAGGAACCACTGGGCCGATTCCCGCGTCAGTTGAGGGCGCTGGTCGTTGGGATCTTGCGCAAACGGTTCGGCATGGCAGCGAGAATCGAGAATCAGCACATCACCAGCCCGGACGCGTCCACGGTCCGCCGCGTCAAGATCTGCCCGAGTAATCATGGCTCGCGGCTCGCAAGATTCCAGCCTCAGCAGAACTCCTCTGCCCATGTAATGATCGGGCGCCAAGCCCATGACGTCTTTGGTGAAGTCCCGGTGATGGCTGGGTGCTTCGACGTGGGTGCCCAAATGGCTCATTATGTCCACGTCGGTGTGCCAATCGTTCACTCCCTGCACAACGGTCATATGACGCCGAAGTTCACAACGCCTCGATTCCGTATGGGGGTCAATCACCTTACTGAGGTTCACTATTCGATAGGGGCCTACATGTCCAACACAATGCTGAAACTGCGTCGCATTCAGTTCCATTTTTCTTTCTCCTGTTGGTGTTAATTGAAAACCATGGCCGGGTAGAGTTTGCCTCGACACAGCGCGACAGTTCATGTTCACGATCCAAGCGAGACCAACACGGTCATCAACAGCAGCACCCCGCCGACTGCCAGGACGGAGAGCGCAAAACCGACCGCGTCTTCCCGATTCCACTTGAAAAACTCCCATTGGGAATTGGGAAACAACAACCGATCGTCAAAGCGACGAAGGTTCTCAAAGGATCGGGCAAGTTCTCTGGCATCTGCCTCTTTGTCCACCACCACCTTGGTCCGCATTTTCGCAAAGAAGCGGGCGACTGCAGGCCGGTCATCGCGTCTTGTTAGTAGAGTAAAGACAAACATGATCAGAAACGGAGCAATGGTACGGATCAGGATGCGGATTGTCTCATTTAGGGCGTAGGAATTCCTGGATAAATCGAAGCCGAACCGGTCCAGCAGGACGAGTTCGAGTGTCAGGCATCCCTGGCCGGTGGGCCTGCCGTTGCCATCGAGTTTGAGGTCTTGCGTCCAAAAGATGCTCTTGCGCGGTAGGGTATATTGTTTCTCGAACTGTCGGCCGAGCGCCAACGGCTGCGGTCGGGGGCCGATAGCCTTGCCCTGCGCGTAGAGCTTGTTCCAGGAGTCGATCTGCGTTTGGCGCTGCCGCACGTCGGCTACGCGGGCCGTATAGCTTCGGACCAATGGAGCGGGGTCCGTTGTCTTTAGCAAGTAGGCGTTCGTCTTCAGTTGCGGCACCGCCAAGGGCAACAGTATGGGTATTAGGAGGAACAACAGCCCGGCAATCAGGATCGATGCCCAGGCCCCAACGCGATTAGCCCGTCGCCATTTCATCCCCAGCCAGAATGCCGGCGCCAGCATCAGGTTGAACTCCCAGATGAACTTCAGCAGTTGCAGAATCGTGTCGAACTGCGTGGCAATCAACACACTTCCGACCAGGACTATTGCGCCGAAGCCCCGTCCTACCCAGATATAATGCCGTTGGCTGTGGTTCGGCATCAGCGGCTCATATAGATTATGTGTCAGCAGACTGGAGCAAGTCAGCATGAGGCAGTCGGCCGTCGACATCAGGGCCGCCATCAAGGAAGCGATCATCAGGCCGACCAGTCCCATGTTCAGCGGCCCCAGCAGATCACGTGTAGCATAACCCCACACCAGGTCCGAATTATGCACCTTCTGGCTGTACAACACCACTGCCGCCAGTCCGAACACGCCCCAAAACACCGTGCAAAACCGCTTTAAGAAGCTGCCTACCGTAAAACCGTAGCGTGCGGTATATTCGTCGCGGGCCGAGCCGGTGGCGACAAGCATGTTCGGCTGTACCGGCACCGTGAAGACGGCCATTAGCGACAGCGCCAGGATGTAGTACCAAGTGAAATCGATGGAATGTGGAGAACCGAAGATGTCGAAGTAGGCCTCGGGCAGTTCGCGGTGGATGATGGCCAGAGCGTCCTTAATGCCGCTGCCGCCGTGAGTGGCGGCGATCTTCAACCAGCCAAAGGGAATCAGGATCACCGACAACAGGATGATGAATATGCCTTGGAGCGTGTCGGTCAGGAACGCCGCCTCAAGACCGCCCGCGACAGCATAAAGCATTACTATCAGGCAGACCAACCAGATCAGGACGTTTTCGGGGATGTGCGAAATGATCTTGGCCGCACGCTTCGCCTCCAAATCGCGAAACCTTTCTCTCGATGCGTCATCAAGAGAATCGCTGCTCGCCGCTCGAAGCCGATCCCGCTCAACCAGTTCGTCAAAGGTCAAGACCGCAAAAGCCGCCGACGCAGTATCGGCCTTCTGAAAATGCTCCCGCACAACCCGCTGATATTCGACTTTCTCGGCCTTGCTGAATTGATCGGCGGTCTTCGGCGTAATGGCCACGATCGTCTTGGTCATCGCATTGAATCCCAGCGCGATGAACGCCATCATGCTGATCGAGCCGATCACGGCGTAGGTGGCGGCCATTGTTTGTGAACCGTAGCGCTCCAGGAAGAAGTCGCCCGTCGTCAAAACCCGCAGGCGGCGCATCCACGGCGAGATCAGCCAATAGATCGGCGTATTGAACAGGTAAAGCAGAGAACTCCACATACCGGAAGCGCCGTTGGTGAAGGTCGTGGTCGTCACCCCTACCGCGCTGTCGGCGTTGGTGCCTTGTCCGAACGCGGCGAATGTTTGAACCAGTTTTCCAAATCCACGACCGGCGAGAAAGAAATCCTCCTCGCTCTTGATCCGGCGCGAGCACCAGCCGCCGATTGCCAAGATTACCGAGAAATACAGGACGATCACGACCAAATCGATCACAGATAATCCAAACACGCAAAATACCTCCTGATTGCGAAGTCTCAGTAGCACAGTAGCATAGACTGAGGTGGCCCCATTGCCTAGTGCTTTGTCAAAGCTAAACTTACGGGTTCGATTCTTCGTAACTCATTGGCACTGCTGGACAAGCCAGCAGTGGCACCCGAATTTTTAGGCGTGACAAAGCACTAGACCACGGATTACGAATTCTTAGATAGAGGGGATTAGTACTACAACGCTATGTTGCCGCGAGAAATCGTTGCAACATTCGGTTGACCGTCCCGTTAGATGCCGCTTCAAGTCCCCCCGCCCGAACCAGTGATACGAGGTGAGCCCATTGTACCAAGCACCATGCGTTTCTCTCATGAATCCGTTTCATTTCCGGACGGCCGGTCGATCTCCGAGTATTCTTTCCTCAGCAGTTCCACCTCTTCAAAAATCGCGTTGATTTGCTCGTCATGCACGTGCTGGTCCATGTTGATGCAGCACACCCCGGTCAGATACGGGTTTGCCGAGTCGTGGACCAGCCGGCGGACCGTGCGGCGGATTTCATCCGGCTCTTGCTTGACGATTTCCACCGGACTGTAGCGGATGTTCAAGAACGTCTCGGGTAGGTGTCCGCGGAGCTTCTTTACATTGCCTGGCCAGCCCACGTCGAGAAAATCCAGGTGCGGGAGCCGGGCGAACACTTCGGCATAGCGGTGTGGGTCTTCGCCGCAATAATGGATCCCGAATGGCCGCCGCTTGCGGCTCCATTCGGTGTCCAGCGGCATCAGCAACTTTTCGTAATCGGAGACCGAAATCATCGTGTGCGAACACTCGCTGTGCAGGAAGACCGGCTTGGGAAGGTGGCCGACCGTGCGGTTGACGCTGATTGACGTCGTGCCGCTCGCAGAGGCCAGGCCGTTGGTGAAACGATCGATTATCTTGCCGATGCCGGCAAGGAACCGCGAGGTCTCCTCTGGCCGCTCGATCATGTCAATGAACACGGCCTGCCCGCGCAGGTCCAACGCAATGTTCAGAATGCCACCCCAGTTGACGTCGCCGCGCAGGTAGCCGTACTTTGTCTTCAGTGCGTCCGTCAGGCTCTCGAACTTCTTGAAGGCGGGGGCCTGAAACGCCGCCTCGGGCGATATCTCCAGCGAATCCAGGTTGGCGGAAATCACTTGCGGCGGGGAGTCTTCCAGGTAATCGACCTTGCAGCCAAGCATCTCCGAAATCAGGTATCCGGCCGCCAGGTGGACGGCGCCGATCACCGGCACGTCCTCATCGCGGTCACGGCCCAGGCCGAACCGCCCCCAACGGTCGTACAAGACCTTCTCCATCCTCCGCTCGACCTCCACTCGCCGGAAAGGGTGAAAAAAGAAATCCTCGTCGAACGTAATTCCCTCGTGGTAATGCCACCACGCCGGGGCCAGTACGATGTCGGCCGGAAGCATCTCGTTTTCGAGCAACTCGTTGCGGTGGTATGAGGGACTCATGGTCTACTCCCCGATGAATAGCGGGCGAATGTGCCGCTGATAGAGGTTCTCGGTCACGTTCTCGGCGATCACGTCGGCGTGCTTCTCCAAGGCGCCGAGGAACCGCGGGCCCATTTCGGCGGCCACCTTGTAGCCGACGTGCAGCAGTTGGCGGAAGCTCGGGTTGTACGTTTCATGGGAGGGATCGTGGCGCAGTGCCGCGGCAAACGTCGGGCCGTCCCACGTGTCGACCGTTTCGGGCGACGGCAGCGCGGCCGGGTCAATGTCGATCACAGTAGCGTACGGCTTGCAAAGCTCGTCGAATCGCCCCAACGCGTTGCAATACACCTCCTTGGCAATCTCCAGGGGTTCGCTGCCCGAAAGGGCCAGTCCGATCAGTTCCTCAAGCCAAGTAGTGCCGGCCGTTTTCAGATGCACGCCGGCATTGAACTTCGCCATCGCCTCGCGCATGGGGCCGTAAATGGCGAACTTATCGCTGCCGGAATGCACGCTCAGCTTCAGGTTCTCCGGCAGGCCAAACCGGTCGACGGCAAAGCCGATTACGGCGAGGTCCTGCTCGAACTCCTTGGTGAATTGCGCCACGTCGCCGACGTAGTCCACGCCCTTGTTGAACCGCCCGGTGAACCGCGGGGCGATCGTTTGGGCCGGAATCCCTTCCTCGGCAATCGCCGCAAGGATCAACAACAACTCCAGCGGCGTCTGCGGCTCGCCGGTTTCGTCCATCGACACCTCGACCACGAATGAATCGTTCCTCTTAACCTCGGCGATGTGCCGGTAGATCCGGCCAGACTCGCGAACGGCCAGTAGGAATTTCCGCGCCGCCGTCGCAATCGTCTGCTCGGAGATCTCCAGCGGCGCGTCGAGGCCGGGAATCTCCAGATGCCCGGCGTAGGCGCGATGTTTCCGGACGAACTCGGCCAGCGCCTCCTCGGGCGCTGGCCGCCCAATGAAGTCGGCCACGTCGAGCGTGAAGAAATCGCTGGCGGCGATGAAGCCGTCGACAGTGTGTAGTCCGACGTGGTCGGCATCGACGAAGTAAGGGCCTTTCCAACCGCGGGCGGCCACGGCGTCGTCTGCCTCGATGCGCACGTCGCCGGGAGCGCTGCCAACGATCACGTGTTCGCGGTGCGACTTGTTCCACACGGGCGCAACGGCGACGCCTTGCCGGTTTGCCTCGATCGCCGCGTCGAGTTGTGCAACGCCCTGGTGGGCAAAACGGTCGCCGATTCCGACGGAGTATTTCGGCAGTCTCATTTTGTCGGTCTCTCCGGTTGTTGAGCCGCCACCGGTCGGTTCACAGAGCCGCGGCTCCCCGCCAGCGATATGGGGTCAGAGCGCATTTAGTCATTAAGCTCATCCAATGCGAGCAGACGGTCATCGACCTGGCAGCGATTAGGCGGAGCAACGTGTAAATAGGCAATGGATGCCTTTTCAATAGCCTGAGGAAGGTACGACCGCCTCACCCATCATAAGGTTAGATTCTCTTCAATGGCTGGGTTTTGTCAAGTAGCCGGCGCGAGACACCAAGAAACTGGAGGGGGGGTGGCTCTCACTGCGCTTGTTTTTCGCATCACCAGTCGGCTGATTTCGCCCACTACCAAGAAAACGAGCGAACCGTCATGGAAGCACCGTTCCGCCGCTCGCTCGCCCAGTCCGTGCCGATGGACGCGACGCCCACTAATGACTAAATGCGCTCTGACCCCAGTTTTTTTACGGCACGACGGACCTGGTCCACGTCGGTGGGATCGTGAATCGGTGGTCCGAAGCGGATCGAGACGGGATACGGCCAACGTCTGGGTAGCTTCCAGAAGAACTTCCCGCCCTCGTAGCTGAAGATGCTTCCCCATAGCCCTCCCAGATAGACCGGCACCACCGGAGCATTGGTTTCTTTCAGCATCGACAAAAATCCGGGGCGAAACTCGCCGATTTGGCCGGTGCGGGTGATCCCGCCTTCGGGAAAGATACCGACCAGCTCGCCTTGTTGTAAAGCCAGGCGGGCGGCACGGATCGAATCGATCATCGACTTCCGCGTCGAGCCGATGGGAATTATCCGACCCAATTGGCCGATCCAACTCAGCCAGCGATTATCAAAATACTTGGCGTAGGCAATCATTCGCGGATGTCGCGGGCAGGCCAGGCCGAACAGCACCCCGTCGGCCCAACTGACGTGGTTTGCCACGAGCAGCGCGCCGCCGTCGGGGACGTTTTCCTCTCCTTTGACCCGCACCCGGTACATGCAGCCGACCAGCAAACGCACCGCCAGCCGAGCGGTATGGAACGGCAGCAGACGGATGATGAAAAACGTGGCCGGCAAGGTGGCCAGCCCGCCGAGAAAGAAGATCACCCGCGACGAAAGACCCAGCGGGCCGGAAAGCATCCAGAACAGGCCGGATGCGGCCAACATGCCCGCGAAGGACATGAAATTGTAGGCGGCCATGATCGAGCCGCGGGACCGGGCCGGGCTGCGGTCTTGGAGAAACGCCTGCAACGGTATGTCGTACAATCCGGCCGTCATGCCCAGGGCGAGCAACAGGCAGCAACTCCAATAGAAGCCGGCCCCGGCGGGTTGACCGGCCACGCCGCCGGGCACAAACGCCATCAGCATCGAAGTGACGGCAATCCCGGCAGCGCCGAGTGGGACCAACCCCAGTTCGATCTTGCCGCGCGAACAGATTCCCGCCAACACCGCGCCAAGGCCGATGCCGATAGTCAACACGCCCAGCAGGATGCCGACGTCCCGTTGTTGTCCGACGTGCAAAGTTTCGTTGGCGAACAGATAGATGTTCACTTGCGAGAGCATCCCGAGCGTCCAAAAGAACGTGCTGGCCAGGGCCGCCAGAAAGAGCGGTCTATTCGACCAGAGCATACGGATGTCGCGCACCGTTTGCCCGACGGGGTTCCAGGGAAACGGTCGGGCGGGGTTCGCGCTCCGCAAAGGCCCGATCATCAGGCTGGTGAAAAATCCGACGACCGACACGCCGATCAACACCAAGGCCGAAATCCACCAGTCATTCAAGCCCAGCGGACCGGTGCGATCGTAAAGCACTCCGCCGAGGATCGAGCCGATGACTATCGCCGCCATCGAGGCCATGTTGATCACGCCGTTGGCCGTGGCGATTTGCTCGGGCCTGACCAGTTCTGGAATCCCTCCCAATTTAGACGTAATAAAGAACGCCGACTGGCTTCCCAGCAGGAACAGGACGACGAACATCAAATAGACGTTTTGCATGAGGATGGCGGACACCCCCAGGCATAGCACCGCGATCTCGACCGCCTTGCAGACGACCATTACGTTCCGTTTGCTGAAGCGGTCGGCCAGAAACCCGGCCATAGAGGCGAAGATCAGGAAGGGGATGATGAAACAAGCCGCTCCGATCGATACGGCCTGTTCCCGTGAATCGAGCAGCTTGCTGCCGATCGGCACGATCAGCCAGCGGAACATGTTGTCGGTCAGGGCCACGAAGAACTGCGTGGCCACCAGTGCGAGAAAGCTGGGCGAGAGCAGCCCTACGCGTCCGTTTTCCGTGTGCGGCCGAGTCCCCTCATCCGGTTCCGGGGGGTTGGATTGCCTGACGGCGGTTTGCCCGACGTGGATTTCGCTCATGGATTGCCCTCCTGCTTCCAGGGCGATTTCCGTGTAGGAGTATAACGCCCGTCCAAGCTCTTCCGCGCATATAAATGATTCCCGGCCGCCGTCAAAACTTCCACATCAACATCATGGCGTAATCCAGATCGTTCGGCCGGGCGCCGTTGGGCACGCTGTTGTAACGTTCCAATATCCCCATGCGCAGATTGAGGTTCCTGTCCTCGTCCAAGAGCACCTCCCAAGCGGCCTGGGTGCGGAGGCGGTAGCGGGCGAAGCGGGTCACGTCGGGCGCGTATTCCATCGTGCCGATAAACTTATGGCGCTTGCTGAACTGCCGTTCAAACTGGAGACCGAACACCGCTTCCGGGACATACTTTCCATTTTCCGGCCCGCCGTACTCGTGGGAAAAACCACCGCCGAGCCGGCCGATCAGCGTGGTGTCCTCCCGGTCGATTATCCGGTAACCGATGCCGATGTCCGACGTGTCGCGCACGTCGAACGGCTGGAACTGATCGTATTCGATCGTCTCATGAAAGAACGTCGACCACCGCGACGAGCCGAAGAGTTGCTCGTAGCGGCCGTCGAAATACAGACGGTCCGCGGTGGGGACCGTTTTCGATGTCTGCTTGTTGTAGTCCAGCCCCAGTGTCAACACGTTGCATTCGGTCTTGCGCCGGGCATGGACTCCGAAGCGGAAATTGAACGTCTCGGTGTTGCCTTCCGAACCGTCCAGTCCGAGGTCGAAACTTCCGCTCCATAGTTTCTTCCGTTCGGGTTTCACATTGAAAGGCTCTTCGCCGACGGGGACATCGGACGGGGGCGCGGGGACTTCGCCCGTCGAAGGGGCGACCTCCGGCGCGGCGGCCTCCGGCCGTGGCGTGGGAAGCATCTCGTAATGCGGCACCACCAAGGCCGTAGGGGTCTGAAAGGCGATATCCGGCCCGCCCGACGGCGTCAACGCGGGAAAATCGTTCACCGGCGGCAAACGCCAGATTTCCGGCCCGTACAATCGCTGGCCGAACGATTCATCCGGGTCTTGAGCATGAGACCAAGCGGCCGCCGCCACGATCAAAATCCCCAACCATAACCATCGTTGTCTTATCATAGCCCCTCTCGGCGCGCGGCATCCTCAGGAAAACTCGTCGGACGGTATCAAAAACCGGCAAATACGGCAAGAGCGCGATTGTGACCACTGCCTTGGCCTCCGGGCGGATTCTTGTTTGTCCTCTTTCAATATCCGAGAGTTTTCCCGGACAGGGGGGCGTCGCGCCCATCGGTAATGGAGCGGTCCCGGGCGTAGCGCAGACACGCCTCCGGTTGGCCCGAGGATTCGCTTCATTCGCGAGAACCATTGCAATCTGCTCGGGTGATACGGAATATCCCATACACCTGGGCGTCGGCTGAAGCCCGCCTAGATCTAGGCTCGATACAAAACATGAGACGTGGTGGAGGAGGTTCCCATAATGGACATTTCACGCAATCAGTTTTTTTTCGCGGGGTTTCTGTGCCTGCTCTTGGGGGGGCAGTTCCAGATGGTCGACTCGATCAAGCTGACCCCGGATTTCACGCAATTCCTCGCCGAGCGGACCGGCCATCCTTTGGCGTCGGTCGGCGCCGCCACCCAGACGTTGACGCAATCGGAGGAGCCGTCGGCCAAGAAAGTCATCACCCCCCCCGATTGGATCGGTTGGTCTCTGGTCTCCCTGGGGAGCGTACTGGTCCTGCACAGTTGGGGCCTGAAAAAGCCGAGTAGTTGATTTCCGACGCGCCAACGAATCGCTTGTTGGTTACCGCAACGCTGGGTCGTTTCTGCGAACGCGTGACAACCGATTGTATAACAGCGGCTTATAGCGTTTCGACGAACACCGTG
Source organism: Planctomycetota bacterium (assembly GCA_030612765.1). Taxonomy (GTDB): domain Bacteria; phylum Planctomycetota; class Planctomycetia; order Pirellulales; family Thermoguttaceae; genus JAHIKV01. Next base: position 21,153 of record JAUWNG010000061.1, read on the forward strand.
TAGCGGGCGGGCTTGCCCGCCGTTGCCTCAGCGGCGCTCTTGCGGGCAACCAACGGCGGGCAAGCCCGCCCGCTACACGATTATCC
>JAUWNG010000034.1 GCA_030612765.1 Planctomycetota bacterium
CATACAAAACAAAATAAGACAGTGGTTCGAGGGGGCGTAACAGCCTGTTGAAAAAGGGTGCCACTGCTGGCTTGCCCAGCAGTGCATGGGGAAAACTCCCGGGAAAACACTGCTGGACAAGCCAGCAGTGGCACCCAAACTCCCAAATCCGACTTTTTCAACGGGTTGGTAAGTGTGGCAAGTAAGACTATGCGGAATTCCGCAATTGCGCAAAACTTGATGATCGGAACGGATATTTGCTGGACTAATGTCCCCAGAACGCGCATAATGACCGCAGGGTGTCCATGGATCATTTCCTTTTTCCTACTTTTCGTGGCAGCGGCCGACCGCGGCATGAATCGTTTTTGGCAATCCGGGCCGGAACGGCTCGTTCTCTGGCTTGCCGTTCCGGCAGTCTTGGTGACGGTCGCTTGGTGCGTCATTGGGAAAACCCACCCCAAGTCGATACAGAAGGAACGGAAGACCAACGAATGGCTCTCAAAATTCAGAGAATCGCATTCCAAGGGTGAGCTAACCGATGAAGAATTCCGAACAATAAAAAACAACCTTGGCCGCGCAACTCCAAGATGAGTTAAGCGATAACGACGAAACAGGTTAAGACGGTCGTAGAGAGAAAATCGGCAGCGCGGATCGAAACGAACCTTTAGCGCGACGTGGAAAGGATAAGGCATGCCGTCAGGACGAGACTTCAATGGAGGCCGCCGGGGAACCGGCCCGACGAAGAAAAACGCCTTCTGCTCCTTCTGCCGCAAGAGCTACCGAGACGTTGGCCCGTTGGTTGAAGGGCCGGGCGACGTCTACATCTGCGGCGAGTGTATCGATCTCTGCCAGTCGATCCTCGAGCAAGAGCGGCGTCGTCGCGGGACCAGCAAACCGCTGTTCACCAAAATCTCCACGCCGCGGCAAACTGTCGCCCACCTCGACCAGTACGTAATCGGCCAGGATCACGCGAAAAAAGTGCTGTCCGTTGCGGTGCATAGCCACTACAAACGGCTGATGATCGGCACGACCGGCTCCGACGTCGAGATCGACAAGTCGAACATCCTCTTGATCGGTCCCACCGGCTCGGGCAAAACGCTGCTGGCCCAAACCTTGGCCCGCATCCTGAATGTGCCTTTCGCCATCGGCGACGCCACCACCTTGACCGAGGCGGGCTACGTGGGCGAGGACGTGGAAAACCTGCTGCTGAAGCTGCTCCACGCCGCCGACTTCGACGTCGAGGCCGCACAGCGCGGCGTGCTGTATATCGACGAAATCGACAAAATCGGCAAAACCAGCCAGAACATCTCCATTACCCGCGACGTCTCCGGCGAGGGCGTACAGCAGGCATTGCTGAAGATGCTCGAGGGAACGGTCGCCAACGTCCCGCCTCAGGGCGGTCGAAAACACCCCGAGCAGCAATACATCCAGTTGGATACGAGCAACATCCTCTTCATTTGCGGCGGCACTTTCGTCGGACTCGACGACATTATCGGCCGTCGGCTGGGAAAACGCACCATCGGTTTTTCGCAAGAGGGCGTCGGCCACGATCTGCTCGAAACGGGAGACCTGCTCCAACAAGTTACCAGCGACGACATACTGGAGTTCGGTATGATTCCCGAGCTGATCGGCCGGCTGCCGGTCGTCGCGGCGCTCAGGCCGCTCGACGTCGAAGCAATGGTCCGCATCCTGACCGAGCCGAAGAGCGCCTTGATAAAGCAGTATCAAGCGCTGTTCGCCCTGGAGAACGCCGAACTAGGCTTTACCGAGGCCGCGTTGCAGTCGATCGCCGAGCAGGCGATGAAGAAGGAAACCGGCGCCCGAGGGCTACGGTCGATCATCGAGGAGGTGATGCTCGACATCATGTTCGACTTGCCGGACCAGGCCCCGGGCAGCCGCTACCTCGTGACCGACGAGATCGTCTCTGGCAACGAGCAACTCGTCCCCCTGCCGGCCGAACCGAAGTCCAAGACGGCTTAGGCTTTGTCGGAAAACCCTATTTGTTATCCTGAGCGTAGCGAAGGATCTCGCCCAATTTCACGGAGATTCTTCGCTACGCTCAGAATGACAGTAGGCCGCGTCAGGCCTTTTCTGACAAAGCCTGGCAGTCCGTTGAAAAAGTTGCCCAAGCGAAGATTGGGTGAACCGGATGACAAAGCGGTTTGGACTCGATTCGGTGCTCCGTCCCCGAGGCCGCCCTCGCAAGGAATCTCCCAATAATGGTTCCTGACACCTTTTTCATCCAGACGGTCGGCTGCCAGATGAACGTGCTCGACAGCGAGTTGATCGCCGCCGAGTTGCGCCGGGCCGGATACGTGCCGGCCGACGGCGTCCGACGCGCGGACGTCGTGCTGCTGAATACGTGCAGCGTCCGCGCACACGCCGAAGATAAAATCTACAGCGCGCTGGGGCGATTGAAACACGCCAAGCAGTACAATCCCCGAAAAATCATCGGCGTGCTCGGCTGCATGGCCCAAAAGGACCAACAGCTCATCTTCCGACGCGCGCCGCACGTCGATCTGGTGGTCGGGCCTGGCCGCTTGCACCGCCTGCCGGAACTGTTGCGGCGGGTCGCGGACGGCGGGGGGCCTTGCCTGGACGTGAGCCTGGACCGAGCGGTCGACAACCGGGAAGCAATCCGGCGGAGCTTCGTCCCCTTCACGCCGCTAAGACCTGTCAAAACTCCGTCCGCCCCGCACCAGGCGATGGTGCGGATCATGTCCGGTTGCGACAAGTTTTGCTCCTATTGCGTCGTACCTCGGGTGCGTGGGCCGGAGCAGAGCCGCCCGGCCGCGGCCGTTGTCGATGAAGTCCGCCGGCTGGCCGACGCCGGCTGCCTTGAAGTGATCCTGCTGGGACAGACGGTCAACAGCTACAAGGATCGCACCGGGCCGCGGACCATCGCGCTGGCCGATCTGCTGGCGATGCTCGACCGGATCGAGGGCCTCCGCCGAATAAAGTTCGTCACCAACCATCCCCGGCACATTACCAAGAGTTTGTTGGAGGCGGTGCGCGATCTGCCGAAGGTCTCGCCCTACCTGCACGTGCCGGCCCAAAGCGGCTCCGACGCCGTTTTGCGGCGGATGAAACGGGGTTACGGCGCAGCGACCTACCGGGAAATGCTCGATCGCATCCGCGAGACGGTCCCCAACGCCGCCGTCACGAGCGACTTCATCGTCGGCTTTTGCGGCGAGACGGAGGAGGATTTTCGGCAAACGGTCGAACTGGTCCGCAACGCCCGGTTTAAGAACAGTTTCATTTTCAAGTACAGCCCGCGGCCGGAGACCAAGGCGGCCGAACTGTATGCCGACGACGTGCCCGAGGCAGTCAAGCGGCGGCGGAACAACGAATTGCTGGCGATCCAGAATGCCATCAGTTTGGAGGACAACCAGCCGTATTTTGGCCGCGTGGTCGAGATTCTGGTCGAGGGGCCTAGCAAAGCCGCCCGCAAGCGGGCGGCGGTGATTACGGAACGTGCAACAGCCGGCAGCCCTCACCCCGACCCTCTCCCAGCGGGAGAGGGGATGGTGCAACTGGTGGGCCGGACGGTTTGCGATCGGATCGTGGTCTTCGACGGCCCGCGAGAACTGACCGGCCGGATCATGCCGGTGCGGATCGACAAGGCGGATGCGTTTACGCTGTTCGGCTCGACAGAGAATCTTACGGAATGAACAGGGTTGAATGAAGAAGGGGGAAGATAGCCAAAAATCTCACCTTCCGCATGGACCAAGAATCGGGGAGCCTGTCAGTCTGTTAATCAGAGAGTTCGAGAGTTTTGGGACCGAGATTTCGGGGTGCGAAGGCAACCTCTTGGGTTGCTTTCGGACCCTATTTGGTCTCTCTCGAAACAGAGAGTTTTCGGCCGCAGGCCAGATTGACGTAAACCCTTGCAGAAAAGGCGGTTAAAAGCGAAACGCCCGGCAGCCTGGGTCTCGGCGGCGGGCGTTAACTGGCGGGGCGGACGGTTTCGTGGAAAACCGAAAAAGCTCCCCGACAAGGACTCGAACCTTGGACCTAGCGGTTAACAGCCGCTCGCTCTACCAATTGAGCTATCGGGGAATGATACCTCTATACTAATATCCGTTCCCGAGATTGGCAAGGCGGGGGTTCGACGCCGGCATTCTGGTCGAAAAAGCTCTCAAAATGGGCTAACAGTCCGTTGAAAAAGGGTGCCACTGCTGGCTTGTCCAGCAGTGCGGGGAGAAACACCCGGGGAAACACTGCTGGACAAGCCAGCAGTGGCACCCGAACTCTCGAAAACCGGTTTTTTCAACGGGCTGCTAAGACGATGACATGGCGTAGCTCCGATCATGCAGAAGGTCGCGTTCACGGTTCCCATGGCGTTGCCCTGGGCTGGGCGAACCAGCCGCCCCTTCGGGGTAAAAATCATAATGTCACTCCGCAGCGTCGTCCGCCGCTGCGGGGGCCGCCAGGCCGCCGGCGACGAGTATCTTTTGGCGGAGTTCCTCGACCAGTTCGGGGTTCTCCTTGAGATATTCGCGGACCTTCTCGCGGCCTTGGCCGAGTTGCACGTCGCCGTAGCGGAACCATGCCCCGACGCGGTTGACCAACTTTTCCGACAACGCCATGTCCAAAATGTCGGTTTCGTAGCTGATGCCGTCGGTGTGCATCATATCGAACTCGGCGATGCGGAAGGGCGGGGCCACCTTGTTTTTGACCACCTTCGCCCGGACGCGCTGGCCGATCACCTCGTCGCCGCTCTTGATCTGGCTGATCCGCCGCACGTCGATCCGGCAGGAGGAGTAGAACTTCAGTGCCCGACCGCCGGGCGTGGTCTCCGGGTTGCCGAACATCACGCCGATCTTCTCGCGGATTTGGTTGATGAAGATCACCGAGGTCTTCGACTTGGAGATAACGCCGGTCAGCTTCCGCATCGACTGGCTCATCAGCCGGGCCTGTAATCCGACGTGCGAGTCGCCGATCTCGCCGTCGAGTTCCCTCTTGGGGACCAAGGCCGCCACCGAGTCAATGACAATCACGTCCACGGCGTTGCTCTTGATGAGCATTTCGGTGATTTGCATTGCCTCCTCGCCGCAGCCCGGCTGGCTTACCAAGAGTGTCTCCAATTCGACGCCGAGTTTTTTTGCCCAGGTTGGGTCCAGTGCGTGTTCGGCGTCGATGAAGGCGGCGATGCCTCCGAGGCGTTGGGCGCTGGCCACCACGTGCAGTGCGAGGGTCGTCTTGCCGCTCGATTCAGGGCCGAAGATTTCGACCGTCCTTCCGCAGGGAATGCCCTGTCCGCCCAGGGCTATGTCCAACGATAGGCTGCCGGTCGGGATGCCGTGGATCGGCGCGGCGATACCGACGCCCAGCGGCATGATGGCCCCTTCGCCGAACGCCTTTTCGATCTGGGCAACGGTGTTTTTCAGCGTCGGGTTGGAGTCGAGGATGGTCGGCACGCTGCTTTTGCCGGCGGCGGCTTTGGCGGATGGAGTGGTTTTTTTGGCCATCGGGTATCTCGCTTTGGTTTATTGGGGCTAATGTGCAATGTGAACTTGTGTATATGTGTACCGCGATTCCGCTCGGAATGCAATATTCGTTTAGCCGTGTGATCCGTTCCGCACAGCCGAGGCGTTTCATGGGGGCCGCTCGTTCCCCCGTTGCGATGGTTAATCTTACCGCCCGGGGCGGTTTTTGGCGAGGGGGTGCCCCCGAGAACCCTTGCCCCGCGTGGACGCGGGGGCTAAACTTGCACCCTGACCTCTGACTTCTGACTTCTGACCTCTGCTCCCATTGTCCACATTGCTCGGAAATCGTAACGCTCTGGGTGGCGTCGCCTTTTGCCTCCTCTCGGCACTGGGCTATACCGCCTCGAACATCTGCATGCGGCAGTTGACCGCCATGCATTGCGATACGTTTTGGGCGGTTTTCAATCGGGAACTGGTCACGACGGTAGTCGTCGGGGTGTGGCTCCTGTGGCAGGCCGTCCGCGGCCGGCGCTGGTTGCCGGCGGGGCGCGAGTTGGGACTGCTCCTGCTCGTGGGCCTGCTGATTCAGGTGGCGGGCAACGTCTGCGTCCAATGGTCGCTCGGCGTCGTGGGACTGGCCGTCACAATACCCGCCATGTTCGGCGCAATGATTACCGGCGGGGCAGTGATCGGCTGGGTCTGGCTCGGCGAGCGGGTCTCCGGCCGGTCGATAATGGCTATCGCAATGCTCCTCGGATCGCTGGCCCTGCTGGGCGTCGGCGCCGAGGCGGCGGGCTGCTCCATCGCCGAAGCCAAAGCCGTAACGCCTAATCCGCTGTTAATGGTCCTGGCGGTGGCCGCGGCCGGGCTGGCTGGAACGGTGTACGCCCTGCTCTGCGCGGTGATCCGCCGGAGCGTGACGGGAAACACGTCGCCGGCCGCGGCGGCCTTTCTGGTCACGCTGATGGGCGTCGTCAGCCTGGGGCCGATCTGCGTTTACCGGCTCGGCGCTGCGGCACTGCTGGAGACGCCCATCGATCAGTTTATCTTGATGGTCGCCGCCGGCGTTTTCAATCTCGGCGCGTTTTTAGCGCTTATTCACGGTTTGCAGCGGACCACGGTGGTCCATGCCAACGCGGTGAACGCCTCGCAGGTGGCGATGGCGGCCGTGGCCGGGATGGCGTTGTTCGCCGAGCCGTCCACCGTTTGGCTGTTGCTGGGGGTCTGCCTGACAATCTTCGGCATCGTGTGGATCGACCGGCCGGCGGAGGCGGTCGAAGAAATCCTCCCGCCGTGAGGCCGCCCCGCCGTCCGTCGGCTTTACATACGGGGCGGTTTCTGGTGAAATAACCCGCAGTCGGGTGGCACGGGCATCTTGCCCGTGTTCCGGCCGACACTGGCGAGACGCCAGTGCCACCCGCGCCAATCCGGGATCCATCAACAATTATCGGGGGCATCCGTGACCACGAAGGTTGTCCAGCAGTACGAAGCACTGGCTAAGCAGGCGGAAGAAATCCTCAAGCAACGGGCAACCGGCGACAAAATACGCATTCAGGTCGGATCGGCCACCTGCGAACACGCCGCCGGCAGCCGGAACGTTTTGGACGAATTCCGCAAGCACCTCGCCGCCGCCGGACGCGACGACATCCTCCTGCACCAAACCGGCTGCACCGGCCGATGCAGCCGCGAGCCGATCGTCGGCGTGATGGTCCCCGGCCAAATGCCGGTTAAGTACGAGCGGGTGGATCGGCAGTTGGTCCACGAGATATTTACCCAACACGTGCTGCACGGCCAACCGGTATTGGAACACGTGCTGGACGGTCCCATCGCAAGAATCGCCCGGCACGAGGTTCTTATCTGCGGCAGCGTGCGTTGCGGGTGGAAGGGACCGCGGCCGTTCGACGAAGTGCTGGCGGAAAAACTTCGCGCCGCGGGCCTGGCGGACGAGGACGTCCACGTTACCCGGGCCCATTGCTTCGGCACCTGCAACGCGAAAGAGGCCGGCCACTTCTCACACCTGATGATCCAACCGGACCGGGTGCTGTATCGCGTCAAGGACGAGGCCGAACTGGACGAAATCATCCGCGAACACCTCGTCGGCGGCCGGCCGGTCGAGCGGTTGAGGATGCCGGGCAAGACGATCGGCGGAAATTTCCTCGAACTCTACGGCGACGTGGCCTTCTTCAACCGGCAGAGCCGCGTGGCACTGCGCCACAACGGCGTGATCGATCCCGAGAGCATCGAGGAATATTTCCACTACCACGGTTTCCAGGCGCTGGCCAAGGTGCTCCAGAAGAACGACCCGCGATGGGTGATCGACAAGATTACCCGCTCGAAACTCCGCGGCCGAGGCGGCGGCGGATATCCGACCGGATTGAAGTGGAAGATGGGCCGCGACGCCAAAGACAATATAAAATACCTCATCTGCAACGCCGACGAAGGCGATCCCGGCGCGTTCATGGACCGCAGCATGTTGGAGAGCGACCCGCTGAACGTGGTCGAGGGGATGATTATCGGCGGATTCGCCATCGGCGCCAGCCAGGGATTCTTCTACGTCAGGGCCGAGTATCCGATGGCCATCGAGCGGATCGAACGGGCGATCGAGCAGTGCCGGCAATGGGGACTGCTGGGCAAAAACATCCTCGGCTCGGGGTTCGATTTCGACCTGGAAATCCGCCTTGGCGCCGGGGCCTTCGTCTGCGGCGAGGAGACGGCCCTGATCCACTCGATCGAGGGCGATCGCGGCCAGCCGAGGGTCCGCCCGCCGTATCCGACCGAAAAGGGGCTGTGGGGCAAGCCGACCGTGATAAACAACGTCGAGACCTTTGCCAACGTCACCGCGGTCGTCAATTTCGGGGCCGAATGGTTCGCCCGGATCGGCAGCGAGAAAAGCGGCGGCACGAAAGTATTCGCCTTGGCCGGAAAGGTCCGGCACACCGGTCTGGTCGAGGTGCCGATGGGCACAACCTTGCGGACGGTCGTCGAGGAGATCGGCGGCGGAGTGGCCGGCGGCAAGCAACTCAAAGCGATCCAGACCGGCGGACCGGCCGGCGGCTGCATTCCCGCCAAGTGGATCGACCTGGACGTCGATTTCGACAGCCTGATGAAGGCCGGCTCGATCATGGGCAGCGGCGGCATGATTATCCTCGACGAAGACGACTGCATGGTCGACATCGCCAAGTATTTCATGACCTTCTCGCAGGACGAGTCGTGCGGCAAATGCACCCCCTGCCGCGAAGGGACCACGAGGATGCTGGAAATCCTCGAGCGGATCACCACCGGAGGCGGCACGCCGGAAGACCTCGACAAGCTGAAGCGGCTCGGGCTGCTGATGAAACGCGCGTCGCTCTGCGGCCTGGGCCGCGCGGCCGCCAACCCAATCCTAAGCACGCTCGAACATTACCGCGACGAGTACGAGGCCCACGTTGTCGAGCGGCGTTGTCCGGCCCATAAATGCAAGGCCCTGATACATTATGAGATCGACCCCGAAAAGTGCGTCGGCTGTACGGTTTGCGCACGGAACTGTCCGGTCGCGTGCATTTCCGGCGAGCGCAAGGAGCCGCATCTGATCGATCAGTCGCATTGCATCAAGTGCGGCCGTTGTTTCGAGGTGTGCAAGTTCGAGGCGGTGAAACGGATGTAATGGAGGGATTAGGGATTGGGGATTGGGGATTAGGGATTAGAAAAATAGCCGGCGGCTAACAGCCGCCGGAGGAGTTTGTCTATAGTCAGATGCGTTGATTAGCCCGAAGGGCTTTTCATAAGACAGCCCAGGGTTGCCGCCTAAAGCGGCTACCCTGGGTTTAAGAGGTTGAACCATTTGAAAACCCCAACGGGGTTTCGGAAAAGCGATGTTGTGCGATGCTGCCCTCGGAGGATGACGATAATTGTGGTTATCGTTGTCTAAGAAGGTAATCACAGAGGGGAATGTTACAAATGTCATCTGAAATCACTACAGTGTTTATGTTAGTTGGTAGTGTTATTGCTGCTGGTGCCGCCTATATGTTTACTAAATGGCGAGAGCGCGAAGCCGAATGGCGCAAGGAAAAGCGCGAGCATTATAAAACATTCGTTGCGAGTCTTAGCGGGAACCTTGAAGGCGAATCTACTCCCCAAGGAAAAGTAGCATTCAATCGCGCAACCAATAACTTGAACCTAATTGCTCCACAGTCTGTTATTGAGGCACTTATAGCATTTCGAGAGGAGATCAAGGTCTCTAATCCTAATCGACAACAAGAGCGCCACGACGCACTGCTGTCTGGACTCTTGTATGAAATGCGAAAGGATTTGAAGATTTCACCACGAGATGATAGCAGCACTTTTCTAGTTCGCCTTTGGTCTTCGGGCTGCCCGCCAAAAGGGCTGCATCCCAGTCCTGAGGTTCAGAACGTATCCGAGTGCTCGCTGCCCCCTGAGCCGGGACAAAAGCCATAAACATAGTCTATTCGATCGCACGAAAGAGACACATGCGCAACAAAAAAATCTCCCTGACCATCGACGAAACTCCCCTCCAGGTTGACGCGGGGACCACGATCATGCACGCGGCCGAGCAGTTGGGAATCCGCATCCCAAGGCTCTGCTACCACCCCGACCTGAGTCTGGCCGGTTCGTGCCGGGTGTGCATCGTCGACGTGAAAGGGATGGGCTACTACATGGCCGCGTGCAGTTCCGAGGTTTGGGAAGGGATGGAAGTGCAGACCAACTCGCCCGAAATCCGCCAGGCACGGCGCGACATCGTCGAGTTGCTGATCGACAATCACCCGATGGACTGCCAGACCTGCGAGCGCGACGGCCGCTGCGAGTTGCAAAATCTGGCCTATTCGCTCGGCGTCAGGGCCAGGCACTTCGAGGGCCGGCGGAAGCGGTTCCCCATCGAACTGTCCAGCCATTCCGTGGTCCGCGACAGTGAGAAGTGCGTGCTCTGCGGCCGCTGTGTGCGGGTCTGCGCGGAAATCCAGGGCGTATTCAACCTCAGCCAGCACGGCCGCGGGTTCCACACCGTCGTCGGACCCGCCCACATGAAGAACATGGACGACTCGGTCTGTATCCAGTGCGGGCAGTGCATCAACGTATGTCCCACGGCCGCCTTCGTCGAGAAGCGCGGCGCGGGGCCGGTCTGGGACGCGCTGGCCGATCCGGAGATGCACGTCGTGGTGCAGACGGCCCCTTCGATCCGCGCGGCCATCGGCGAGGGTTTCGGTATGCCGCCCGGCACTCCGGCCACCGGACAGATGATTACCGCGCTGAGGCGATTGGGATTCGACCGCGTGTTCGACACCGATTTCGGCGCCGACCTGACGATCGTCGAGGAGGCCCACGAGTTCCTTTCCCGGCTGCAAGCGGCGACGAAAGGCAGTGATGAATGTAGAATGATGAACGATGAATTGGCATCCCAGCAACCCCAATCGCGGAGCATTCATCATTCATCACTCATCACTCATCATTCCCCCGGCCCGCTGCCGATGATTACCTCCTGCTCGCCCGGCTGGATAAGTTTTCTGGAAAAGTTCTATCCCGAGTTGATCCCGCACGCCTCCACCTGCCGCTCGCCGATGTCGATGCTCTCGGCCTTGGCGAAAACCTATTACGCCCAAAAGTCGGACATCGACCCGAAGAAGATTTTCATGGTCGCCGTGATGCCCTGCGTGGCGAAGAAGTACGAGGCCCGGCGGCCGGAACATTTTTCCGCCGATGGGATGCCCTACACCGACGCGGTGCTGACCACGCGGGAATTGATCTGGATGATCAAGTGCTATGGGATCGAGTTCACAAAGCTCCCGCTCGGCGAGTTCGACAACCCGTTGGGCACCGCCAGCGGGGCCGGCGACCTCTTCGGCACGACCGGCGGCGTGATGGAAGCCACACTCCGCGCGGCCAGCGAACTGATTACCGGCAAACCCGCCGACCGGCTCGACTACACCGAGGTCCGCGACGTCGAGGGGCTACGCGAAACCTACGTGGCCATCGGCGAGCACAACATCCACGTCGGTGTGGCCAACGGTCTGACGAACGCCAAAATCCTTTTGGACAAGATCAAGGCCGGCGAGCAGTTCCACGTGATCGAGGTGATGGCCTGTCCCGGCGGCTGCGTCGGCGGCGGCGGGCAACCCTATCCGCCCGAGGGCGTAAAGGTGCTTGATCCAGATTTGCTCCGTCGTCGGGCAAGCGCCCTGTACGCGATCGACGGCGGCAAAAAACTCCGCAAATCGTACGAGAACCCGGCCATCGAGGAGGTTTACAGTTCCTACCTCGGCGGCCCCGGCACCGAGCGGGCTTATGAACTGTTGCACACCCATTACCACGCCAGAGAGCCGCGAGGAATAAGATGAGCAGGGAACAAAAAGTAGGGTGGGTCAAGCGAAGCGCAGCCCCACCATCTTGTGGATTACCTCTCTCGTGGTGGGGCAGCGCTGCGCTTGACCCACCCTACATCCTGACATCAATAAAGTAGATAATCAGATGAGCACTTGCACGGACAATTGGGAACAAGTAGAGGCGGCCGCCAAAATGGTGCTCGGTGAGCCGATCGTCGATTTTATCGAACGGTGCCTGGCGAAGCCGCACCCGGAAAGCCAACTCATCGCCGTGCTGCACGAGGTGCAATCGCAGTTCGGCTATTTGTCCGAGACGCACCTGGACGCGGTGGCCCAACTAATGCAGGTGCCCGCGGCGAAGGTGGTCGGCGTGGCCGGCTTCTACCATTTCTTCCGGCTCAAACCGCGTGGCAAGTTTATGATAAACGTCTGCATCGGCACGGCCTGTTACGTGAAGGGGGCCGAGCGCGTGGCGCAGAAGATCATCGAGGAGTTGGGCATCACCTGGGGAGAGACCAGCACCGACGGCGTGTTCTCCCTGGAAGGCTCTCGTTGTCTCGGCACCTGCGGACTGGCGCCGGTGGTGATGATCGACGACGAAATCCACGGCGAGGTGACGCCCGACCAGGTGCCCGCGCTGCTGGAGAAGTATCTGAAGAAGGCGCGGGAGTAGGGGTTCGGGGTTCGGGGTTTGGGGTTCGGGGTTCGGGGTTCGGGGCTGGGGGTTTAACAAAACGCCCCGCGACTGCGGTCGCGGGGGTATCACGGTACATCGCCGCTTGCGGTTTCGCAACCACCGCCGACGTTTTCCACCATGCGTGACAATCTCGACAAATACCGCCGCGATATGAGCGATCTAATATAGCCTATAAGCTATTGACCCAAATATAGCCTGTGAGGTATAATTGATGTGGCCGGTAATTACCACCAAGGAGTTTGACGAGTGGTTCGCCGGACTGGACGCGGACGGCCAAGTGGAAGTGATCGCCAAAGTCGAACTCCTAAAATTGTTGGGGCCAAAACTCGGCAGACCACACGCCGACACGCTCAACGGTTCCAAACACGCCAACATGAAGGAGCTTCGAGCCAATACCGCCGACAAAGTCCTGCGCGTCGCGTTTGCGTTCGATCCCGGCCGCGTCGGCATACTCCTGATTGCCGGCGATAAATCAGGGGTGAGTCAGCGGCGGTTTTACCGACAGTTGATCGCCAAGGCCGATCGGCTCTACGACGCCCATTTGGCTAAGCTCAAGACAAAGGTAAAGAAGAGGGGAAAGCAACATGGCTAAATCATTTGACACACTGGTTAAACGGACAACTTCCAAGCGAACGCGAGAGCGAGCGTCGCGTCGGGCCCGGGAGTTGCTCCAGGAACTGCTGTTGAGCGAAATCCGCGAAATGACGGGCAAGAGCCAGCAGCAGGTCGCCAAGGCAATCGGCATCAAGCAACCAAGCCTATCAAAGCTGGAACGACAATCGGACATGCAAGTCTCGACGCTACGCAAGATCGTGAAAGCTTTGGGGGGAGAACTCGAGGTGATTGCGCGTTTCCCCAACAGGACGGTAAAAATCGAGCAGTTCGACAAACCAACCGCCCGACCCGCTTCCAATCGCCGCGGGCGGAAGAAGCCTCAGTTGGTGTGACGTGCAGCTAGCCCGTGGCATTTCAGCAGTTCGCGCCCATGCAGGAAAAACTGGATAAATTCCGCTCCGATCTCAATAGCCTCGTGCGGTTGGGCGAGGAAATGCTCGTCGATCTCTCGCTCCGCGAAGAGGCCGCTGACCGAGAGCAACACAAAATCGCCGATCGGGTTAAAGGCAGCTTCGAGCGGAATTACCAACGCTGGTACACCGAGGCGGGAGCGGTCGTCGGCCAATTGATCCACGCCCGGGCGGCCGAGTTCGAGCGGCTCTACATGGGCGAGGCCAAACGACGCTCGATCGACTCCGGAACCTACAACATCCAGGACTGGCTCTCTGGCCGCCGCGCCCCGGCCGACGGCTCGGGCAAGCCGGCGTTCAACGATCTGCTGGCCGTCTCGATGCGGCTGAAAATGCAGTTGGATATTCTCCGTTCGGCCGAGACCCGGTTGGAGAGCAGCCTGTTCGACGTCCGCCAATTGGTGCAGGCCGACCTGTTCGACTCGCAGTTGGACGCCTGCCGCGAGCTGGCCGTCCACGGTTTCCTGCGTGCGGCGGGCACCGTCGCCGGCGTGGTGCTGGAAAAGCATTTGCGGCAGGTGGCCGAGAGCCACGGCGTGGCCGTTCGCCACTCGGAACCGACGCTCAACGATTTCAACGACCACTTGAAGAAGGCCGGCCTGCTCGACGTGCCCACGTGGCGTCAGATACAACGGCTGGCCGACATCCGCAACCTCTGCGGCCATCAAAAGCACCGTGAACCACGCGGAAAAGAAGTCAAGGAAATGATCGAGGGAGTGGACGGAATCATCCGAACGTTGTTTTAGAGCCGCCGTTTAGCCGCCGCGTCCACGCGGCGCGATTCCCGGCGTGGACGCCGGGGCTAAACGACCACTAACCACTATCCACTAACCCGCGCGACCACCGGTCGCGGCTTTATGAATATCCCGACCGCCCGCCGTTATCTCGACGACACGACCGCCGCGGCCGATTGGCTCGTGAGATTGGGGATAGTCGATACCCAGCGTGGACACGCCAACCTGCTCGGCATGGCCCGGGCTGGCGTGACGCTCGATCTGCTGGCCGACGTTTTCGATCAGATCGAGAGAGCTTTGCCCGGCTGCGCCGACACCGACATGGCGTTGAACAACCTGGAGCGCTTCGTCCGCGCGGCGCGGAATCCGATCGGGCTGGGAGCGCTGTTTGAACGCGATCCGCGGATATTGCCCACGCTGCTGCAAATCTTCGCGGCCAGTCAATATCTGAGCGACCTGCTGGCGACCGATCCGGAAAGCCTCGACTTGTTGCGGTTGAGCGAGGGCCAAGAATCATCCCGCCAATCGATGATCGACGAATTGACCGCGGAAATCTTCGCGCTCGAGCATGAAACGGCCGTGATGCGGGCGCTGAGGCGGTTCAAACGCCGCGAAACGCTACGGATCGCCTACGGCGACATCATCCGCGAGCAGAGCCTTCGGGCGGTGACCATGCAGATTTCCTTCCTGGCCGACGCGGTCTTGGAGGCGGCGTTGCAAGCGGCGCGGCGGAAGTATCATACCCAGCGCGGCGTACCCCGGCGTCCCGACGGCCGGCCCGCCCGGTTCGTCGTCCTGGCACTGGGCAAGCTCGGCGGCCTGGAACTGAACTACTCGAGCGACATCGACCTGATCTTCCTCTGCGACGGCGAAGGGACGACCGACGGACCGCGACCGATCCCGAACATCGAGTTCTTCGGTCTTGTCGCCCGGGAACTGGTGCGAATGCTGACCGAAAAGACCGAGTTGGGGAGCGTATATCGAGTAGACATGCGTTTGCGGCCGGAGGGGAGCCGGGGGCCGATGGTCATGGACGCCGGCAACGCATTGGCCTATTACGACACCCGCGGACGGACCTGGGAGCGTCAGGCGTACATCAAGGCTCGGCCGGCGGCGGGCGAGCTGGCCCTGGGACGCGAGTTTCTCGACGCACTGACGCCGTGGGTATTTCGCCGCTACCTTAGCCATGCCGACATCAGCGGCGTGAAAGCGCTGAAGCGGCGGATCGAGCGGATCTCTCACGGAGCGGCCGCGCGAGACGTGAAAACCGGACACGGCGGAATCCGCGACATCGAGTTCGTCATCCAATTCCTGCAACTCCTCAACGGCGGCGACCTGCCCGAGCTGCGCACCGGAAACACGCTCGAGGCCATCGCCCGGCTCGAACAAGTCGGCTGTCTGGCGAACTCGGAACGGTCGATCCTCGAGGAAAACTACACCTTTCTCCGTAGGATCGAACACCGGCTGCAAATCATGCTCGATCTGCAAACACATCTGTTGCCCGAGGGGCACGACGATCTGCGCAAGCTGGCGTTGCGGATGGGCTACGTGCCGGGTGCCACTGCCGGCTCGTCCAGCAGTGCGCCGGGTGCCACTGCCGGCTCGTCCAGCAGTGCGCCGGGTGCCACTGCTGGCTCGTCCAGCAGTGCGAAAAACACGGTTGGGCAAGCCAACCGTGGCACACGTCAATCCAGTTCGGCTGGGGCGTTGGATGCCTTTCTCGACGATTACCGGTGCAAGACCGAGCTGAACCGCGGGATACTCGACCACCTGTTGCACGACGCATTCAGCGACGACCGGCAGACGCAGGCCGAGGTGGACCTGGTGCTCGATCCCGATCCGCCGGAAGATCGGATCGAAGAGGTGTTGGGCAAGTACCACTTCCGCAACCCGCAGCGGGCCTATCGCAACCTGATGTCGCTGGCCGAGGAGCGGAGCGATTTTCTCTCGACCCGCCGCTGCCGGCACTTTCTGGCGGCCATCGCGCCGCGGTCGCTGGCGGCCATCGCCGCGACGGCCGACCCCGACTCGACGCTGGTCAACCTGGACAAGGTGAGCGATTCGCTGGGCGGCAAGGGCGTCCTTTGGGAACTGTTCAGCTTCAACCCGCCCAGCCTGCGGCTGTACGTCGAACTGTGCGCCTACAGCCCATATCTCTCCGATCTCTTGACGAGCAACCCCGGCATGATCGACGGTTTGATGGACAGCCTCGTGCTCGACAAGCTGCCCACCCGCGAAGACATGGAAGCGAAGCTGGCTGAACTCTGCCGTGGGGCCGAGGACATCGACCCGATACTGCACAGCTTCAAGAACGATCTGCAACTTTGCGTCGGCGTGCGCGACATCCTGGGCAAGGAAGACGTGCAGACCACCACCGGCGCGCTGTCGGACATCGCCGAAACCTGCCTGGCGCGGATCGTCGCCCGCGAAAGCGAGCGATTGCACTCGCGCTACGGCCGGCCGCTGATCGGCGACGGCCCCCGCGCCGCGGCGCCCTGCGAGTTGGTCGTCCTGGCGCTGGGTAAGTTCGGCGGGCGAGAGATGAACTACCACAGCGACCTCGATCTGATCTTCCTCTACGAAACGGACGGACATACCCTGGCAACGCCTGGCTCGGACGCCGAAAAGACGACCAACCAGCACTTTTTCAGCGAATTGGGTCAGCGGATCATCAAAACCGCCAGCCGCACGAGCGGATACGGCCGGTTGTACGAAGTAGACGTCCGGCTCCGTCCCACCGGACGCAGCGGCGCGTTGGCCGTTTCGTTCGACGAGTTTTCGCGCTATTTCGCCACCGGCGGCGGGCAGCTTTGGGAACGTCAGGCGCTGTGCAAGGCGCGGGTGGTGTACGGCTCGCGGCGCGCCGGCGAGGCGGCGATGGACGTTGTGGCCCGGGCCGCGTTCGACCACCCCTGGCAATCTTCCGCCGCGGCGGAAATCCGCCGGATGAGAGGCCGGATCGAGAAGACCGCCTCTGCCAGCGGCGACCTGAAGCGCGGCCCCGGCGGAATCGTGGACGTTGAGTTTCTCGTGCAGATGCTGCAATTGAAACACGCCCGCGACAACTCCCGGATTCGCGCCGCCAACACGCTCGCGGCGCTCGATGGGCTTCATCGCGCGGGCCTGCTCTCGGACGACGACCGCGAGTTTTTCGAGCAGAGTTACCGTCTGCTACGGACCATCGAGGGGCGGCTCCGGCTGATGAACTCCACCGCCCGCGACCAGTTGCCCCGCGACCCGGTCGAATTGACGAAGCTGGCCGGGCTGCTTCATTACCCCAGCGGCGAGGCGCTGATGACCGACTACGAGACCGCCACCCGCGAGATTCGCCGTCGGTTTGACGTACTATTCGATGCTGACCTACAGGACTCACGCGATCATCACAGATATTCCACGTGATTCTGCATTTCCTCCGGCGCAAGGCACTCGGCAATCATGATCAAACCGTGGAGCAACTCACCGACGGCGCGCTTTCCTTTCGGGCTATACGCTATGCCTGTATGAGGCATGTCTCGATCGTGCAGCCGCAGGAAATCAGCGTCACTGGTGATCAGCACACGACCTTGGGAATGCGCGAAACGAAGTTGCGATTCATCGTCGGCGCTAAGCAAGCCGGCTTGGGGAGTGGTGGTTGCATCTATGCCCCGACGCCGGAGTCCTTCCGCGATCGCCGTCGGAACATTTTCATCGAGGTGGAAGCGAATCATCGCGGGAATTCGTGCCTGTCAACCGTTGCAACAGTTTCGACGGAGTTTTCGCCCGCATGGCGTCGGCAAACTCCTCGTCTTGCCGCATCGATTCTCGTATCTCCTCTTGGTGATCGTGATAGTACGCCAATGCCGCGTACACGTCGGACAGGGTAATCTGAGAAAACTGAGCGACAATTTCGTCGGGCGACAGCCCTTGGCGCTCGTGCCAAACGACTACGTCCGCGACGCTAATGCGATGCCCGGCGATGCGGGGTTTTCCGCCGCAGACTCCAGGCGTGGTTTCGATATGTTCGGAAATGACGACTTTAACCACGATTCCACCTGCAAGCGCGAGATAGAACAACTCCTCATATCATTATATCGTCCCGCCACGGGATTAGATAGAGTCGTTATTTGAATCGCCGCAGCATCACGCCGGCGGCCTGGCCTTGGGGAGTGACGCTGAGATGGATGAAGCTGTCGCCCGGGGGAACGTCGCCGTCGCGGACCGCCGAGATCGGACAGTCCGGGTCGGGCATCGCGTAGTTGAGGATCGGAAACAGCCGGTCGTGCCCGAGCGCCAACAGGCCGGCGATCAATTCCACCGACCCGCCGCCAGCGCCAAGATTGCCGAAATAACTCTTCGCGGCGGTCACGGGCAACGGCTTTTTGCGCGAGGCGAAGACCCGTTGGATAGCGCCGGCCTCCTCCGCGTCGCCGCTGCGGGTGCTTAGTCCGTGGGCGTGTAGATGGCCCACGTCGTCTAGGTCCACACCGGCAGCCTGCAAGAGCGCTTTGAGCACGTTTTCCATCGCCTGGCCGCGCCGGGCCTCGAGCCGTCGGCCGATCGCAGAGCTGCCGGCGGCGGCGATCACCTCGCCGTAGATCGTCGCGCCGCGGGCTTCGGCGGCGGCAAGTTCCTCGATGACCACTGCCCCGGACCCCTCGCCCAAGACCATGCCACGCCGATCGCGGTCGAAGGGCCGGCTCATCGTGGCCGGATTACCCTCGCCGACGGCCACTTCCTCCTGCCCGAGGGCGTGGATCATCTTCATCGGATGCAACCGCGAGCCGGTGGCGCCGACGAGCATCACGTCCGCACTGTCTCGGAGGATGATCTGATATGCCTCGCCCAAGGCGGCGTCGGCCGCCGACTCGCGCATGGTCAAGGAATTGTTCGGGCCGCGAAAGTCGTTGAAGATGGCCAAATGACTGGCCGGCATGTTCGGCAGATACTTCAACAGCCACAAGGGCGACATCTCCGCCAAGCCCTCGGTCCCCCAGCGCGGGAATTGGAACCGCTCCTGCCCGTCCATGCAACTGGCGATCCCCTCGCAAAACTCCTCCGGGGCCGAAAGCAGGTAGTCCATGCCGAAGGCGATGCCGCTACGGTCGGGGTCGGGCTGGTCGAGGTTCAGACCGGCGTCGGCCAGCGCCGACTGGGCGGCGGCCACGCCCATCTGACACTCGCGGCACATTACCTTCAACCCCTTGCGGATCGCCTTCTTCCGCTCCTTCGGCAGCGGGCCAAAATCGTCGATCTTGCCGGTGAACTGCCGGGCCGCGGCGCCGAAACCGACCGGCAGCGTCTTGGCCGCGGTAAAATCCAATGGGGCCACGCCGCTACGCCCCTGCGAGAGCGACTCCCACAACGCATCCTTGGTGCTCCCCAACGGGCAAACCAATCCCACTCCGGTAACGACCACTCGTCGCGCGGCTCTTGTCATGCACTCACCAACTCGATTCCTTGATGATGGATATCCGTGAAACCGCTAATTCTAACGGTCTGTTCGATCGGCGTCGAGTCGGGCGCTAAACGAGCCGGTCTCCCCCTTTTTTTAGTATGACAGCGCAAGATTAGTAGGGTGCGTGAAACGCACCACAACATCTTGTACTTGGTGCGTTTCACGCACCCTACGGATTGTGTCGATCATGGTACTCATATTCCAACCTTGCGCTGTCATATTAGCGGGTGGCACGATGGGCCGGTACACTTCAGCTATCTTATCCCAATTCGTTTCTGCCCGTTCTCTTTTCAAATCGGCGGGAGACCGCGCGATGCAAGAAAAACGCATCGTCGTGAACGGCCTGGAGTTGAAAACGCCTCGCAGCCGCATGCTTACCGACGGACCAAGGGATGGATCTGCGCCGACGACCCGCGCGGCTGGTTCCAGTGGCATTGCCGCTGAGTCGAGGCCGATATTGCCGTCAACGCTTGAGTTCATACGTTTGCGGCTGGGAGTCACTGCTCGCGACCTCGAACGCGATGTTGCCCGCGGCGTCGCTCCGCACGGTCGTGACTCGCGCACCGTTGCGGAAGAGCGTGTATTCGGCGCCGGGTACGAGATCGGACACGACGTGACGGACGGTCATACTGTCTTGGGCGGCCGTTTCCGTCCATTTCCGGAGGCCGCCGGCGGTACTCGGCCAAGCGTCGATGCGAAGCTCCAGCGGCGCTGGGACCGAACGGGTCACGGCCATCGAGAACGTCTTTCGATCGCCGTGGAAGTATTCCAGCGTGTCGCCTTTCGCATTGACGGCGAACGGCTTGGTATCGCTCACGGAGAAATCGTTCACTGCGATCCGACAGCGCCGCGTGTCGAGATTGATCGCGTACCACTGATCACGCAGCCAGTATTTGAGTCGAGTGCCGTTGAGTTCGGGCGTCAGGTGCGGCTCTAGGTAAAGCCGGTTCCATTTCGGCTGGACGCCGTAGATGTTTCGATAAAGCCCGACGACGGGGTTGGCGTTGCACGCGAGGATGTCGCCGTCCAATCCGGTTTGGGAGCGACGCAGGTAGCGCTGGAAGGCCAAGCCGTCCTCGACGTACTTGTCGAGCACGTTCTTGACGCACCGGACGGCAATGGCCGGATTGTGCCGGGCGTAGGCCCTGGTTCCCACCTCGGCCCAGCCCAGAAAAATGTCGCCGTTCTCGTAGTTCGGGAAGGGCCAGCCGCCCCCTTCCTCTTGCGTGTAGGAAAACATACAGAGCGGCCAAATGAACAGCTTTTCCTTCCGCATCTGGTCTTCGATCCGATCGAGAACGGCGGCGCGGCGCGCCGGGTCGTCGCATATTCCGTAGGCGACGGCCATGAAGTTCACCGGCGTGACGAGGTTCGTGCCGTGGATCGAGCCGTCCTTGTCGCGCCAATGGGCGTAACACTTGCGCACGGGATCCCAAAGCCCGCCGTCGGCCGTCGAGCGGTTGAAACTGTCCTTGAGCTTGGCGGCGCAGCGGCGGTACTTCGTCGCCCTAACCCGGTCCCCAAGTAGCTCCTCGACGTCCGCCCATAGGCCAAGCGCGTAGTACATCTCGGCATTGACCAGTCCATTCTCGAAAGACGCCCAAACCACGTCCAGCCAATCGCTGCCTTTCCCGTCGGTGTGATTATCGGTCATCATCTCCACCAGACCGTTGCCGTTGGAGTCGCGGCGGAGCATGTACTCCAGGACTCGCTCGCAAGTGGACTTATGTCCGCGGACCCACTCCAAGTCGCCGTTGAAATCGAACTGCTCGGCTACGTTGACCACGAACGACGGTTGGCTATCCATCAGCCAGCCCCATTGACACTCGTAGAAGCCGAGCGAGTCATAGGTTCCGGGCACGGCGTCCCAAGGGCCGTAGGCCCAACGCGACTTGACCCGCCCGTCCGGCCCGACGGCGTGGTCGCGCTGATAATCGAGGGTTTCCGCGTATGAGCGGAAATAGTGCGGATCGTCGATCGCCAGACCCAACTGAGCGATCCAATGCTCGTGCAACACGGCATAGCCGCTGTACCAGCCGTTGCTGCCCATGATCCTGGCGTCGATCACGCCGAGGCGGGCGATGGTGTTGCAGATTTCCCGCACGGCCGCCCCGTCGATGCCCACGAAAACGCCCCGGTCGTAAGCCTCGGCGTAGTCCAGGCCGGAAAGCGTGTACTCCACCGTGGTTTCTCCCGGCACGACCTTGAAGGGGGCCCACACGTCCTGTTTGTCGCGAAGGAATCGGCAGTGGCCGTGTCTGGTCGCCAACTCCCGGTTCGTCACGCAGTAGTTGAAGGAGAGGACTCCGCGCGGCTGGCGGCTGAAGCAAACGGCCGTGTGCCGCCCTTCAGGAACCGTGGGCATGATCCGCAGGCAGACGCCGTTATCCCTGTTCCAAAAAGTCACCGGCCCCGTGTGGACGCCGTAGGTGGCCGTCGGAGTATCGAACAACCTGAACCAGGCGACCCCTCCGGTGCCCAACAGCGCGCCGGTCCAGGTGGACGGACCGCTGAAATCCCAGCCGGGAAAGCCGGTGTCGTCGAGTGTGCCGCCGGTAAGATATTTTCGGGCGATTCGCCAGACGATCCGGTCTGCCCGCACAGTGAACGACCATGTCTCTTCCACGTTGACGCCGCTGCCGCCGAAACGAATCTCCGAGACCGTCACCGTATCCTTGGCCACGGCGACCTTGGGCGACTTCAACCCCGACCGCGTTGTGTACTCGGCCGTCCCGAGGCGGATCGACGAGCAGACGCCCATGGCCGGAGAGATTACCTCTTCCCCTCTAACGACGACCCGATCGAGCATACAGCGTCCGTCGTAGTTCAGGCGCAACACCAAGTGGTTCTCGGCGTTGGCCATCGTCACCAGTTTCTTGTCGGAGTCGTGCGTGATTTGCGGCCCTGCAACCGCGGTTGGGAACCATCCTCGCAGGAAATCGGCCTGCGTCCCCTCGTAGACCGCTTCGGCCAGGTGCTCGACGCCGAGTTGGCTTCCCCACGAGTAGAAGATCACCAATCGGCCCTGATACTCGCAGAAGTCGATGTCGGAGTTGTTGATGTTCTTTGCCGTGGCGATCCGTTTGCGCTGCTGGGGCGTGAGGTTGGGATTGCGGATCTTCCGGTCGTCGTCCGAGGCGCGGAGCACGGGATTGAGCGGGCTGGACTCCCAGTGGATGAGGTCCTTCGACCGCACCACAAACTGCTCGTATCCGCCTCGAATGCTCTCCAGATAGAAGTCGTAGTAATATCCGTCGAGGTAGCGCAGACAGTGAGGGGCCGTGTACCGATCCTTCGCGTAGGCGCACTCGGACGGGGTGACGGTCCATTGCTTCAAATCCTTCGAGGTCGCAAATCGCGCCGTGAACGGCGCGCCGGCCTGCTTCCTCGGTTTGTCGATCTCGAACATCATGACGAACCGGTCCCCGGTCTTGCAGATCGAGGTGTTGAAGATCGAGAAGCCCGGCAGGTCCAAGGCGGTCCATGTGTCCCAGTGCTCGAGGTCGCGCGAACTCCACATCTGAACTTTTTGGACTTGCTTGCCCTGCCGCGTACCGGTCACGTACACCGTGTCCCCCTCGACAAAAGCATTGCCAAAACACCAGCCCTTGGCGAATTGCGGCGTGGTGAGGCCGGTCCGGCAATCCACGAAATGGAAGCAGCCCGCACCGCGGAGCCATTCAAAGCGGTAGAGCTTGCCGCGAAAGACTACGGGGGAGTTCTCCACCTTGTCGACATCCACCGTGCCCAGCTTCTGGATCAGCGGCCGGCCATCGGCGTCAACCGGCGGGGCGCCAGAAGCAATGCAGACCGCTGCAAAAACCGCCGTGAACCATAGCCCAAGGAAAACGCGCGCGGGGAACCGGCTCATGGTGTCCATACTCCTTCGCTTGCTGAGTTGCTCGATACTTATTGTTGTATCAAATTGGTCAAAACAAAACATTCGATCGTAGCGAGTGGATTGATTGCGCTGGCGGCATAGTTCGGTCGTATCGAAATTGTGCTTCAGTATAACCTGCCGGCTACCATCGGAAAACCGCCCGGGGCACTCAAAATGCTTATCAAGCGGCTTTTCAAATCGGTCACTTGACGGCAAGCTCGACACCGACGATTCCGACCGGTTTATTGCCCGTGTTGGCAAGTACGATCATGTTCCATCCCTCCTTGATGCGGTCCACCGGGAAGCGGTAGTTGCATGCTTGGTACTTGGAGAGGTGCCGCTTGGCCGGTCCCATTGGGAATAGGAGCTTCATCGTCGGCTCGGCGTCGTGCCGCGGAACCGATCGATTGAAACGGACCGCGATCGGCGGAAGCGGTTCTTGTTTCTCGAAAACCACTTGAACGATCAAATCGAGTCCTCGATCGTCCGGCTCCGCACACATGGGCAGCTTGAGGTCCAGCCGTTTCCCCGGCTCGATTGCGGCCGGAAGCGGCTTGGGCAAGTCGAAACGCTCGCCCCCCGTGCCCGGCGGGCCGGAACAGATGGAGTAGTGCTTGGACAGGCCGCGCAATACGTCAAGATCGGCGATGTTCTTCAAGGCCGCGCATTGGCTCCGTAGTCCAGGAACCTTGTGTATCTTGCACGTCTGATCCCCGACGAAGAAATTGTACTGCTGGATCCCGTCCGCTCCGAGCGCGAGTTTGCCGGCCGCGTTACCTCGCAGCGCCGGCGGGCTGGCGTTGTTGTACGATTGTATCCCGCGATTGAGTTTGTCCGACCAAACGTCCAAACCGTTTACCAACAACTCCGTTACACCGTAGATCGTCACGTACCGGCCGAACTCTTTTTTCAATTCGTCGTGGGGCATGTCCCACGTGGTTTGCATGAAGTTGGTCGGGCAAATGTAATCCAGCGTGCCGCCCTTGATGAGCCCCTCGACGTCGATCCCGACACTTCGCATCCCCTTGTAGTCGGCCGGGATACGCATGCCGAGCGGAAACGGCCGACCGGTGCGCTTGGCCTTGGCTTCGGTCAGCCGCCGGATGTCGGCGAACCAGCGGCTCATCATGGCCACCGTCTTTGCGTCGGCAGGCGATTTACAGCATCTGCCGGGGCAACGCAGCCAATCGAGTTCCAGGCCGTCGAAATCGTAATCCTCCACCAACTCGCGCGCCAGCGAGAAATAATAATCGCGTACTTCCTTGTGCTCGTAGTTCAAACCGTAGCCCAGCCGGTACTTTGAGTTGTGCAAATGACATTGCAGGTAGGGATGATTCAGGTGCGGATCGTTCATGCGGATTGAGGCCCAAGGAGTTATCCCCCGCTTGCGACATTGCTTGATCGCCTCCGCCAGACAGTCCACCCCCGCCTCCTTCAGATCGAGCGCCGGGTTGAGCAGATCATGACACCACCAAACCCACTTTTTGTCGTCCACCGCGGGATCGTCTCGCACGTAGCGGTCCAACACGGTCGGTATCGCCTTACTCGGATACCAGGCCACTTGGGAGTTGGGATTGATGATGAACGTATCGACCCCGTTGTCGGCCAGGTTGTCCACGAACCGATGAACGGCCCCGGCCGTGTACCGGCCGCCGTCGGGCTGCCACATCTCGGCGTTCCAAAAAAAGACGCCGAAATCACCGTTGTATAGATTCCGATGCTTCGAGAGGTCCAGTTTTGTCTTTGGCGCCGTCTTCGCGCCCGGCTCGGATATCGCCTGCTCCGCGAGGGCCGTGCCGCGGACAATCATCACGAAGGTGATCGCCGCGACTACGGCAACGGTCCTGATGCATCGCATTTGCATTGTGGAATTTCCTTCCAAGAGAGATGGTAGTAACTGGACTTCAGGATGCCCGCGCTCCGGGCCATTCCGGCAAACGGTTCCCAACACCGTTTTTCCGACCCTTACGTCAGAGTGCTTTCCCGTCGATCGTCATGCCGTCCTTGCGGTTGGCCAGGCGGCGGTGGATTTCCGGGTCGATCGTGTAGTTGAGCATCTGCACCGAGCCGTCGCAGAAGGCCATCTGGAAGCCGTTGGCGTGTGCGCTGCCGAAAGCGGTGTAGTAAAGGCCCGGGGTATCCGGGCATGGCGGCCACGGGTCCAAGGGCGTGTACCCACTAAAACGCAAGACGTCCGGGTTGTCGCCCATCATCGCGGACTCGTTGTCGCCGCCGTCCAGGCCGGTCGCATAATTGTCGGGGTTGAGGTGCTTTTCGCCCAGAAGATACGTGTTGCTGGTCCCGTCCGTCACGTCCGCCATTGTGATCAAACTGCCCGTATACACTATGCCCGTGGCCACCCGGGCGACGTTGGCGAAAGTGGTCTTGGCGTTGGTCGTCATTTGCCCTGGGGGGTTCTCGACTTGGGCAGTGCTGCTCGGCCCACAGGCCCAGTTCGGCTGCCAGAGCGCCGGTGTAGGAGTACCAGGATTGGTGTAAGAATCGCCTCCGTTGGCGGCGTAGTCGGTGCGCCCCACCGTCGACGGCGTGTTGGCGTTGAAAAACCCCTGTCCCCCCGTCCCGCTCGAGGGGACGAACGGGTAGGCGATCACCCGCCGCCGCGTGGGGCAGTAGAGTATGCCCAAGGGAACGGACATCCGTTGCGTGTGGGCGACCTTCTTCGCCGAACTGTTCCACGCTCCCAACCCCGCACCCATTTCGTGCAGCGCTTGCTGTTCGATGTAGGGCAGGATGTTGTAGATCCATCCGCCCGGCTGACGCCAGTCGTTCCCCCGGTCGGCGTCGCCCGTCCAGCAATACCCCCAGCCGTCGGTGGGAAACCGCCCCGTGGCGCTCTCGTGGTTCAGGCAACCCAAGGCGAGTTGCTTGAGGTTATTTTTGCACTGCAACTGCCTGGCAGCCTCGCGCGCCGCCTGCACCGCCGGAAGCAACAAGGCAATCAAAATCCCGATGATCGTGATCACCACCAAAAGCTCGACGAGCGTAAAACCGTATGGAGATTTTGGATGGTGGATGGTGGATGGTGGATTTGCGCGCATAATATCTTCCTTGTCGCTAGCCGCGTAGGCGCGTTCCGCAAGTGTTATGCTGAAGCATAACCTACGCGAGTTGAAAAACTCCGGACGGCGGATATTGGATGGTGGATGCGCCTACCGCGACACATCCACCATCCGCCATCCAACATTCGTTCTACTTCCGCTTCCGCCACGCATAGCAGAGCAGTCCGATCAGGCCAGTGGCCAAGAGCGCCAGCGTACCCGGTTCGGGAATTTCATACGTATCACGAACCGTCACGTTGCGCATCTGGCCGTCGAAGAAGTTGACCTGGGGGCTATTGTATCCCCCTAGCTGATGGCGAGTGGTGGTAGCCACGCCGAAGGATCCTACGCCTACATTAGATGTCACACCATCTACCGTGATCAGCGTATCGCTGCCATCTTTCCATGCTACGCTTACAGTGTGCCAATCGGCCGTGTCGTTGAATTCCATACTCCAATTGGCTTGGTAACCAGATCCGTTGTGGAACAGTACCTTGAGAAGGCTTGGGCCAGACGGGTTCGCGTCAAGGAATATTCGGTACAGGTTGTTGGCGTTACATTCCCACAGATAGGCTGTGGCGCCCCCTTCATCCGGAACGACGTCGGCTTTGAACTCGAGTACCACGGACCCTTCATCACCGATGGATCCATTGTTCAAAGTTACATAGTCTACCGCTGGAGGGACGGGGGGCGTTGACCCATAAAAATCAGTGGTCCCAGCATGGGTGGCGATGATCTCTGCCGATACACTGCCGGCCGATACTACGACCACCGCTGCCAAGACGCCCAATAACCAAATGCTTTTGCGACACATTTCAATTCTCCTCCCCGATTGGGGAAAAACATGTTTTGAAGCGCCCACGGGCCCCAGAAACACTCTGGATGAATCAACCCGGACACTTCTTCGTCTCCTCTGAACTCTCCGAAACATTCGTAGTAGTAGTGTGGGACAAGCGAAGCGACGTCCCACCACCGAAAAATCGTGGAACCGTTTTGGTGGGACATCGCTTCGCTTGTCCCACCCTACGATCTACTACGGCCCATTCATGGAACTACCCTCCTTTCTCCCTGGAAAAGACGTATCCGCCGAGTTCGACGCGCAACCCCATCGGACCATTGTCGCCGGCTTCCGACGGCCTTCCATTCAACACGTCGATCTCCAGCGTGTTGGCGCCTTCGACAAAGCCTTTACTCGCCGAAAACTCGCTGATCTCGCTGAACCAGCTCAATTGATCGTATCCGTGCTCCGACGCCGGCACTTCCTTGCCGTTGAGGCGAATCGCCTGCACGTGGTTGTCCACGAGGAACCGACCCCGCAAAACAGCCGTCTCCAACAGCGCGTTCGCAAGCTCGAACGTAGTGCGAAAGGTGTATGTAACGTTGGGAACATCCGGGGGACCGTTGGCCGTCGAAATCCACTGCGATCGGGCGGCATAGTTCGACTGCCAGTTAACGTGGGCGGTGGTCACCACGGCCTGTCGCGGCTGGAAGTCCGGGTCGTCGCCGCGGGCCACAAGCTGCCAGTGCGGATCCTCGTCCCCCTCCTTCAACCCTATGCCCGTGTTGAACACCTTGATCGGCGTCCATTGGGGCATCTGGCGGGTGAACGTGTTCGGTTGAACCGCCGCTCGACTGACCACGACAATCCGGTCCGTACCCGGTTCCACGCGGGCCGACTCGTTCGCGCCCAATTGGATCGCCCGGGCCTCTACCCCGCCGTCGGTCAACCGCACCTCGACCTTGCCCTGCAAGACGTGCGACTCGGTAGTTCCCTCATCGCTGACTTCCACGCAGAACTCGGTGCCAAGGTCGGTGATGACGGCCGTGGGAGTACGGACGGAGAAGAGGGGAGAGGGGAGAGGGGAGAGGGGAGAGGGATCTGACTTCTGACCTCTGACCTCTGACCTCTTCTTCTCCACTCTTGCCGTCAGCTTGCCCAGCGCGAGGTAGCCGCCGGCGGTGGATTCGACCTTGTAGGTGCAGGGGCCTTCGAGAATGACCTTCGCGCCGGAGTCGTAGGTGATTTCCATGAGTCCCGAGTCGAGTATGTACTTGCGGCCCAGGGGCACGGCGCCGAAGCCCAGCGGCGGCAGGTAGTTCGGATCGTCCGACCACTTCACGCCGACCGCCCCGGTGATCCGGCCGACGAACACCATCTCCGGTCTGGCGCCTGACGGGGCCGACTTCGACGGCGCCTCGGCGATGTGTTGGTGGTGGGTGATTTTGTACGCCCAAAGCCCCAGTATCGCCACGCCCATGATAACCGTGGCGACCATGTAGGAGAACGCCCAACTGCCGACGGAAAAGTGGCTAGTGGGTAGTGGATAGT
>JAUWNG010000186.1 GCA_030612765.1 Planctomycetota bacterium
GATGCGATATTCCCTCACGCTTGGTCGCCGAATGCGAAAAGCGACTAAGGCGAAACGAGCTTGCCCGCCTGTACCACTGGAAACAACGTAACCGCCTACCTCCATTAAACTTAAACAAAAGACAAATCTAAAACAGTCGAAGTAGTGAACTGCTCGGTATTGTGTACCTTTGTTCTCCACCGTGGGATAGTGGATCCTGGTGGAGTCCTCATCGATCTCAAAATTGTCACGAATCACTGACGATCTCAGGAAACAAGCAATATCATTGTTCGTGTAGAAGATGACCCGGACACCAGCCAAGTCTCGCCGATCAAGCTCAAGCGTCTGTGTCTCCAGTTTGTCCATCTCAGCTAAACGCCGCCGTAGGCTATCGACCCCTTTGGCGCGGCACTGAACCGACTGAGGCCGAGGCAGATTATCGGCAGCCTGCAATGCCTTCTTCAAGATGAAGCGGACCGTTTCAGCGAAGGCTCGATAGGTCGAAAAACACTCCTTCTCGTAGTCGTCAAGGTTCATGGCTCTTAGATCTCACTTCCAGTTTCATTCACCATCCACACAGTCGAGTAGTATCCCGTACCTGACGCGATCGGCTATGGCGAAAATGCCAGGTATGGGATACCTGACCTGCTTCTGGTAGCGAGAAGACATTCATTTTTGCGATGCGGTCCACGACGCCCTCACCCCCGGCCCCTCTCCCAAAGGGAGAGGGGAGACTTTTGAGATAGTTTCTTAAGGGGGCGGGAGTCTTTGTTTCGACTTGGGTGACGCCTTTTTTACACCCAACGTTCTTCCGGCCGGTGGATTATTTCGCTCAGGACGATCGCCCGGCGGACCGAATCAGTGTCGGATAGCATGGTGGCCCAGCCGGCGGCTAAGGTGGGCGTAATCTCGACGGCGGCTGCCTCGGTGGCACTCGACGGTTCGACGGCCGCCGTCTCAAATTGACCTAACTTGTGGTCGAACGTCTGGCTCAGATGTTGCTTAAGCTTCTCGTCGGCCTGGACGACAACGCCGCCAAGCCGGCCGGCGCGGTGGGAAAACTCCTGGGAGTCTAAATGTTTTTCGACGTGTTCGACGACCCGTTCGCCGCGGGGCTCTTCGGCGACTACTTCGGCTTCGACGGGCCGTTCGACCGGCGCCGGCTCGTTGCGGATCGGAGGCGTTTCCTCATCGCCCGGCCGTCCCAGGACACGGCGCATGAAGACATCGATCTCGTCGGCCACGTCAACGGGGACGGGCTGCTGAGGCCGCGGGCCGCCCGCCGCCGGCTGCGCCTGCTGTAGCTTTGATAACAGTTGGCCGATCACCGGCACGATGATGAACAGCAGAACCACCAGCAAACCGATCAGATCATTCCAGCCGGCGGCAAATATGGGGAGGAAAACATTCATGCCGTAATGCTCGGAGCGTCGAAAAACTTTGGTTCCCACGCGGAGCATGGGAACCAGGGTGAATTCATGCCGTAATGCTCGGAGTGATACTATCGTTCCGTATCGCCCGTTTTGCTGCCGGCGGCGACTGGACCGGTTTTGGCGATTGAGGATCGCATGTCGGTGTCGGCCTGGATGTTGCGAAGTTTGTAGTAGTCCATCAGCCCGAGTTTTTCCGAGCGTAATGCCTGTGAGATGGCCTTGGGCACTTCGGCCTCGGCCTCCAGCACCTTTGCCCGGTTTTGCTCGATCTGAGCAATCATTTCCTGCTCCTCGGCCACGGCCATGGCGCGTCGTCCCTCGGCCTTTGCCCGGGCGACGCGCATGTCGGCTTCGGCCTGATCGGCCTGCAAGCGTGCGCCGATGTTGTCGCCCACGTCCACGTCGGCGATGTCGATCGAGACGATCTCGAAGGCGGTTTGCGAGTCGAGCCGGCGAGAGAGCACCGCTTTCGAGATGCGGTCGGGGTTTTCCAACACTTCGAGGTGCAACTGTGCCGAGCCGATGGCGCTGACGATACCCTCGCCCACCCGGGCGATGATCGTATCCTCGGTCGCTCCGCCGATCAACTGCCGCAGGTTCGCCCGAACCGTGACCCGCGCCCGCACCTTCAGTTGGATGCCGTTTTGAGCGATGCCGTCGAGCGATTCTCTGCCGGTGCTTCTGTCCGGACAGTCGATCACCTTCGGATAGACGCTGGTCTGGACGGCTTCGAGCACGTTTCGGCCGGCCAGGTCGATGGCCGTGGCCAACTTGAAGTCCAGTTCGACGAGTTTGGCCTTGGCGGCGGCCACCAGCGCGCGAGTCACCAGCGGGACGTTGCCGCCGGCCAGGTAATGGGCCTCCATCGCTTTGGAGGTAGCCCCTTGTTGGTCGCCGATACCCGCCTGCACTGCCATGATCTTGCTGCGGACGATCACCGTCGGATTGACCTTGCGGAAGGTCATGCCCAGCAGGTCGAAGATTCCGATGCCGGCCCCGGTGGTGACCGATTGGATCCAGAGGCGGAAGTATCGGGCAAAGATCGCCAGCATGATCAGCGCGAAGAACAGGCCGACCACGATGGCGATGATAACGCCGATCTGCCAGGTTTGCTTGTCGATCATTTGTGCCAGCAGCGACATGGTTGGCTCCGTTGGTTCTTTTGCCAGGCCCATTTAGTATGACAGCGCAAGATTAGTAGGGTGCGTGAAACGCACCACAACATCTTGTACTTGGTGCGTTTCACGCACCCTACGGATTGTGTCGATCATGGTACTCATATTCCAACCTTGCGCTGTCATATTAGGCCCGCCGTGAATACACGGCGGGAAACATGATATGCGAATAAGGTTGGTTTCCCGCAACGTATCCCCCCGGTGTATTCACCGGGGGCTAAATATTCACCGGGGGCTAAATATTCACCGGGGAAAATTCGATCGCTTATCCTCTAAGATGCCGTTGCGGCCGACTGCTGTCAAGCCGGGGGTAGGTCGAACGGATCCTCGTATGTCCGCTGGAGAGGATCGACGGGGGGGTCGATTGACGGCTCTTCGTCCACCGGTCGGACCACGACGAGGTTGCCCTGCACCTGCACGACCCGGATTGTCTGGCCTACTTCGATGGGCATGCTTTCGCTGACCGCGTCTACCGTGTCGCCGTCGATGACGACGACCCCGCTCAGCAGCATTTTGCTCTTTGCCCGGCCCGTGCGGCCGATAAGGCCCTTTAGCCGCTCCTTTTCGGGATCGTCGGGCAGAACGTCCTCGCTACTGGGGGCCATCAGCAGCACCCGTTTCCCCATCCTGGTTTTCGGCCAGTGCTTGAATCCCAGCACAATCACGGTCGGCAGGCCGACCACTGCCCCCAGCAGGATGAGGATTCCCGCCAGTGGCCCCTGATAAAAGCCCATCACCACGGCCGCCAACAGTGCCGAGGCCGAGAGGAACCCCAAAATGCCCGCCGAAGGGAAAAAAACCTCCAAAAGGGCCAAACCGGTTCCCAGCACCAACAGCAATAAGGCCCAAATCCAGTAGTAGTCCATGTGACGCAGTGGTTAGTGGATAGTGGTTAGTGGGTAAATGAGGTTGACGGACCACCATGCACCATCATGTGGGGGGTGGACATCATCCATACCATAACCAATGTTATAGTAGCCATTTGCAACTATTTGTGCAAGATTCCAGCACTGGCGGAAACCAATCTCATGGCGAAGAAAGAGTCGAATCCCCGCCGACGGGCCGAGGCCCCAGCGGACGCTGCCGCGATTGACTGGTCGGGCGAACTGGCCCGGCACGAGCGATGGCTGCGGACCGTGATTTGCGCCCGGCTGGGCGAGCCTCAGGCCGTCGACGAGGTTATGCAAGAGGTGTCGCTGGCGGCGGTGCGGCAACGGGCGCCTATTAACGATCCCGAAAAGGTGGCCCCCTGGTTGTACCAATTGGCGGTTAGGCAGTCGTTGTTGTACCGCCGCAAACAAGGGCGGAGGAAAAAACTGATCGACCGCTACGCCGAACGTTTCCGGCCCAGCGAGGCCGACAACCGCCAGATCGACCCGCTCGGGTGGCTCTTGAACGAGGAACGCCACGTGAACGTGCGCAAAGCAATGTCGCGCCTCCCGCGGCGCGACGCCGAAATACTGATGTTGAAATACAACGAAGACTGGAGCTATCGCGATTTGGTCGAACATCTGGGCATCAGCCATAGCGCCGTCGAGGCGCGGTTGCACCGGGCGAGACAGCGGTTGCGGGCGGAGTTGGCCGCGATGGACGTTGCACCGACCGAGGTTGGATCAGGTCAATAAGTTTAGCAGCCGCCGGCACGGCGGCTTGCGCACGAACAAAGGCCGCCGTGCCGGCGGCCGCTAAACCGTGGATTGCCATGAACGCGAACATCGACAATACGCCGGCGGACGACACGCGTTTCGACCGGCTGGTGGACGGCCAGTTGAGCGAACAACAGCGGCATGACTTGTTGGCCGGGCTGGACGACGAGCAGGGCGGATGGCGGCGCTGCGCCCTGGCCTTCCTCGAATCGCAATGCTGGAAGCAGGCGCTCGGCGCGATTGTCCGAGAGAGCCTTTCCCCCGCCGAGCCGGCCGCCGCGACGCACCCGTTGCGTTCGGTCTGGCCCGGCCGATTGGGTACCGTGCTGGCGATGGCGGCCAGCTTCATGCTGGCGATATGGCTTGGCTGGTGGGTACAGCGCGAGAGAGTCGGGCTGCACGGCATACTGACCGATAAGGGCGGGATTGGCGAACTGGCCCAAAACATCGGCCTTCAGCCGCAACTTCCGCCGGCGGAACCTGCGCCCCGAGTCGACGCGCCGCGCAGCCCGTGGCGGACGGTGTCCGTCTCGGCGCCCGTGCGTAACGGCGAGCCAGGCCCTTCGTTCAACTTACCGGTGGTGGAACGAGACAACATCGACGAACAATGGCTGCGCAGCGTGCCGCCGGCAATCCCCGAGAAGGTTCGGCAAGCGCTCGTCCGCACAGGACACGAAATCCAACAGCGGCGGGGACTGGTTTCGGCGCCGTTGGAGGACGGGCGGCGGCTGGTCGTGCCCGTCGATCGGGTCGAGGTGCATTACGTAGGAAACGAAGCTTATTGATTGAATTGTTTGTTTCTCCCCCCCTTTCTTTCAAAGGAGCGTGTCATGTTG
This sequence comes from Planctomycetota bacterium, assembly GCA_030612765.1. Classification (GTDB taxonomy): domain Bacteria; phylum Planctomycetota; class Planctomycetia; order Pirellulales; family Thermoguttaceae; genus JAHIKV01. The sequence goes on from JAUWNG010000186.1 coordinate 5,070, forward strand.
AGGAGTATTTTAATGTGCGGTGCGGCATTGGTTATGCTCGGCGCCGCGGCGGCGATGGCCCAGCCGTCTAAAGATCTGCCGGACGGTCCGCTGAGCGACCTGTCCGCAAAAGTGAAAGGCCCGATCAAAAAAGCGGAAGGCCCGATCAAAAAAGCGAAAATTCAACTCAGAGTGGAAGGCATCCAGATACAGGGTATGAAGCAGATACCCGAGGGCATGCCCGGCGGTCCGCAGGGCGGCCGGCTCCTCATAAAAGTGGAAGGCCCAATTAAAAAAGCGAAAGGCCCGATCAAAAAAGTGAAACGCGTCCAGGCACAGGCGCAGGTACGGGTGGTTGCCCAGCCCGTCGAATCGGAAGAGTACTGGCTGGGGATCAAATGTTTCCCCGTGATGCCGGCGTTGCGTGCCCAGTTGAACCTGCCCGAGAAGCAGGGTTTGCTGGTCGTGGCCGTTGTGCCGAAGAGTCCCGCGGTGAAGGCGGGGCTTGCACAACACGACGTGCTGTTGCGCGTCGGCGACAAGCCGCTCGGCGAGCCGCGCGACTTGCTCGCGGTCGTCCAGGAGGTCAAGGATGGCAAGCTGAAGATTGAGTTGATCCGTGGTGGCAAACGTGTGACCATCGAGGCCACGCCGGCCAAGCGGCCGGCAGAGGCCCGCCGCAAGCCCGGCCCGCCGCCCCCGCCGCCGGGGCCTGCCGCCGATTGGAAGAAGGTGGAGATGTGGCTGGAGGGGATGCGGCCGGGCAAAGAAGGCCAAGCCAAACGCCCTTCGTTGCAGTTGCGCGTCTTCCAACCGGGCGTCATCGTGAAAGACGTGCTGATACCCCTGAGACCGTTGCCGGCGAACATGAGCGTGGTCATTAGCAAGAAGGGCAACCAGCCGGCGAAGATCGTGGTCCGACGCGACGACGAGAAATGGGAGTTGACCGAGAAGGAACTCGGCAAGCTGCCGGCCAACGTTCGGCCCTTCGTCGAGCGAATGCTCGGCCGCGGCATGTCGGGCATTGTAAAGTCGCATGCCAGGGTTCTGGTCGCGCCGCAGGGCAAGATGCAGGTTAAACCGCTGCCTCATCGGTGGGACCAGCGGCTGGAACGGCGCTTCGACGAGATGAACCGCCGCATGGACCGACTCGTCAAGATGATGGAGGAGATGATGGAGGGCCACCGCGGGCAGCCGCCGGAGAGCGACGATTGACAACGATGAGGATCCAACCTCCGCGGTTCCCGCCGCGGGTCTCGGGCGGGGGGGGGGCCCGGGGGGGGGGCCGCCCCGCCCGCGCGTGGGCGGGGGGGGGGTAGGAGTGTT
>JAUWNG010000224.1 GCA_030612765.1 Planctomycetota bacterium
GGTGGGCCCGCGCGCCCCAACGGCGGCTCATCGAACAGCGAACGTCATCGGCCGACAAGCCCGTCTCGGAAGCGTTCCGCTGGGAGGTGGTCGAGCCGCGGGTGCTGGGCGAGTTGTGGCGCGGGCTGGGCGGCCATCCTCCGTCCGACCTGCTGCTGGAAGGAGCGCCGGACGACGCCACGCTGCCCTGGCGACCCAGCGACTCACGGCCGGCGGCCGACGGCGATCATCCGACGTATCGCTTGCCGCTCTACGTGCTCGTGGAAAAGATACTCGGCCCGAAAGAGCCGCTGCCGGAAACATGGCCCGTGGCCGGAACCACCGGATACGACTTCCTCAACCCGGTCAACCGCATGTTGGCCGATCGCGCCGGGCTGCACGAACTGCTGAAAATCTACAAGCGGTTCACCGGCCAGCGGACCGACTTCCGCGAAGTGACGCATCAAGCGAGGCTGCTGATCCTGCGGGTGGCCATGTCGAGCGACCTGCACCTGCTCGCCCACCGGATAAACCGCATCTCGGAGCGACACCGGCGCACGCGCGACTACACGCTGGACAGTTTGCGGCTGGCGCTGCGGGAAATCCTCACTTGCTTCCCGGAATATCGCACTTACATCCGCCGTCGCCGGGTCTCGGAACGCGACCGGCGTGTGATCCACCGCGCGGTTGGCCAGGCCAAACGGCGCAATCCCGCCCGCGATTCCACCCTGTTCGACTTCATCCGCGACGTGTTGCTGTTGGAACAACCGCCGGGCCTGGACGAGGCGGGACGCGACCAGCGCGACCTGTTCGTCGGACGTTTCCAGCAAGTCACCAGCCCGCTGGTCGCCAAGGGGATCGAGGACACCGCCTTCTACCAATACCTGCCGCTGGCCTCGCTGAACGAGGTGGGCGGCGACCCGGTCGGCGGCGCGGGCACGGTAGCCGATTTCCACGCCGAAAACCACGGCCGGCTCGAACAGCGCCCCGGTTCTCTTATCGCCACCACCACCCACGACACAAAACGAAGCGAAGACGTTCGGGCAAGGATCAACGTCATCTCCGAAATCCCGCAGCAGTGGCGGTCGGCCGTCAATCGTTGGTCGCGGCTGAACCGGCGTCACCGCCGCGAGGTGGACGGCCAGCCCGCGCCGAGCCGCAACGACGAATATCTCCTCTATCAAACGCTGATCGGCGTGTGGCCGCTCGATCCGCCCGACGCCGGGTTGTGGCCGCGGTTCGTCGAGCGGATACAGGGCTACATGGAGAAGGCCACCCGCGAGGCAAAGCGGCGGACCAGTTGGATCAGCCCCAACAAGGAATACGACGCCGCCGTGCGAGATTTCGTCGCCGGCGTACTGGACGACAATCCGAAGAACCGCTTTCTGGCCGAGTTGCGCGCGTTCGAGGATCGCGTGGTCGATTTCGGGCTGTACAGCGCATTGTCGCAAGTGCTGTTGAAGTTGACCTCGCCGGGCGTGCCGGACGTGTACCAGGGCCAGGAGCTTTGGGAATTTTGGCTGGTCGATCCCGACAACCGCCGGCCGGTCGATTTCGACCGCCGCAAGTGGCTGCTGGCCGAGATTCAAGCGACCGTTGTGACCGGTGCGGAGGAGCGGTTGGCGCTGGCCCGGCACCTTGCGGAAAATCCGCGCGACAGCCGGCTGAAGCTGCTGGTCACCTATCAGGCGTTGCAATTCCGCCGCCGCCACGCCGACCTGTTCCGGCTGGGCCGCTACGAGCCGTTGGCCGTCGAGGGTTTCGCGGCCGAGCACGTTTGCGCTTTTGCCTGGCGACGAACCCCTTCGGCCGGAGAGCCGGAAGAAGCGGCGATCATCGTCGTCCCTCGACTGCTGGCCCGTTTGGCGTCGCAGTTTCATGAGGAACCCCATGATCCGTGGCGTCCGTTGGGCGAGACGGTTTGGCGTGACACCCGCTTGTTGATTCCCGCCCTGCCGCCGAACCGCCCGCTGACGAACATCTTTACCGGTCAGGCTTGCCCATTCGACAAAAACGGCGTGTCGTTGGCGACCGTGTTTTCAGATTTCCCGGTAGCGTTGTTGGGGTGACGCGGAGAGGATGTGGATTTTTCGATTTGGCGTCGTTAAGACCACAATCCGTAGGGTGCGTGAAACGCACCATGCACTACCGGTTATGGTGCGTTTCACGCACCCTACAAAAAGTTCACAACCTCGGAGCGTTCCGGCGGTGCGTTCCCACTCGGAGCGTGGGAACGAGGGATGAATGTGCAACTCGTTGCGGGTCAAGACGTTGCGGCCGCGGAAATTGGGCTGGACTTGTTGGGCGGTTTCTGAGAGACTTCCCGACCATTTTCCTCCCTTCCGTTTCAAGGCGAGTATCACCATGACATCTTTTCTTCACTCTGTCGGCAAGCTGTTTCTGTCCGGCCATTGGTGGCTGGCGGTGGCTTTGGTGTTGGCGTTGGGGATTTCGGGCTGCAAGAGTTGGGACATGCGCGGCGAGGGGTTCGCCGACGATGATCTGGCCTCGTCGGCGCGCGACGCCCGGCCCGAAAAACGCGACATCGAATATTGGAGTTACAGCGAAAAGGCCCGGCAAATCGAACGCAATCTCCAGAAGCGGTAGCACCTCATTGTAGTTGTGTTTGTGGGTGGCACTGGCGTCTCGCCAGTGTTCTTGCCGCCGGCACTGGCGAGACGCCAGTGCGGGTGCAGGAACGCACTTTTTTAGCTGGCGTTGGCGACTGCGGGGGAACGGTGGCGGGCGTTGGGGCGAAATGGGTTGCCGGGGCGGGTTTTTAAGTGCCGTTGTAGACGGGCGTCGTCGCATAATGCCGCCGCCCGAAC